>JANWZD010000002.1:16148-316148 GCA_025054935.1 Dehalococcoidia bacterium | reverse complement strand
GACAGCGAGGACCCGGCGGACGCCGCCCGTCGCCTCAACGATGCCGATGGCAAGGTAGTGGTAGAACGCATACGCCGCGACGGCGACCCCAAGCGCAACGCCGGCAATGACCAGCCGCTCGACGGCACGCCGGTCGAGGCTGGTCATGATCATCACTCCGAACAGCACGGGCTCCACGATGACCACGCGGAGTTCCCGAAGCGCCTCGTGGCGGTTCACGGCCGCAAGAGCGGAGAGCACCCCGGCGACCACAAAGAGCGTGGCAGGAAAAAGCGCTCCGCCCATCTCTCGCCACCGCTCGAGAATGCGCGCCGGACGGAGGGCACTTGTCGCGGCCCACGCGATGACACAAGCGACCAGCGCGACCTCCGCCGGGCTGAAGCGATAGCTGCCGACCGGCTTGGCCGGAACCGGGTTCGCGTCGACCGGCAGGTAAAACGGGCAGGCGACGACGACGGCAAGCAGCGCCCAATCGAGGCGAAGCATCGCCCCGAGCACGAAGAGGAGCCCTCCTGCGCCGGCAAGCGGAAAGGGGAGCGCGATCCAGAGCGCAGCCCCGCCGAGGAGCGCGGCCGCCGCCGCGCGATCACGCTGGCGCGCTGTCCGAAAGAGGGGCGGATGGTCAAGCGCGCGGAAGCCGGGAGCGGCACGCAGCATGGCCGGAGTATACCAATGCCGACGCGCCGCATTGTTTGTGGTGAGGCTAGTCGGTAATATTTTCCGTCGCACCTGAATGCGTCGCGCTGCTGGAATGTCGGTGATTGAACACGTCCGCGCTGCCCTCGATCGCGCCCCAGAGCAGTACCGCACGACGGGCCGGCCCTTCGTCACGCTCACCTACGCCCAAAGCGTCGACGGCAGCATCACGACGCGGCGGGGCGAGCGGCTGCAGCTGAGCAACGAGCGCTCCGCGCGCTTCACCCACCAGCTGCGGGCGCTGCACGACGCGATCCTGGTCGGGGTCGGCACTGTCGTTGATGATGACCCGCAGCTGACGGTCCGGCTTGTGCCCGGCCGCGATCCTCAGGTGGTCGTCGTCGATAGCCAACTGCGCGTCCCTATCTCCGCCAATATCTTCCGGAACGAGCGGCGGCCGTGGCTTGCCACGACCGCCGCTGCCGATGCCCGCCGAGTGATCGAGCTGGAGGAAGCGGGCGCGCAAACGTTTCGCCTGCCGGCCACTGACAACGGCTGGGTCAATCTCCGGGCGCTCCTCGAGCAGCTTGGCGCCTTGGGCGTGCGAACGCTCATGGTCGAAGGCGGCAGCCGCATCATCACCAGCTTTCTCCTCGCCAATCTCGTCGATCAGGTAATCATCACGGTGGCGCCAGTGCTTGTCGGGGGATTGCGCGCAGTCGAGGCGCTCATTCCTTTCGACGGTCCCGCGCCGCTCCGCCTGCGCAATGTCGCGGTGGAGGTCTGCGACGACGACGTGCTGATCCGCGGCGACCTCGGATCGCTCCCGCGATGACAGTCGCTGAACTGTGGTTCGTCGGACCGCGGCAGGCTGAGGTTCGCCGTCGCGACCGCGTCTTCCCTCAGGATAACCAGGTGCTTGTCCGGGCGCTCCGGTCGGCGGTCAGCGCCGGCACGGAATTGCTGGTCTATCGCGGTGAGCTGCCCGACACGCTGCTGGCCGACGAGCGGATTGCGGCCCTGCAGGTTGCGCCCCGCTTTCCGTTGCAGTACGGCTATGCCTTCGTCGGCCGCGTCATTGCAGCGGGCCCGCTCGCCGACCCGCGCCTTGTCGGCCGCCGCGTTTTTGCCTTCGCCCCCCACGCCGCAGAGGCGCTTGTCGCTGAAGGAGACCTCCTGCCTATTCCGGACGAGGTCGCCACCGACGACGCCGCGCTCTACCCCTCGCTCGAGACAGCGGCGACACTCGTCCTCGATGCGCGGCCGCTGCTGGGAGAGAAGGCGGTTGTCATCGGCCAAGGCGTCGTCGGCTTGCTGGTGACAGCCCTCTTGGCCCGCTTTCCGCTCGGCGACCTCCTCGTCATCGACCCGATCGAAGCGCGGCGGGCGCGCGCGCTTGCGCTCGGAGCGCATTGGGCGGGGAGCCCCGCGGATCTCGAGGCGGCCCTTGCCCGTCTCGGTTCGACGAAGGCTGACCTCGCCATCGAGCTGAGCGGTCGGCCGGAGGCACTCGACCTTGCGCTCGCGGCTGTCGGTTTTGCCGGGCGCATCATCGTCGGGTCGTGGTACGGGACGAAGCGCGCGCCGATCGACCTCGGCGGGCGCTTCCATCGCGACCGGATCACCATCGTCTCCAGCCAAGTGAGCACCCTCGCCCCGGCGCTCGCCGGCCGGTGGGACCGCGCTCGCCGCACCGCCGTCACGTGGCAGCTGATCCGCGAGATCCGCCCCTCCTCCCTTATCACCGACCGAGTGCCGATCGAGGACGCTCCTTCGCTCTACCGCCGCCTCGATGCCGGCGACCCGACTATCCTGCAGGCGCTTATCACCTACGGAGCGGACGACTAATGTATCGACTTGCTGTCCGGCGCGACTTCATCAGTCAGCATTTCCTTATCGGGGGAGACTGGGGACCCGAGAACGCCCCGCATTCCCACCATTACGTCCTCGAGGCCCGTCTAGAGGGAGAGGCGCTCGATCAGCACGGCTACCTCGTTGACATCGTCGCCGTCGAGTCGCTTCTCGACCGGCTGATCAGCCAGTATCGCGACCGCATGCTCAATGATCTCCCTGAGTTCGAGGGGCGCAATCCGAGCTTGGAGCATTTCGCCCGCATTCTCTGCAAAGCGCTCGACGACGGTCTCTCCTCGGCAGCGCTTTCGGCGATCGAAGTGCGGCTGTGGGAAAACGAAAACGCGTGGGCGTCGTTCCGGATCGCACGTTCCCCGTAGCGAACGAATGCGGGTCGCGCTGATCGTGTACGGTTCGCTCGGGCAGCGATCGGGCGGCTATCTCTATGACCGGATGCTGGTCCGCGCCCTCCGCGACGCTGGCGACGAGGTGATCGTCGTCTCACTGCGGCGTCGTCCCTTCCCCGCCGCTCTTCTCGACAACTTCTTCCCTCTTGCGTCGCGGCTTGCTCGGTTCTCCCCAGACCTCATCTTGGAGGATGAACTCTGCCACCTTTCTCTCTGCTGGGCGAATGCCGCGATTGCCCGACGGCTCCGCCGGCCGATCATCGCGATCGTCCATCATCTTCGGGTTTCGGAGTTTCCCCGCGATCGGCTCGGCGCTCTCTTCGAACGGCGCTACCTCCTCAGCCTCACCGGCGCGATCGTCAACTCGCGCGCGACCATGGCATCCGTGCTCGCGCTGCGCGGGAGCGCCCTCCCCTGCCACCTCGCGTTTCCGGGACGCGACCGGCTCGGCGCTCTCGCGGCCGAGGATGTCGTCGCGCGCGCGCGGCACCCCAGGCCGCTGCGGATTGTCACCGTAGGCAACCTTGAGCCCCGGAAGAACGTCGAGACCTTGATCTGCGCGGCGGCGCAGCTTCCTCCGGGAGCGTGGCAGCTGACGATCGTCGGCGGGGTCGTCGCCCCGCGTTATGCGGCGGCACTGCGCCGGCAGGCACGCGCGCTCGGCGTGGAAGAGGCAGTCCAGTTCAGCGGCAGGCTCGCAGACAGCGCGCTCATTCAGATCCTCAGGAAGTCGGACGTCTTCGCTCAGCCGTCGTGGCACGAAGGGTTCGGCATTGCCGCTCTCGAAGCGATGGGGTTTGGGCTTCCGGCGATTGTCTCGTGGGCCGGAGGCGCAAGCGAGTTCGTCACCAGCGGAGAGAACGGCTTCCTTGTCGACCCCGCGGATGTCGGCGGGGTCGCCGCAGCGCTTCGCGCGCTTCTCGACCGCGAGCGCCGGCTCGCCATGAGCCTCGCCGCCCTCGACCGCTACAATCGGCATCCGACGTGGAAACAGTCGATGGAGGACGCGCGCGCCTTTCTCGCCGCTTGTCACTAGGAGGGGGACCATGCCGATCTCGCCCCTGCGCCTTGCCATCACGCTCCTCGCCCTTGCCACCGCGCTTATCCACTTCTCGCTCCTGTTCATGATGGGGCGATTCGATGTTGCCTTCTTTCTGAACGGCGTCGGCTACCTCGCGCTCACGTTCGCCTACCTCACCAATGTGCCGCTGGGCGCAGCGCGCCGTCCGCTTCTGCACTTTCTGTTCATCGGGTATACCGGAGTGACGATCCTCGCTTGGGTGGCGCTCGGCGAAAAGAACCCGGCCGCGCCGCTCGGCGCCATCGGCTATATCGACAAAATCATCGAGATCCTGCTGATCGTCGCCCTGGTCATCAGTCTGCAGCGGGAGAGGCAGCAATAGACCACTACGCCTACCTTGCGGCAAAAGTCGCGCTCGACGACCGCTCCCTGAACCGACGAGTTCTCGCGTGGGTACGCCGCACGCTCCGCGAGCGTCCCGCATGGCGGATCATCGAGGTCGGCGCCGGGATCGGAACAATGGTCGACCGATTGCTGCGGTGGGGGCTGGTTGGGGACGGGAGAGAGGCCGCAATCGTCGCTATCGATGAGGATGAGGAAGCGGTCGCGCGCGGTACCCGTCTCTTCGCGCCGCGCCGCGCCGACCTCGCTGCGCGCGGTGTGACGGTGACGTTCCTCCGCCAGTCGCTCGAGGAAGCGGCGCGCACCGCGCCGGGCGCGTTTGATCTCGTTCTCGCCCACCACACGCTCGACTTGCTCAATCTCAGCACCGCCGTCCCTCAGCTGCAGGCGCTCGGCGCGCCGGATGCGGTCTTCTGGTTCACGCTCACCTTTGACGGCCGGACGCGCTGGACACCGGTCATCGAGCCGCGGCTCGACCGTGAAATTGAAGCCCGCTATCATGCGTCGATGGACAGCCGCGACGGAACAGTGCACAGCGCCGCCGGCCGTCGTCTCGGGTCGGCGATCCAGGCGTTCGGCGGACGCGTCGCGAGAAGCGGCGCGTCGTGGTGGCGGATCACTCCGCAGCCGGAGGGCTACCGCGAGGAGGAGCGGGTGGTGCTCGAAGCGATGCTTGCCTTCCATCAAGCTGCTCTCGCCGGCGCACCGCCGAGCGACCGCATCGAAGCGTGGCTGCGCGAGCGAAAGCGCCAGCTCGCCGCCGGTCAGCTTGGGCTTGCCGTCCGTCACCGCGACGCGGCCGGCTGGCTCTTCGACCCGAGCGCCTCGCTCCAGTCTCGTTCGGCGCGGAGCGCCGAGGCGAGCTCGCTGTAGGCTTGCGCAACCTGCTCCGGCTCCGTTCCTGCTAGCGGCGGCCCAACGACGAGACGGACGGCCGCCGGTCGTAGCCTCGGGTCGACCACCTGCAGCATTGCGGCAGCGCGCTCGCGTTGCGGCCCTGGTCGATAGAGCCGCGCCAACGGATGGCGCAGCGCGCCTCGGGTGAGCACGCCGCCGATAGCAACCGGCACAATCGAGAGGGCGGGCAGCCGAAGGCGGAGAGCAGTGAGCTGCCGTGACCAGCCGGCTGTCCTGCTGAACGCGTCGGCGTGAAGCAGCGGGTCCGGGTCGATCGTCCCGCTGGGGAACGTTGCCACGCGCCGGCCTTCCGCGAGGCGACGGGCGACTGCTCGGAAGGCGCCGATCCGTCCGCTGCCGTCATCCGGCACGAGGAGGAGCGACGGCAGCGTGTGAGGAAGGGCGCGAAAGAAGGGGCGGTCCGCCGCAACGAGGATGAGCGCGTCGTCGCCCATCGCTACGATCAGGGCGAGCGCATCGGTCAAACCTGGATGATTGGCGACGATCAAGACCGGTCCTTGAGCGGGGAACGCGGCAAGGCGGCGGACCTGCAGTGAACCGACGTGACGCGCCAAGAGCGACCGCGCGGCCGCGACGAGGCCGTCGCGCGCAACCTGCTGGTCAAACGCTGCTACCTCTTCGGCGAACTGGCGAGCGGGGCGCCGCCCAGCAAGCCGGACGACAGGACGCAGCACGCCTCGGCCCAGCCAGCCAACCGCCTCGACGAGGTCGTCGAGCGCGATCTCGGTCAGGCGGGCGACCTGTTCGCTCACGGCAATCGCGGCGAGCGGTCCCTCGGCGAAAGCACCATCACTCGCATTCCACCCCCGAAAAGCCTACCATTACCGTGCCTCCCCGTTGAGCGATGCTTGGCCGCCCGGTATACTCCTCGGCGTCAGCGCCGCGTGATGGGCCGGCTCTGACATGGAGAGTTGTGCTGCGAGCTGCGCTCCGACGCCTGCGGTTTCGATCCCCCCTTGTTTTCTTTGCGCTTGTCCCCACCACTGCGGTAGCGCTGCTCGTCGGCGCGCCGCCGACGCCGCTCGCCACCGGCTGGTTCGTCGAGCAGCTGACGGCGCTTGGAGGCCCCGCCGAAACCCGCGACCTCGAGGCCGAGCGGCTGCTGAACGAGGGGATCGCGCTCCAGCGCGAGGGCCGCTACGCCGCTGCGATTGAGCGGTATCGCGCCGTTCTCGAACGGCCCGAGAGCGAGCCGGCCAGCCGGACCGCGCGCTTCCTTCTGGGCGAAGCGCTCTACCTCGACGACCGCGATGCCGAGGCAATCGCCGCTCTCGACACCTTCGTCGAGCGCTACCCCGACGACCCGCGCCGGCTCGCTGCAACGGGCATCCGCGCGAAGGCGCACCAGATCCTCGGCAACCATCAAGAGGCAATCCGCCTCTTCCGCGAATATCGCGAATCGCCCACCGCTCTCGACGGCTATCTCGCGCTCGAGATCGGGAAATCGCTGGCGGCGCTTGGGCGTCACGCCGAGGCGATCGTCGAACTGAACCTCGCCGCAAGCGCCGGGCTCGCTCGCCTTGCGACGATCGACGCGCTCGAGAAGCTGGCCGACTCCTATGCCAAGCTCGGTGACCACGCGAGTGTCGCGCTGACGTGGCAACGGGTCGCCCCCCTCGCTCAGACCGATGCGTACAAGGCGGAAGTGCGCTACCGCCACGCTGGCGCCCTCGTCCGCATCGGACGGACAAGCGATGCCGCAGCTCTGTATCTCGAAGTGATGCAGGCGTTCCCCCATACCGGCTGGGCGGCGGCGGCGCTGCGGGAGGGAGCGCGGCTGGGAGTCGACCCGGGACCGTACCTGCGCGGGCTGATCCTCTACCACGCCGACCGAGAGTCGGAGGCGGTTGCCGCCCTGACCGACTTTCTCGCCCGCGAGCCCGCCTCGCCGAACGCCGCCGACGCCCTGCTTCACCGCGGGCTCGCCTACCGCTATTTGGGAGCGCCCGACCGCGCCGCCGCCGACTTCGACCGCGCCGCTACGGCCTACCCAGGACAGCGCAGCGCCGACGAAGCGCTCTTCCAAGCCGGCCTAATGTATGAGGCGATCGGCCGCAGCCAGGCGGCGGTGCCGTTCTACCGCCGCCTGATCGAGGGGATCCCCGGCAGCAGCCGCCGCGACGAGGCGCGGCTCCGGCTCGCGCTTGTCCACATCGAACTGAACGACCTCGCGGCAGCGGAAGCCCTGCTGACCGACGCGGCGCGCGCGGCCCGTCCCGAGATCGCAGCCGCAGCGCAGCTCTGGCTGGGCAAGCTGGCGGCAGCGCGAGGAGACCGCGCCGCCGCGGAGAGCGCGTGGCGTGCCGCGGAGCAGGCTGCCCCGGTCGACCTGCCGGGACTGCGCGCGCGGGCACTTCGGCTCGGGGAGAGCGTGCCGAGCGCGGCAGCGCCGCCCGGCGCAGCATTCGCGACGGACACCCCGAACGACCTCCTCGAGCTCGACCGCTGGGTCAGCGCGCTCGCCGGCATCACAGTCACGGTCGAGATGCGGCGCCCCGGACCGGCGCTGCTCGCCGAGCCCGCCTTCCAGCGCGGCGAGGAGCTGCTGCGCGCCGGCTTCTACCGTGAAGCGACCGAAGAGTTCCGCGACCTTGCCGCTGACCTGCGCCGCGACCCGCTCGCGCTCTATCAGCTCGCGCTTTGGCTTGAGGAGCGCGACCTCGCCCGCGCCACCGCCTTCGCCGGCGAGCAGCTTGTTGCCCTCTCACCCGCCAAATCGCTTGCCGGCGTGCCGCGGAAGCTGCTCCGGCTTGTCCTGCCCACCCCCTACCGGTCGCTGGTCGAGGAGTCAGCGCGCCGCCACGGCGTTGACCCCGCGCTGCTCTTGGCGCTCATCCGCCAGGAGAGCGTCTACGACCGCTACGCCCGCTCCGTCGCCGGCGCTCGCGGGCTGACCCAGGTGATGCCTGCCACCGGCGAGGGGATCGCCCGTGCGCTCGGCCGCGCCGACTTCACGGTGGCCGACCTCTATCGGCCAGAGACCTCGATCGAGTTCGGGGCCTACTATTTCGGCGAGCAGCTCCGCCGCTTTGCCGGCAACGCCTACTTCGCGATGGGGGCCTACAACGCTGGTCCCGGCGTGATCCCCCGCTGGACAAACGGCAATCTCGCTTTCGACCCCGATCTCTTCGTCGAGCGCATTCCCTATCGCGAGACCTCGAGCTATGTCCGGCTCGTCGGCCGCTACTACTATCTCTACCGCCTCGCCTACCGCGACTAGCGCGGGCGAGCGCTGATCGTCGCTGAGTCTTTCTCCAGCTTGCGCTCGAACAGCTGTCTGCAGCCCGAGGCGCAGAAGCGCAGGCCTTCCCGCGAGAGACACGCGTCGCGGCAGCCGTCTTCGGGTCGACGTCCCTGCTGAAGACGGAGCCCTCTCCATGTGGCCTCCTTTGAGCTCACGGCGCTGCCGGTCCGGCGTATCTCGGCTTGCCGAGGACGCCATGGCTTGCCGACCGCGCCGCGTGTGCTGGCGGGCATGCGAGGCAATCCGCCGCAGCAGGTCTGTGACCGTCAGCACGCCGAATTTGGCTTCACCGCACACGGGCGAGCCGGTCGTCGGTCAACGGCCGGGGATCAGGCAGCGAGGCGGCGCCCACCCAAGGGACGGCCGCTGCGGGACCTGCGCCGGGCGCGGCTGTCCCCGTCCAGTTGGCTGGGGCGCCGCCTCGGGCCCGCCCCCCACGGCGTGGGTATGCTCCGTAGGGAAGCGCGGTAGCCGAGAGGCAGCGGCAAGCTGACGGAGGCGCCAGCTGCCCGCAGCCTTGGGCTCGGTCTAAAGCGCGAGGGCACTCCGTTCGATTCGCCGCGCCGAGGTCGAGAACGACGGCCTCCATCTCAGCAAGTGAGCGCTGGACCTTGGTCATGGCCAGCCTCCCGGCTGAATGCCGGCCTCCCGCTGCAGCCACCGAATGTAGCGCGTGATCGCTGCCACCTCGTCCGCCGACACGCCCGGGATCGGCGGCATCGGTCCGAAATTGAAGTGGTGCGGAACCACGCCGCGCTGAACCGCCGCGAGGAATGCCGCATCGGAGTGATGGTTCGGCAGATAGATTGGGGAGAGGAGCGGCGGCCCCTTCGAGGTCCCAAGGGCCTTCTCACCGTGGCAGGCAGCGCAGTGCTGGGCGAACAGCCGCTCGCCCTCGAGAAGCTCCGCCGGAACCGGCCGCGCCACCGCGGTCTGGACAGCCGGCGGCGCCGGAACGCCCGCTCCCGTTCCGGTGAAACAGCCCGCCGCCGCGAGAGCGACAAGCGCTGCCCCGACAGCCGAAGCGAGCGCGCGCATCACCGGCGGGGCGGCACGATCTCGATGTCCTGCACCATCCCATACTCGGCGTGAAGCGGCACGGTACACTCGGCGTGGAACTCGCCGTGCCCACGGACGCGGAAGGTCCAGACGACCGTCTGGCCGCCGCGCGCGCCGACGTGGGCGTTCGGGATGCCCTCGAGATCCCAGTCATGGAACTGAGTGTCGCGATTGATGAACACGATTCGGACGAGCTGACCTTCCTCGGCCTCGAGGCGCAGCGTGCTCGGCACAAACGCGTACGGCGCTGCTGGGTCGTCGGTGCGGATCGCCTCGACGACGATCTCGATCGCTGCCGCCTCGGCGCTCTTGGCGGCGAGGAAGCCGCCCGCGGCGAGCACAAGCGCGCCTACGGCCACCGCTGCCAGATAGCCGTAGTCGCGGACACGGCTGAGCAGCGACGGATGGCGGAGCTCCTCCGCGCGCGCCGGCGGCCGGAAGGTGCGCAGCCGCAGTGAATTGGTGACAACGGAGACGCTCGAGAGCGCCATCGCCGCCGCCGCCAGCGCCGGGTTGAGCAGCGCTCCGGTGAACGGGAAGAGGACGCCGGCCGCCACCGGAATGAGCACGATGTTGTAGGCAAACGCCCAAAACAGATTACTCTTGATGATGCCGATCGTCTTGCGGCTGAGGGCAATCGCCGTCACCACGCTCCGGAGGTCGCCGCCGACGAGGGTGATATCGCTCGCCTCAATGGCGACGTCCGTCCCCGTGCCGATCGCGATGCCGAGGTCGGCCTGGGCGAGCGCCGGCGCGTCGTTGATCCCGTCGCCGACCATCGCCACCACCTTGCCCGCGGCCTGCAGTTCGGCGACCTTCGCCGCCTTCTGCTCCGGCAAGACCTCGCTCATCACCTGGGCAATGCCGAGCTGCGCAGCGACAGCCGTGGCCGTCAGCCGGTTATCGCCCGTCAGCATCCAGACGTCGAGCCCGAGCGCCTTGAGCGCAGCGACCGCCTCCGGCGCCTCCGGCTTGATGGTGTCGGCGACGGCGATGACGCCGGCGGCTGTGCCGTCGACAGCGAGATAGACGGGCGTTTTGCCCGCCTCGGCGAGCGCCGTCCAAGCGCGTTCGAGGTCGCCGAGCGGAACGCCGTGTTCGGCCATCAGGGCAGCGTTGCCGAGCAGCACGGGCCGCCCCGCGACGGTCGCCTTCACGCCGCGGCCAGAGAGCGCCTCGAAGTCGTCGACGTCAGCGAGGAGATCGAGGTCGGCTGCCCGCGCGCGGTCGACAATCGCCTGCGCCAGCGGATGCTCGCTGCCCATCTCGGCGACCGCGGCGAGACGGAGCACCTCCTCCGCGCTGCGGCCGGCCGCCGGCACGATATCGGTCACCGTCGGCTTGCCGCGGGTGAGCGTGCCGGTCTTGTCAAGGACGATCGCGGTGACTTTGTGGGCCGTCTCGAGCGCTTCGCCGCCGCGGATCAGCACGCCGTGCTCCGCCCCCTTGCCGGTGCCGACCATGATCGCCGTCGGCGTCGCCAGCCCCATCGCGCAGGGGCAGGCGATGATCAGCACCGAGACCGTCGCCACCAACGCGAGCGTGAAGCTCGGGTAGGGGCCGACAAAGTACCAGACAGCGAAGACGATCGCGGCGACGACCAGCACCACTGGCACGAAGGAGCTGACGAACGCGTCCGCGAGGCGCTGGATCGGCGCTTTCGAGCCTTGCGCCTGCTCGACCAGCTTGACGATCTGGGCGAGTGTCGTGTCGCTGCCGACCTTCGTCGCTCGAAACACGAACGCGCCGGTCGTATTCAGCGTTGCGCCGATAACGGTGTCGCCGACGTTCTTCTCGACGGGGATGCTCTCACCGGTCAGCATCGACTCGTCGACCGAGCTGCGTCCCTCGACAACAACGCCGTCTACGGGCACCTTCTCGCCGGGGCGAACGCGAATCAGGTCGCCGACGCGCACCTCGGCGATCGGAACAGCAACCTCTTCGCCATCGCGAATGACGCGGGCTGTCTTCGCCTGCAGTCCGAGCAGCCGCTTGATCGCGCCGGCGGTCTGGCCCTTGGCGCGCGTTTCGAGGTACTTCCCGAGCGTAATCAGCGAGATGATCATCACGGCGCTGTCGAAGTAGACCTCGGCCATGATCCCGGCCTTGTGGATGACATCAGTGAAGAAGGTGACGAAGACGCTGTAGGCCCACGCCGCCAGCGTGCCGATCGTCACGAGCGTGTTCATGTTCACTTCGCGGTGGCGCGCCGCCCGGAAGGCACTGACGTAGAAGCGCCAGCCAGCCCAGAACATCGCCGGTGTGGCGATGACGAGCTGGAAAAGAAAGGTGTCTTCCATTGACCAGCGCCACCACGGCAAGTAGAACCACTGCGGGCCGAACATCATCGCCATCAGCAGGAGCGCAACCACGAATGAGACAGCGAACTGGACGAACATCAGCCGCAGCTCGCGCTGGCGGCGGTGCGTCTCCTCATCGATCGTCTCGCCAGCCGTCTCGGGCGACCGCTCGACCGGTTCGGCCGCGACCCCGTAGCCTGCCTGCTCGACCGCGGCAACAAGCGCCGAGCGAGTGACGCGCGCCGGGTCAAAGCGGACAGTCGCCCTCTCCGTTGCCAGATTGACCGTCGCTGCCGAGACGCCCGCCACCTGCCGCAGCGCCTTCTCGACGCGGCGGACGCAGGCGGCGCAGGTCATACCGGTGATGGGCAGGGTGATCTCCGCTGTCTCGTCGCGCACGCGATAGCCGGCGCGCTCGACTGCCGCCTTGAGGTCCTCACGGGAGACCTGCGAGGGGTCGTAAACGACAGTCGCCTGCTCCGTCGCAAGATTGATGCTCGCGGCCGAGACCCCCTTGACCGTGCTGAGCGACTTCTCGATGCGCCGGGCGCAGGCAGCGCAGGTCATGCCCGCAATCGCAAGGCGCGCCTCACGCGACGCGGCGGAAACGGGTGGATGCGACTGGACTGTCATTGGGTCCTCATTTCGCGTTCAGGGCAAACAGTTCGATCAATTCGTTGACAACCTGCTCGCTGCGCCCTTCTTCGATGCCGGAGACAACGCAGGTCTGGAGATGGTTGGCCAGCAGCTGCGCCTCCATCTTCTCGATGGCGCGGCGGATAGCGTAGGTCTGCTTCAGGATGTCGATACAGTAGGCATCGTTCTCCACCATCCGGCGCACGGCCGCAAGATGCCCTTCAATGGTCGCCAGCCGACGGATGATGTTGGTCTTGGTCTCTGGCTTCATTTTCTCTTTCCCCCATCCCACCCCGGAGGGATATCCAAGCATAACGCTCAAAAATCGGCATTTCAACCCCCTCCCCAGGGGGATATTCTCTTTTCTTTCCCGCGCGGCCGGTGTATAGTTGGAACGCGAGGGACGGCTGACAGGGCCGGCCTAGGAGGAACGCAAACGCCATGTCAACAGTTGTGCTCTCGGTTCCTGACATCTCCTGTGAGCACTGCGAGCGCGCCATTACCCAAGCTCTCACTGCCCAGCCGGGCATCGAGCTGGTTAAGGTGGATATCCCCGCCAAGACGGTGCTGCTGCGCTACGACGAATCGAAGGTGTCGCTCGACCGCATCCGCGACGTGCTTGCCGAGGAGGAGTATCCCGTCGCGTCGGTCACCCCCGCTTAGCGCTCCCCAGCAAAACCCCGGGCGGACAGCGCGGGGGGAAAGTTCAGGCGCGGCTCGCCGACGGCCGTTTCGCGCGGCGCACGGCGACCTGCGGGCCAGGCCGATCAAGACTGCTGCTGCTCTCGCGCTCAGCAAGAGCGGTGGTAGAACCAGCAGAGGGACCGCTGCCGGCGAGCCGGGCGCGGCTGAACTGCCTCGGCCAGTCGGAGAAGGAATGGCGTCTGGCGCGTCCTCCACGCGCTTGGTCGCAGCGACCACCCACTCGTTTCCGCAACCCTCAGGGGCCGAGCGCGGGTCCCATCGGCCCAGCGACGTCTTCCGCCGGTCGCCGGTGTAGAGGCCGCGGCCGCGCAGTGCTTGGCGGGCGCCCATGCTCGACCTCGTCCCGCTGCTTCCTCAGCGCGCTAGGCGCGTGTCCCGCAGTGGCAGCGGGAGCAGCGCGGAGACGCCGCTCTCCCGCCTGCTTCGGGACCGCGCTTGGCCAGGTGGCAGCGGCTGCGTCGCCCTCCGATATGCCGCACGAGAACAGTCCGCGTAGACTTGTAAGGAAGGAGGGGCAATGCGGCACGTCTTCGTCTGCACCACGGGCTACAGCTGCCATTGGCCGAAGGTAACCGCGGAGCATCGCAGTCACGGCGCACACCTCACGCCTGAAGAAGAGCGCGAGCGGATGAAGGAGCAGCCGGAGCACGCCAACGGCCATATCGGGCGGCACTGCGGCGAGATTGGGGGCGGCGAGCTGTACGAGCGATTTAAGGCCGCGCTCGCGGCGCGCGGTCGGCGCGACATCCTGCTCTCCCCGAATGCCTGCATCGCCCAGCACATTGCTGGGCCTGTCGTCATGGTCTACCCCGACGGCATCTGGTACGGCCGCGTCACCCTTGACGATGTGGATGAAATCATCGACCGCCACCTGATCGGCGGCCAGCCAGTGGAGCGCCTGATCTGGCGTGAGGTCGCCGCCGCGGAGCCAGCCGGTGTCTGACCGCATCCTGCGAGCGCTGCGCTACCACATCCTCGCCTGCGACGAGGCGGGCGACTTCTGCGGCTGCGAAAGGGCGGGCGCGGCGGCGCTCCGCAAGGCGCTGCGGCAGGAGATCGCGCGGCGCGGGCTAGCGCGCGCGGTCAAGACGACCATCATGACCTGCAATCAGCCCGGCGTGCGCGGCCCGGTGCTCGTCGTCTACCCGGACGGGATCTGGTATGAGGGGCTGACCGTGGACGACGTGCCGCGCTTTGTGGAAGAGCAGCTCATCGCCGGCCGCCCGCTCGAGGAGAAACTCCTCAAACGGCCCCTCGTAACGGGGCACTCCGCGTACTGACCGCGTCGCGCCGCATGACGGGCAGTGGGAGCTCGCGGGCATTCGCGCGCTCCTCTCCGGAGCGGGGACATTTCGGAGCGCCCTTTCTGTCATCCCGCTGGTCTCCCGCAGCACGCGAGGGGTCGGTGAAGGCTTTCCGCTCCACCCGGCGGGCGCCGGCGCGCTTCATCAGGGAGCGGCCGGGCAGACAGCTCCGCTCACGCGAGCCCGCGGCGCTGCAGCAGCTTCAGGAAGTACGTCCAGCTCGTTTCATTCGGCTGGGTATATTCGTGGGGCGCATCTTGGTACTCGGGATGATGGGCGGCGATGTACTCTTTGATAAAGTCAGGCAATTGCGCGTAGCCCCCTTCCAGCTTCTTGCCGCGGCAGTGGTACACCACCATGCCCGGCCGGTCCGCCATCTCCATCCACGGCAGCCACGGGCCTAGGCGCGTCCAAGAGCATTGCGACGGCACTGAGAGCAGCGACTCATCCTCGAGGTCATGTCGCTTCATATAGAACTGAAACAGTTCGGCCGCTTGATACTCGTCGCTGGCGGAGTATTGGGGGAACTTCGAGCGCGGAAGCGGCGACGGGTAGTGGAGAAAGATATCGGTGTTCATGTAGACATCATCGCCCATCTCTGTGACGGGGATGTGCCAGCGGCCGCGTGGGCCCTCCAGCTGCAGATGCTGGTTGACAGGGTCGTTCAAGACGTGAACGACCTCCACTTCCTTGCCGGTCCAGGGGTTTGTCCAGCGGTCGAGGATCGCGCCGGTTGTCGGGTCCTTGTAGAAGACCGCTTCCCGCGTCAGGAGGTAGTAGCCTCCCGGGGCAGCGGTGACGCGACCGATATTAAACCCCTCAAATCCGAAGAGATGCCTGCTGCGCTCGCCGGGAATGAAGCTATAGACGTTGCCCGCGAACCAGTAGGTCACCACCTCAGGGCCGAGCGTTCCTCGAGCCCGAACGAAGGCGCGCAGATTGGTCTCGGGGTCGTTCAGGTCTAGGCGTCCCATCAAGCCCTCCCCATCGCCGATACCTGTTGCCGTCGCGATCGTAGCGCTCGCCGTCAAGCCCGGCGAGTGCACTGCTCCGAGCAGCTTGACTACAATTGCTTGGCCGAGACTGAGCGGAGGTCTATGAGTAGCGACCCACGAGGGTGGGGAGAGTATCCCGTCCTTCCTCTGAAGAATGTCGTCGTCTTCCCCCGGACAATCGTCAACCTGACGATCGGGCGGCCGAAGTCGCTCGCCGCTCTCGACGATGCGATCACGCGCTGCGGGGGACGTTTCGTTGTTACCGCGCAGCGCAACGCTGAGATCGAAGACCCGGAAGCGGACGACCTCTTCAAGGTGGGCACCTTGGTTGACCTGGTCAAGGTGAACCGGCTGCCTGACGGGACAGCGCAGATCGTCGTCGAGGGGGTCCGCCGCGTCAGCCTCTACCGCATTGTCACCTCGTCGTCCGCCATCCAAGCGCGCTGCCATGACCTCCAGGAGCAGGGAGATCCTTCTGCTGCCTCGCTGATGCGGCATGTCGCCGAGGAGTTTGAGCGCTATGCCAAGCTGACCCGGAGCATCGCGAGCGACGTGGTCGAGCAAGTCCAGCGCGCAGAGAGCGCTGGGCGGATGGCCGACCTGCTGATTGTCCACCTGCCTGTTGACCTCGCGACACGGCAAACCATCCTCGAACTGCTGCATCACAAACAGCGGCTCGAGGCAGCTGCAGTCGCTCTCGCCACCCAGATCGAGCTGGCGCAGCTCGACCACGAAATCCGCAACCGCGTCCGTCAGCAGATGGACCGCAACCAGCGCGAGTATTACCTGAAAGAGCAGCTCAAGGCGATCCACGAGGAGCTGGGGAGCGACCTCGCTTCAGAAGTAGCCGAGTTCGCACGCCGCCTCGAGGAGAAAGGCCTGCCGGAGCTGGTGCTGCAGCGGATGCAGCGCGAACTGCACCGTCTCGAGCGGATGACCTCGTCGTCCCCGGAGGCGAATGTCATTCGCACCTACCTTGACTTCGTTCTCGCGCTGCCGTGGCGCGAGCGAACCGACGACCGGATCGATGTGGATGAAGCGCGCCGCATCCTCGACGAGGATCACTACGGTCTTGAGGCGGTGAAAGAGCGGATTGTCGAGTTCCTCGCTGTCCGCCAGCTGCTTCAGCGGAGCGGCGGCGCGATGCGCGGCGCGATTCTCTGCTTCGCGGGGCCGCCGGGCGTCGGCAAGACCAGCCTCGGCCGCTCGATCGCCCGCTCGATGAACCGTAAATTCGTCCGCATCTCGCTCGGCGGCGTCCGCGACGAAGCCGAGATCCGAGGACATCGCCGCACCTATGTCGGAGCACTGCCGGGGCGCATCCTGCAAGCGATGCGCACCGCAGGCGTCGTCAACCCGGTCCTGCTGCTCGACGAAGTCGATAAGATGACCTCCGACTTCCGGGGAGACCCTGCGGCGGCGCTTCTCGAAGTGCTCGATCCGGAGCAGAACAACCAGTTCACCGACCATTACCTCGAAGTGCCGTACGACCTCTCGCAGGTGATGTTCATCACGACGGCGAATGTCCTCGCCAACATCCCGCGGCCCCTACGCGACCGGATGGAAGTGATCGAGATCCACGGCTATACCGAGGACGAGAAAGTCCAGATCGGCCGGCGCTTCCTTACCCCTAAGCAGGTGCGGCTTCATGGGCTGACGCCTCGCCAGGTGGTCATCCCCGAGAAGACTGTCGCCGCGATTGTGCGAGGCTACACTCGCGAGGCAGGGGTGCGCGAACTGGAGCGGTCGATTGCCGCGATCTGCCGAAAAGTGGCGACGCGGGTCGTGAAGCAGCCCGAAACGCGGGTGCGGATCACGACGACGAACCTCGCCGACTATCTTGGCCCGCCGAAATATCTCCGCGCGCGCCATCTCGCGGAGAGCCAGGTCGGGGTCGCCACTGGCCTCGCCTACACGGAGGTCGGAGGCGAGGTGCTCCCCGTCGAAGTGGCGACGATGCCCGGCAAGGGCGAACTGACCATCACCGGGCGGCTCGGGGAGGTAATGCAGGAGTCGGCGCGCGCTGCGCTCTCCTACGCCCGCTCGCGCGCCGATCTCCTTCGGATCGACCGCGCCTTCCAAGAGAAGCTCGACCTGCACATCCACATTCCCGAAGGGGCAACGCCGAAGGATGGCCCCTCAGCAGGCATCACGATGGCAACAGCGCTGATCTCTGCCCTCACCGGGCGCGCGGTCCGCAATGACGTCGCGATGACGGGCGAAATCACTCTCCGCGGACGCGTGCTGCCGATCGGCGGCTTGAAGGAGAAAGCGCTCGCCGCCCACCGCGCCGGTATCCGCCGGATCCTCATCCCCGCCGACAACCAGCGCGATCTTCACGAAATCCCGAAGCGGGTCCGCGACGAACTCGAGATTGTCCTCGTCGAGACAATGGACGACGTGCTGCGCCATGCGCTCGTCGATCCGCCGCCGCTCACCCCCCCGGTGGTCGTCGCGCCGCCGGAGCTGTCGCCTCCTCCCTCCCTCGACCTGCCGCTCGACCCGGCCGTCTCGGTGTAGCGCGTTGCTCCTCCAACATTTCAGCATCTGTTAAAATGAGGAGTGTTTGCCCACACTGTCGTGGAAGGAGGCAGAGGTGGTTCTCGAACTGAAGACCGGTGAGCCCCAACCAATCCCGATTACGCGCGAGAACATCTTCCAAGAGACCACGCCATTTGAGCGCTGGCTGTTCCAAGTGGCGCGCGAAGACCCGGTCCGAGCGCGCCGGCTGCTTGAGGAGTGGGTGGAGACGCTGCCGGCGTATGACGGGCCCGAAGACGGCTCGGACGTGGTTCCCCCCGGCTCCCCTGCCCCCATCCGCATCCCTGAGTATTGGTGGACGCCTGTTCACTTCCAGCCGGGCGGCTTTGCCAACCCGAAGATCGTCCGCCTCTCCTATATCTCGCGCGAGCAGTACACGTTCACGCGCGAGGAGGTGATCCGCGAGCAGCTGGCGAAGCTGTATGCAGGGAGGTCGCCGCGGCGGATCTTGGACGCGGGGACGGGCACCGGCACCAGCGCCTTCGTCTTTGCAGAGCTGTTCCCCGAGGCCGAGGTGATCGGGATCGACCTCTCCGCGCCCTATATCCGCTTTGCTCGGGAGTGGGCCGCGCGGCGCGGGCTGAAGAACGTGAAGTTCTACCAGCAGAACGCTCAAGAGACGGTCTTCGAGAGCGAGTCGTTTGACGCCGTTCACTTCGCCTACGTGCTGCACGAGATGTACGCTGAGGACGCCCGGAAAATCCTGCGCGAACTGTATCGCCTGACAAAGCCGGGCGGGATGCTGAGCATGTTCGATGGGGTCTACCCCGACACTGAGGAAGGACGCGAGGCGAAGCGGCTGCATGCGAAGACTGTCGGCGCTGAGCCGTTCCTCGGGGAATATATGGACCTCAACGTCGAGAAGGCAATCGCCGATGTCGGCTTCGTCGACGTGACGCGTCACCTCACCGTCCCCGATGGAATGGTGGTCTCCGCGCGCAAACCGGCGTAAGCGGCTGGATCTCTCCCTCCGCTCTCTGTCACTGTAGAGACGGAGGGAGAGGGTGAACCGCACAGAGGACCCATTTCGCGCCTTCCGCGCCCAATTTCCAGCGCTGGAGCAGACGGTCTACCTCAACACTGCGAGCGCCGCCCCCGGCGCGAGGCCGGTGGCCGACGCGCTCCGGCACGCCCTCGCAGAGTGGGAAGCAGGAACCTTCTCGTCGCGCGCCTGGGACGCGGCCGGACTGAGCACGCGCGAACTGTTCGCCCAGCTGATCAATGCGCCGGCATCGGCGGTCGCTCTCATCGGCTCGGCCTCGGAGGGGGCGGCGACAGTCGCCGCGTCGCTCGCCCCCGGCCGGGTGGTGGTTGGCGAACGCGAATTTCGCAGCAACCTCTTTCCTTGGCTGGCGCTCGCCGAGCGCGGTTTCGAGATCGCAACGGTGCCGGCGACCAACGGGGTGGTGCCGACCGACGCGCTTCTTGCGGCGATCGACCACCGTACTGTGCTCGTCGCTGTGAGCGCCGTCCAGTTCGCGAACGGCTACCGCGTTTGGCTTGAGCCGGTCGCAGAGCGAGCGCGCGAGGTCGGCGCGTTCTTCTTCGTCGACGCGACGCAAGCAGTCGGCGCGCTTGCGTTCGACGTCGCGGCGCTTCGGCCGGATGCGCTCGTCGCCCACGGCTACAAGTGGCTGCTCTCACCCCGCGGAGCGTGCTGGCTCTATGTTGCGCCGGAGCGTCTCGCGGCGCTGCGCCCCCTTGCGCCGAGCTGGCGCACTGCCGTCGACCCCTACGCGCAGCTGTCCGGCGGACCCTACGCGCTTCCCGCCGACGCCCGCAAGCTCGATCTCTCCCCAGCGTGGTTCTCGTTCCTCGGGGCGAAAGCGGCACTCGAGTTGTTGCTGCGCCTTCCTGCCTCCGCTATCGAGGCGCGCTGTCTCGCGCTGGCTGCCCAGTTCCGTGCCGGTGCCGCCCAGCTCGGGCTTGTCCTTGCGCCGACCGAAGCGCCGAGCCACCTCGTCGGCATCCTCGCCGCGAACCCCGAGGCGCTGCGTGACGCCCTAGCGCGCCAAGGCATTCAAACCGGCGCGCGGGGCCGCTATCTCCGGCTCGGCTTTCACGCCTTCAACGACGAAACCGATGTCGAGCGCGCCCTCGACGCCCTCCGCCGGGCAACGCGCTAGCGGGGCAGCTCCTTGACGACATGCGTGCGGACGAGCAGTTCGTTGAGGCGGCCGACGATATGATGGTCGGCGATGCGGTAATAGACCTGCTTCCCCTCTCGACGGTCCCGAACGAGATTGGCCGCTCGCAAGACGCGGAGATGATGCGAGATGGCCGAGATCGACTCCTCCGCGCCGACCGCCCGCGCTAGCTGGCTCACGTTCAGCTCCCCTCGAGAAAGCAGATGGAGAAGCGCGATCCGCGTCGGGTCACCGAGCGCCTTGAAGATGTCAGCGAGACGGCGGGTCTGCTCGTTGTCGCGCAGCGCGCGCCCGTCGATCCCAAAGTGCTCCGCCACCGGCTCTTCCGTTCTCCCCTCAGCAGCTGAGAAAGCGCCGCGCGCCCCGATAGCCGTCGCTCCCTGCCTGCTGTGCTCACTTCGTCTCATCTCGGAGGAAGCCTATCAGCTTCTCGCTGCAGGGTGACACCCCTCCTCACAGCGCGGCGCCGAGATCCTCCCTTGGTTTCCCGGAGCGTCGGCGCTGCCTCAGGGCGCGCCCGCTCGCCCGGCAGAACCCTCCGCGCCAAGAATCTCTCACGCTTGGCGTAGCCCAGGGGCGGGCACAATCGGCAGATTGTCGATCAGTCGGACCGCGCCAAGCCGGACCGCGCCAAGCGCGCGCGCCGGGCGGTCGAGGGTCGCGAGCGGCTCTAAGGTGTCGGGGTCGACGATAACAAGATAGTCCACCACAAGCCCCGCGCCCTCCGCCACCTCACGCATCCGCCGCTCGATCACCGCCACCTCACGCTCGCCTGCCGCTGCCAGAGCAGCCGCTTCAAACAAGGCACGAGAGAGCGCAAGCGCGCGGTGCCGCTCTTCCGGAGCAAGATAGCTGTTGCGCGAGGAGAGCGCGAGCCCGTCAGCATCGCGCACGGTTTCGCACGCGACAATCTCGACGGGCAAGGCGAGGTCAGCAACAAGCCGTCGCACCACCTGCAGTTGCTGATAGTCCTTTTCGCCAAAATAGGCGCGGTCGGCACGGCTCAGATTGAGCAGGCGCGTGACAACTGTCGCGACCCCCCGGAAATGGCCCGGCCGGTATTCTCCCTCCCACCGTCGGCTCGGCCCCTCGACGAGCACCGTCGTCGCGAAGCCCGGAGGATACATCTCCTCGACGGGAGGCGTGAAGGCGATATCGACCCCGACGCTTGCGCAGAGCGCGAGGTCGCGCTCGATCGGCCGCGGATAGCGGTCGAAATCTTCATGGGGGAGGAATTGGGTTGGGTTGACAAAGATCGTCACCACGACCGTCGCGTTCTCCGCCCGAGCGCGGCGGGCAAGGGTGAGATGTCCCTCGTGCAGCGCACCCATCGTAGGGACGACGCCGATCGGCCGCGCCGCGTCCGCGAGAGCGGCAGCCAGGTCGGCGCAGCTTCGCGCAACGATCATCGCGCCGCCGCCTCGCGCGGGGCGAGCCCGAAGCTTTCCCGGTCGGTCGGGAAGAGCCGGCGCTGCACCTCGTCGACATAGCGTCGGGCGGCATCGCGGATCAGTTCTCCTACCGGCGCATACACCTTGGCATGACGGCGGGGGTGCTCCGGCTCGAGACCGAGCAAGTCGGTAATCACTTGGACTTGGCCGTCACAAAACGGCCCCGCGCCAATGCCGATCGTTGGAATGTCCAAGGCGGCAGTGACCGCCCGCGCGAGGTCTGCCGGAACATACTCGAGGACAATCGCGAACGCGCCCGCCTCCTGCAGGGCCTGCGCATCCGCCAGAATGCGCGCCGCGTCATCATCGCTTTTGCCTTGCACCTTATAGCCGCCCAGCTGATGCACCGATTGCGGGGTAAGCCCGAGATGGCCCATCACCGGGATGCCAGCTTGGACGAGGCGGGCAACGGTGGGCGCAATCCACCGGCCGCCCTCCACCTTGACCGCGCCGGCGCCGCCCTCGGCGAGCAGCCGCCCCGCGTTCTTCATCGCCTCGCCCGGGTCAGCCTGATAGGTCATGAACGGCATGTCGCCGATGATAAGCGCCCGTCTCGCGCCGCGGACCACTGCCCGCAGATGGTAGATCACATCCTCCAAAGTGACCGGCAGCGTCGAGTCGTAGCCGAGGACAGCCATCCCCAGGCTGTCGCCCACCAGCAGCGCCGGCACGCCCGCCTCGTCGAGCAGCTTGGCGGTGGGGTAGTCGTACGCAGTCAGCATGGCGATCGGCTCGCCCCGGGCTTTCATCGCGCGCAAGTCATGGATCGTCAGCCGCTGCATGATCACCCTCCTCTTCCGACCGCGGTAGTCGCGAGCGTGTCGTCCTCGAGGCGCGCTTTGAGTGCTGCCGCCCGATCGTCTGCAAGACCGCGCTCGATCGCCAACTCGAGCGCGGCAAGGCCGAGCCGGCGGTACAGCGTGAGCAGATCCGGGCGGTGGCGCTCCAAGGCCGCAAGGTGACGCTCAACCGTCGCAAGGTCGCCGCGGGCGACCGGACCGGTCAGGGCGGCCGGCACGCCCATCTCCGCGAGGTTGGCCGCCGTACCGGCAAGCAGCGGCGCCAAGGCAGCAACTGCCTCTGACCGTCTGATGCCGAGGACCGTCCACAGGTCGGCCGCAAGCGCAACCAACGCTACCGCGTAATTCGAGACGATCGTGGCGCCAAGGTGATAGAGCGCTCGCCCCTCCGAGGGAATGGCGAGCGGCACGCCGCCCACCGCTTCCGTCAGCGCGATCAGCCGGCTTTCGAGCGGAGGCGGGGCATCGATCGCAAACCGCGCGCCGCGGAGGGAGACCCCAGGCCGCGCCAGGCTCTGGAGGGGATGCCAGACCCCGGCAATCGCGCCGGCGCGGGTCGCGGGAGCGAGAATATCGCGCCCGAAGGCACCCGCGCAGTGGACAACGAACTGCCCCGGCCGCCACGCGATCTGCGCCGCAACAGCGTCGAGAGCATCGTCGGGGACAGTCAGCAGCACCAGCTCCGCTTGGGTGGGCGGCCCAGCAGCACACCCGGCCAGCTGGCGAGCGAGCGCTTCTGCGGAGGAGGTCGAGCGGCTGGAGACCGAGACGATAGGCACTCCAGCCGCCGCAAGCGCATGGGCGAGGGCGTGAGCAGTGCGGCCTGCGCCGACAAAAGCGACGGTCGGCCATTGTCGCCGTCTCGGTCGTCGCCGATCCAAGCGGCCTCCTTGGAAGGATTCGCACGCAGGCTGCGGTCCGGACACCGGTACCGTGCCGGTGCTAGGAGCGTATCGCGTGGTGTCCCGCCTGTCAATGCGCGCGGTCGACGCCTCTCCCGGCGGGGCGACCGACCCCGATGCCGCGCCGCTGTCGCGGCGGGCGCTCTTCTGCCGCGCACGAGAGCGGAATACGTGCGGTCGCAGACAGCCGGCGCTACGCTTGAGGGGCACAGCGATCCGTTGAGCAGTCCGGCTGCACGGAGCAGTCTGAAAGTCCCGCGGAAACAGCTAGAGGCGGACGGTGGTGTCTGCTAGAGTGCTGCAGCGAGGGAGCGAGGTGAGCGTCGAGCATCAGCCCGTGCTCCTGCAGGAGGCGATCGACCTGTTGAATGTCCGACCGGGCGGCCGCTATCTCGATGGAACCGCCGGCGCTGGCGGCCACAGCGAGGCGATCCTCCGCGCCAGCGCGCCGGACGGCCGTCTCCTCGCCTTGGATGTCGACCCCAACGCAGTCGAGCGCGTTCGGGCGCGCCTCGCGTCCTATGGGGAACGGGCAATCGTAGAACGGGCGAACTTCGCTGCCCTGCGCGAGCGCGCCGCGCACCACGGGTTGCTGCCCTTGCACGGCATCCTGCTCGACCTTGGGGTCTCCTCCCTGCAGCTTGCGGACCCCGCAATGGGACTGTCGTTCCAACGCGATGACCCGCTCGACATGCGGCTTGACCCGACGCTCGAGACAACGGCGGCCGACCTCGTCAACGGGTTGGGGGAGCGTGAACTCGCCGACCTCCTTTGGCGCTACGGCGAAGAGCCCGCCTCGCGCCGTATCGCCCGCGCGATCGTCCGGCACCGTCCGATTGCAACGACCGGGCAGCTGGCGGCAGTGGTTGCGCAGGCAGCAGGCCGGCCCCGGGGGCGCATTCACCCGGCGACGCGGGTGTTCCAAGCACTGCGGATCGCCGTCAACGACGAGCTCGGCATGCTCGAACGCGCGCTTGAGGCAGCGATCGAGGCGCTCGCGCCGTCGGGACGGCTTGTTGTCATCAGCTTTCACTCCCTTGAAGATCGGCTAGTGAAGTGCCGGTTTGCTGAAGAAGCGAAGGGCTGTCGCTGCCCGCCCCGCACTCCGCAGTGTCTGTGCCGTCAGCAGCCGCGCCTGCGCCTTCTCACCCGGCGACCGGTGACGCCGAGCGCGACGGAAGTCGCGCACAATCCCCGTGCTAGAAGCGCGAAGCTGCGTGCCGTGGAGCGCTTGGAGGCGGCATGAGTTCGCTGCTCGGCGCGCTTCGGCCGCACCACGCGGAGCGGCTGCGGCTCAACCGGTTACCGGGCCTCCTGATGATGGCGGCCGCGCTCGTTTCGATCGTGAGTGTCCTCTTGCTGATCCAGACCAGCGGCGTCGCCTCAGTGGGCTATGACATCCAGCGTCTCGAGGAGATCCGCGACCACTGGCGGCAGAGCAACTGGCAGCTGGAGCAGGAGATCGCGAGCCTCAAGTCCCTTGACCGGATTGAACGGGAGGCGCGGACGACGCTGAAGATGCAGCCGGCCGAGAAGCCGATCTTCGTCGCGGTCGATGTGAAGCCGCTCTCAAAAGATCTCGCCGCGTGGTCGCCGGCGCCAGCCCCGACGCCAACGGTCCGAGTTCAGCGGCCGGAGGGGATCCAAGGATTCCTCGCTTGGCTGGCCGCGCTCAGCCAAGGGGAGCTTGCCCCACGATGAACGGGCTCTCTCTCGGGCGCCTCATGACGGTCGGCGGGGTGTTCGCGGTCCTCACCCTTATTTTGACAGCGCGGATCGGGTACCTCCAGTTGGTCGAGCACGAGCGCTACCGCGCCATGGCCAATGCCGAGCACTGGGGCGTGATGAAGCTCGAGCCGCATCGCGGCGCGATCCGCGACCGCCACGGCAACCTTCTTGCCGCTAGCGTGACGAATTGGCGTGTGCTCGCCGACCCATCGAAGGTAAAGCCGGAGCAGATCGGCCGGATCGCCAATACGCTTGCGCCGCTGGTCAACCAGTCTGCCGACAAGCTGGTTGCCGCCCTCACTGCCCCGCCGCTCCCTGCCGACCCCGCAGACCGGCAGGATCAGACTAGGAAGCTTCCTCCCCGGAAAGTCGTGCTCGCCGAGGGGGTCCCGTATTCAACCGGGCCGAAGATCGAGGCGCTCGGCTTCAGCGGGATCGAACTCGAGCGGCAGAGCGTTCGCGTCTACCCTGAGGGGAACCTTGCGGCACAGGTGATCGGGATTGTCGGGCGCGACCAGCGCGGGCTTGCCGGCGTCGAAGCCGACTATAACCGCTTTCTCGCCGGCGAAACCGGCCGCGTGCTCTACGAGCGAGATACGACCGGCGCCGAAATTCCGCTCGGCATGCGCGGCATGACGCAGGCGATCGACGGGTCCGACGTCGTTCTCACCCTCGACCGGTACATCCAGCGGCTGATTGAGCAGGAGGCAGACGCGGCAATGGCGCGGCACAAAGCCGAGGGGGTGACAATCATCGTCATGAACCCGCAAACAGGGGAAATCCTGGCGATGACGACGCGGCCGAGCTTCGACCTGACGAAACCGAACCTAAACGACCCCAAAATCCACGAACTCATCCGCAACCGGGCGATTACCGACATGTACGAGCCCGGTTCCGTGTTCAAAATCATCACCATGGCGATGGCGCTCGAGGAGAAGCTGGTCACCCCGACCACGACCTATGTCGATCGCGGATGGGTTCGCAAGTGGGACCGCGATATCGTCAACTGGGATGGCGCCGCGAACGGCACCACGACGATGACGCGGCTGCTGGTGAAAAGCGCCAATGTCGGCGCGGTGTGGCTTTCTGACCTGCTGGGGAGCGAGCGGTTCTACCGCTACGTCTATGACTTCGGGTTCGGCCGCCCGACCAACATCGACCTCAGCGGCGAGGCGTCCGGCCAGGCGCGGACGCAGAAAGACCCCGGTTGGTCGCCGTTCGACCTCGCGACAAACAGCTTCGGTCAGGGGATTAATGTCACGCCGATCCAGTTGATTACGGCGGTCAGCGCTATCGCGAATGGGGGGAAGCTGATGCAGCCCCACGTCGTGAAGCAGATCGTCGGCCCGAGCGGCACCCGGACCTTTGAGCCGGTCGTCGTGCGGCGGGTGATCTCAGAGGAGACATCCAAAACCCTCCGGACGATGATGGTCGACGTTGTCAACGAAGGCACCACCCGCGCGGTCATCCCCGGTTACCGGCTGGCCGGAAAGACCGGCACGACGCAGGTCGTCACCGGGCGCGCCTATTCCGATGACCAGACGATTGCCAGCTTTGTCGTCTTTCCAGCAGAGAACCCGCCGTTCGTCGTTCTCACCCGCGTCGACCGGCCGAAGGACAGCCAGTGGGGCGGGCAAGTGGCGGCCCCGATGGCGAGGACGATCGTCGAGCGGCTCCTCGCCTATTATCGGATCCCGCCGGACGACCCCAAGCTCGGAGGGCTCGGATGATCCCAGCGGGGAGGCAGCCTTCTTCCGGCACGTTCCCGCTCAGGCCCCCCGCTGGCCCCGAACGGCGCCGCGGCGGGCACAGCGTGCGCTTGGTCGGCGAGGGGATGTCCTGCTCACCCGTCGTCATGGATGATCGCTGCGATGCGCGCTGATCTCCCGCTCCACGAGGCGACCCTGCTCGAAGCAGAGCAGTTCGTGCCGGTCGGCGATGTTACGGCGCTCGTCATGGCCTACGCGCTGACGGTGGCGGCATTAGCATTCCTGATCGGGCTTGCGTGGGGCCGGCCGCTGATCCGGTTTTTAGTCCGCCACCGCATCGGCAAGCAGATCCGCCTCGAGGGGCCGAAGACGCACTCGGTCAAGGCCGGCACCCCCACCATGGGCGGCCTGCTGATCTTCATTACCGTCTTCATCGTGACAGTTCCGCTCAACCTCATCGGCCGACTCTCGATGCTGGTGCCGCTCGGCGTGCTCGTCGCTTCCGGCATCCTCGGAGCGATCGACGACCTGCTCAATTTGGCAGGAGGAGAGAAGACGGGGCTGACAGCGCGCTTCAAATTTGTCTGGCTGTTGCTGATTTCGGTGACGGCGGCCCTGATGCTTCACTTCGGGCTGCGGCTCGACAAGATCAACATCCCGTTTGTCGGCGGCTATTCGCTGGGGCTGCTCTATCTGCCGATAGCAGCCTTCGTGATCATGGGAACGAGCCACGCCGTCAACCTGACCGATGGGCTCGACGGGCTGGCGGGCGGCCTCGCAGCGCAATCGTTCGCTGCCTACGGGGTGATCGCGTACCTGCAGGGACAGTCCTACCTCGTCACGTTCTGCTTTACCGTTGCCGGAGCGATCTTGGCCTTTCTGTGGTTCAACGCTCATCCCGCCCAGGTGTTCATGGGGGATACCGGCTCGCTCGCGCTCGGCGGCACGCTTGGTGTTGTCGCTCTGATGACCGGGCAGTGGCTCCTGCTCCCGGTCGTTGGGCTGCCCTTCGTCGTCACCACCCTCTCGGTCATCTTCCAAGTCAGCTACTTCAAGCTGACGAAGGGCAAGCGGCTGTTCAGAATGGCGCCGCTCCACCATCACTTCGAACTGCTGGGGTGGCCGGAAACCCGAATCGTGACACGCTACTGGCTGGTTGGCATGCTGTGCGCAATGATCGGGATCGCTCTGGCGCTGACGGTGCCCTCATGACCGACCCGTATGCAGGCGCAACGGTGACCATCGTCGGCCTCGGCCGCGAAGGCGCCGCGCTGACCCGCTACCTCGCGAGCCTCGGCGCGCGCGTGACTGTCAGCGACCTGCGCCGTCCGGCTGCGCTCGGCGCCGCTCTCCGTCAGGTCGGCGACTTGCCCGTGCGGCTGGTCCTCGGCGCGAACCGGGTCGAAGATGCGCTGACGGCGGATGCCCTGTTTCTTTCGCCGGGGGTGCCCCTCACGACGCCGATGGTGGCCGCGGCGCGGGCTGCCGGCATCCCGCTCCGGTCGGAACCGCTGCTGGTGGTGGAGCGGTGCCCCGCTCCCATCATCGGGGTGACCGGCTCGAGCGGCAAGACCACGACGACGACCTTGATCGGGGAAATTCTGCGTCGGGGGCCGAAGCGGGTCTGGGTCGGCGGCAACATCGGCCTTCCGCTCATCAGCGCCCTGCCCGACATCGCGCCGGAAGACGTGGTCGTAATGGAACTGTCCAGCTTTCAGCTCGCAATCTTTGACCGCAGCCCCGCTGTCGCGGTGGTGACGGTGCTATCGCCCGACCATCTCGACCGACACGCCTCGCTCGAGGAGTACTACGAGGCGAAGCGAAACATTGTCCGCTACCAGCGCGCCGGCGACGTGGCGATCCTCAATCGTGACGACCCAAACGTCGTCCGGTTTGCCGAGGGGCTAGCAAGCGAGGTCCACTGGTTCTCGCTGGAGCAGCCCGTGGAACGGGGCGCCTTCCTTGCCGACGGCGCGCTGTGGCTCGCCGACGGCACGACGCGGAAGATTGTCGCGGCGGGGGAGCTGCGGCTGCCTGGTCGACATAATATCTCGAATGCGCTAGCCGCGGCAGCAGCCGCGCGTGCCGCCGGAGCGCCTGACGATGCCATCCGCGAGGCGCTGCGGGCCTTCAGCGGCGTGCCGCACCGGCTCGAACCGGTCGCCGAGCGCGGCGGTGTGCTGTTCGTCAATGACAGCATCGCGACCTCGCCGGCGCGCGCCGTGGCGGCGCTTCGCACGTTCGACCGCCCGATCATCTGGCTTGCCGGGGGACGCTCGAAGAACCTTCCCTTCGACGAACTGGTCGCCGTCGCTGCCCAGCGCGTGAAGCGCGCGATCGTGTTCGGCGAAATCGGTCCGGCGCTTTCCGCTCAGCTTGCCGCTGCTGGGCTCGCCGCGGTCGATGAGCGCGCCACGCTCGAGGAGGCGATGGAGCGAGCAGTCGCTGTCGCGCAGGCGGGCGATGTCGTGCTCCTCTCTCCCGCCTGCGCCAGCTTCGACCAGTTCCGCGACTACGAAGCGCGCGGCGACGCGTTCCGACAGCTCGTCTGGCGGCTGGCGAGGGAACGATGACCCGCCAGCGCGCCGATTACCTGCTGCTCGGCGTCGTTGCAATCTTAGTGATGGTCGGCCTGCAGGCGCTGTACTCGGCCTCCTTCGCTCTCGCGATGGCAGAGTACAACGACCCTACCTACTTCATCGCGCGCCAGCTGATCTTCGCAGTGCCGGGGGCGATCTTGATGGTGGTCTGCTGGCGCATTCCATTCACCTTCTGGAGACGGCTGGCGTTCCCGATCGCCTTGAGCGGCATCGCGGCGCTCCTCCTCGTCTTGATCCCGGGCGTGGGAGTGAATGTCTACGGCGCCCAACGCTGGATCCAGGTCGGACCGCTTCCCGCGGTGCAGCCGAGCGAGTTTGTCAAGCTGGCGCTGATCCTCTATCTCGCGGCCTGGCTGGCCGACCACCCTGAGCGGATCAAGCGCCTCGGCAGCGGCTTCATCCCCTTCGGCCTGATCGTCGGAGCGATGGTCGTCCCAATCCTGCTGCAGCCGGACCTCGGCACGACCGTCGTCATCGTGGCAACCGCGATTGTCCTGTTCTATCTCGCCGGCGCTCCGTCTACCTTCATGATCGCCATCTTCGGCGGGATCGCGGCCCTCACGCCGCTCCTGCTCGCCGCAAGCTACCGTAGCAGCCGCCTCGAAGCGTTCCTCGACCCCTGGAAAGACCCCCTTGGAAACGGCTTCCATATCATCCAGTCGCTGATCGCGATCGGCAGCGGCGGGCTGACCGGGCTCGGCTTCGGTTCGAGCCGGCAGAAATTTTTCTATGTCTTCGGTTCGCACTCGGACGCGATCTTCGCGATCATCGCTGAGGAACTCGGCTTCATCGGAACCGTCGTCGTGATCTCGCTCTTCGTCCTCTTCGGCATCCGCGGCTTCCGGACCGCCGCCCGCTGTCCCGACCGGTTTGGCGCCCTGCTTGCAGCCGGCATTACGACATGGCTCTGTCTGCAGGCCTTCATTAATATCGGCGGGATCACCCGCACCATTCCATTCACGGGGATCCCGCTGCCGTTTATCTCCTACGGCGGGTCAGCGCTGATGGCGACATTCTGCGCGGTCGGCATCCTTCTTAACATCTCGCGGACAGCGTCGCCACCCGAACCAGAAGAAGCGGCCGCGCTGCCGATGCCCGACGCGCCTCCCCCTCCCCGCGTGGCCGGACGCCCGCGCCATCCTGCTGTCGAGCGGTAGCGCGATGCGGCTTCTCCTCACCGGCGGGGGCACGGGCGGACATCTCTATCCCGCGCTCGTCGTCCTCGACTGGCTGCGTGCAGCAGGAGCCCCTATCGAGCCCCTGTGGGCCGGCAGCGGACGCAGCCTCGAGCGCGAGATCGTCGAGCGCGCGGGGGTGCGCTACGTCTCCTTGCCCGTCGGCGCCCTGCGCGGGCGCAGCCCGGTCGGAATGGCGCGCGGTCTCTTCGCAACCATGGCAGGGGTTCGCGCAGCGCTCCGGCTGCTCGAATCGTTTCGCCCTGCGGTCGTGCTGGCGACCGGCGGCTATGTTTCTGCGCCGGCGGTGCTGGCAGCGCGGCTGCGTGCCATCCCGTCGCTTGTCTACCTGCCGGATGTCGTGCCGGGCTGGGCGGTGCGTTTCCTCAGCCGGGTCGCCACCGTCGTCGCCGCTTCGACACCCGAGGCGCGCGCTTTCCTTGCGAGAGAAGTCGTCGTCACCGGCTATCCTGTTCGGCCAGGGTTCCGGCCGCGCGAGGCGGCCGCCGCGCGCAGGGAGTTGGGGCTCGCGCCAGACGGTTTCACGGTGACGGTCGTCGGCGGCTCACTTGGGGCGCGGCGGCTGAACGAGGCGGTGCTGGCCGGCTTGGAGCAACTTCTCGAGCGAGGACAGGTCATCCACCTTACCGGCCAGGCGGACTACGACCGCGTGGCAGCCGCCCGTAAGACGCTCCCGCCCCACTGGCAGACTCGCTACCATCCCGCGGCGTATCTTGAGGCAGAGATGCCGGCCGCGCTCGCCGCCGCCGACCTGATCGTCTCGCGGGCTGGTGCCTCAGTCCTCGGCGAATATCCCGCCGTCGGCCGGGGGAGCCTGCTCGTGCCCGGTCCGTTCTCGTCGCAGATCAAGAACGCCGAATACTTGGCGCGAAAAGGAGCAAGCGTGCTTCTGCCCAATGAGCGGGCGGACGAACTCCCTGCTACGGTCCTCGCGCTGGCAGCGATGCCGGACTGCCTCGCGAGGATGGCGACCGCTGCCCGCGCGCTTGCCCGCCCCGATGCTGCCGCCGCGCTCGGGGGTCTCGTTCTTGAGCTGGGGAAGCAATGAAACTGCCAGACCGGATCCATTTTGTCGGCATCGGGGGCATCGGGATGAGCGCCCTCGCAACGGTGCTGCAGGAGGATGGCCATCGCATCAGCGGGTCAGATTTGTCGTTAGGGCCCCTTGCGAAACGGCTCGCCGCGCGAGGCGCGCAGCTGTACGAAGGCCATGCGGCAGCCAATATCGGCGATGCCCAGCTGGTAGTGGTGAGCGCCGCAATCCCGGCGGACAACCCGGAACTCGAGGCGGCGCGCGCTGCTGGGATCCCGATTATCAAGCGGGGAGCGCTGCTCGGCCAGCTGATGGCAGGACGGCGCGGGATTGCGGTCGCCGGCACGCACGGCAAGACGACGACCAGCGCGATGATCGCCCACATTCTCCTTGAGGCGGGAGAGGACCCGACCTTCCTCGTCGGAGGAGTGATCCGCGGCCTCGACACGAACGCGAGGAGAGGCGCCGGCCCCTGGCTGGTCGCCGAGGCTGACGAGTACGACCGGAGCTTTCTCCATCTCGCTCCGGAGATCGCGGTGATTACGAACGTCGAAGCAGACCACCTCGACCTCTACCGTGATCTTGCCGAAATCCGCGCCGCCTTCCGCCAGTTCGCCCGCCAGGTGCGCTCGCGCTTGATCCTCTGCTGGGATGACCCGTGGCTGCGCGGGTGGCATTGGGAGGAGACGGGCTGCGCCGTCGACACCTATGGCCTCGCGGGGGGAACGTGGCGGGCAGAGGCGATTACGCTCGAGGGGAGCAGCAGCCAGTTTCGGCTTGCCGGCGACCATGCGCTCACGGTTCGGCTCGCGGTGCCGGGGCGGCATAATGTGCAAAACGCGCTCGGCGCGCTCGCGGCGACAAGCGCAGCGGGGGTTGCGGTCGAGACGGCGGCCGCGGCGCTGGAACGCTTCCGAGGAGCCAAGCGGCGGCTGGAGCCGGTGGGGGAAGCGAACGGCGTGCTCGTGATCGATGATTACAGCCATCATCCGACGGAGATCCGGGTTGCGCTCGCGGCGCTGCGCGTGGCCTATCCGCGGCGGCGGATTGTCTGCCTCCATCAGCCCCATACCTTCAGCCGGACGAAGCTGCTCTTGCCGGAGTTTGCGACCGCCTTCGGCGAGGCCGACCTCGTCCGTATCGCCGATATCTACCCCGCTCGCGAGCGCGATGTGTGGGGCATCCGCGCTGCGGACCTCGCTGCGGCGATTCAGCATCCTGACGTGCGCGCAACCGGGTCAGTCGAAGAGTCGGCCGCAGCCGTAGCGGCAGAACTGCGGCCGGGCGATGTGCTCGCGCTCATCGGCGCCGGCGATATCTCCCGGGCAGCCGGGCTTGTGCTCGAACGGCTCACCAGATGAACGAGCGGCGAACTGCGTTCGCGGCGCGGCTGCGCGGGGTTGTCCCGGTGCGGTTCGACGAGCCGCTCGCGAAGCACACGACCTTCCGCATCGGCGGTCCGGCAGACGCCTATGTCCAAGCGCGGACACTCCCCCAGCTGATTGCCGCGGTGCGGGCGGCGTGGGAAGAGGACCTCCCCGTCCTCGTGATCGGAGGAGGGAGCAACCTCCTCGTGCTCGACGGCGGGGTCCGGGGCGTCGTCATTGAGAGCCGTGCTCGGCAAGTGATGGGCGAGCCGTCCGGCAGTCGGCCGCCGCGCCAACGTTCGCTGGAGGAAGCGCTTGCTCTTGCTAACGAACAGCCGGCTGCTGAGACGCTCGAGCTGACGGTCGAGGCGGGGATGCCGCTTGCGGCATTGGCGAGGCGAACGGCGCTGGCGGGCTGGGCAGGGCTCGAATGGGCGGTGGATATTCCCGGCACTGTCGGCGGCGCAGTCGTCAACAACGCCGGCGCGCACGGCGGTGAGATGGCGAGCAGCATGACCGCCGCCCTTCTTCTCCACCCGGCGAGCGACGTGCCGGTGTGGCGGCCGGCAGCGGAACTGGGGCTGACGTACCGCGCCAGCCTACTCAAGGAGGCAGCCCCCTCCTGTCCGCGGCCGGTCGTCCTTGCCGCCAAGTTCGCGCTCCGCCGCGGCGATCCTCTTACGTTGCGCGCTGCCGTCGCGCAATACTCGCAGTACCGCCGCCGAACGCAGCCCGTCGGCGCCGGGGCGGGCTCAATTTTCAAGAACCCGCCGGAAGCCGCGGCGGGCTGGCTGATCGAGCGGGCGAATCTGAAAGGTGCGCAGGTCGGGGCGGTGCGCGTCTCCGACTTGCATGGGAACTTCATGCTCAACTTGGGCGGTGCCACCGCAGCCGACGTGCTTGCGCTCGTTGACCTCGTCCGTGAGCGGGTCTTCGCGCAGTGGGGTGTCTTCCTCGAGTTGGAGATCCAGATTGTGGGCGAGGCGGAGCGGTGAACTTCGCTGTGCGCCAGAGCAGTATCAGCTGGGCCTTCGGCCGCCGTCGGGTCGCCGGCCGTTCTCCTCGGCGGGCGCTCTGGCGGCGGGTATACCTTCGGCTCGCGGCGATCCCCCTCCCCTCATGGCAACGCGTCCTCCCCCTGCTGGCGGCGCCTCTCGTGGCTGCAGGTCTCGTTACTCTCTATAATCAGCCGATGTTCCGGGTCTCTCAGGTGCACGTTCGCGGTCTTCAAACGATCTCCCCCGGCGACGTGATCGCGGCAGCGCGCCTGGAGGGGCGGCATGTGCTCGAAGTGTCGGACCGCGCGATCGCCGAGTCGCTGACCGCTCTTCCGCGGATCAAGAGCGTCACCGTAACGCGCCGCCTGCCGGGGGAAATCGAACTGACGCTCGAAGAACGGACGCCGTGGGCGATCTGGCAGGCAGGGAGCACACGCTATCTCATTGACGAGGAAGGGGTCGTGCTTGAGGTGATCCCCCAAGCAGCGCCGACGCTTCCGGTCGTGATCTCTGGGAGCAGTGCTCCGCTGAAGCCGGGCGCCCGCGTCCCGCCTGAGCCCGTCAAGCTGGCGGTAGCGCTCGACCGCGCGCTGCCGCCGCTGGTGGGGGTGAAAGCGAAGCGGTTCGAGTATAGTGAGAGAGGAGGGCTGCTCGTCATCACCGACGGAGGCTGGCAAGCCCGGTTTGGGGACGGCGAAGACCTTGAGTACAAACTCGCGACGCTGAAAGCGATTGTCGAGACGGCCCGCGCCCGCAAGATCTCGTTCACCGCAGTCGATCTCCGCTTCGGCGCCCGGCCATTCATCCGGTAGGCGGCAGTGGGAAACGACCGAGTAATCGCGGCGATCGACATCGGAACGACAAAAATCTGTACCCTTGTTGGTGGCCGGGGCCGCGGCGGGGAAACAGAGATCCTGGGCGTCGGGGTTGCTCCGGCTCGGGGGCTGAAGAAAGGTTCGATTGTCGACCTCGACGCGACCGTGGGGTCTGTGGTTGCCTCAATCGAGAAAGCGGAGCGAACAAGCGGTTTTAAGATCGTCTCCGCCTACGTCGGCATCTCGGGCGACCACATCCGCTCGCAAAACAACCGCGGCGTGATCGCCATCACCCATCCCGACCGGGTGATCACGCTGGACGACTCGACGCGGGTGATCGAGTCGGCGCGCGCGATCCCGATCCCCTCCAACCGCGAGCTGATCCACATCATCCCGCGCTCCTATACGGTCGACGGCCAAGAAGGGGTGAAGAACCCGATCGGCATGCACGGGTTTCGGCTCGAAGTTGAGACCCACCTTATCTCTGGCGCGACGACATCGATCCAGAACCTGACAAAGTGCGTCAACTTGGCCGGCGTCGATGTGGACGACCTCGTGCTCCAGCCGCTCGCCTCGGCGGAGGCAGTGCTGAGCGAGGAAGAGAAGGAGATGGGGGTCCTCCTTGCCGATATCGGCGGCGGCACGACGGACGTAGCGCTCTTCGTCGACGGCGCGGTATGGCATACGTCCTGTCTTCCGGTCGGCGGCTGGCACCTCTCGAATGACATCGCAGTGACGCTGCGCACCTCGTTCCAAGTGGCGGAGGAGCTGAAAGCGCGCTACGCCCAAGCACAGCCCCGGCTCGTTCCCCCCAATGACCTGATCGATCTGCCGGCGTTTGGCGCCGAGGAGAAACGGCAGGAGTCGCGCCGCCACCTCTGCGAGATCGTCGAAGCGCGCGTTGACGACATCCTCCAGATGATCATCGCCGACGTGAAGCGCTCGGGCTACGACGGCTTGCTGCCGGCCGGCATCGTCCTGACGGGCGGAAGCGCCAATCTGGTTGGGATCGACGCCTTCGCGCGCGAGGCCTATCGGATGCCGGTCCGCGTGGGCCGGCCGCGCCGCCTTCGCGGGCTGACTGATACCGTCTCCGACCCTGCCTACGCGACGAGCGTCGGGCTGCTGCTGTGGGGGCTGCGAGCAAGCGAGGTCGACTCGCGGACCGCTCACCCGGCAAAGCGGCGGTCAGGAGGAGCAGCGCTTGCCCGCCGCTTGATCGGCTGGGCACGCGAACTGCTCCCCTCCTAACCTGCGCCGAAGCGAGCAAACGAGGGAGCCATCGCTGGCTTTCTTGCTTGCATGGGCGAGGAGCCTATGTCACAATCCGAGCCGGCCCTCCGAGGGCGAAATTGACGGGGCCGGGTACCGGAGAGAAAGGAACGGGTCCATGTACGACTCGGCCGAGCACGAAAACGTCGCCGTCATCAAAGTCATCGGCGTGGGCGGCGCCGGCAGCAACGCGGTCGATCACATGATTCAAGAGGGCATTCGGGGGGTGGAATTCATCGCTATCAACACCGATGCCCAAGCCCTCATTCGCTCCGAAGCCCCAACGCGGGTCCGCATCGGCGACCGGCTGACGAAGGGTCTTGGCTGCGGGGGCAACCCGGAGCAGGGCATGAAGGCAGCTGAGGAAAGCCGCGACGAGATCCTCTCGGTCATCAGCGGCGCCGACATGGTGTTCATTACCGCGGGCATGGGCGGAGGCACGGGAACCGGCGCCGCTCCCGTTGTCGCCGAGCTCGCCCGCGAAGCCGGCGCCCTCACGGTTGCGGTCGTGACCCGTCCCTTCAGCTGGGAGGGCAACAAGCGCCGGATGTACGCCGAGGAGGGCATTCTCCGCCTGAAGGAGAAGGTCGATACCATCATTGTCATCCCGAACGATCGGCTCAAAGCCGTGCTCGACAAGAAGGCGCGCGCCCGCGACGCATTCAAATATGCGGATGACGTCCTGCGCCAAGGCATCCAAGGGATCTCGGAGCTGATCACCGTTCCCGGCGAGATCAACGTCGACTTCGCTGACGTGCGCTCAATCATGAAAGACGCGGGCTCGGCGCTAATGGGGATTGGGGAAGGGCACGGCGACACCCGCGCCGCCGACGCCGCCCGCATGGCGATCAATAGCCCGCTGCTCGACCAGTCGATCGACGGCGCGAAGGGCGTACTGTTCGTTGTCTCAGGTGGAGAAGATCTCACGCTCTACGAGGTGGACGAAGCGGCGGAGATCATCAGCAAAGCGGCAGACCCGGACGCGAACATCATTTTCGGTATGACCTTCGACCCGACGCTCGATCAGACGGTTCGGATCACGGTCGTCGCCACCGGGTTCGATGCCCGCCTGCAGACGCGCCAAGCCGAAGCGCAACCGCCGCTCTACCAGCCGCAGGGGCGGCCGGTTTCCCAGCCCCAGCCGGCGGCCGACCGTCCGCGGACATTGCCGAGCTTGCCCACAATCGACCCCGGCGTTCAGGATATCGATATCCCACCGTTCCTCCGCCGCCAAGGCCTGCGCTAAGCAGCGGGCGCGGCCGACGCCCCGTTCCCTGCCGGATGACGGAGAGCGCGCTGAGCGGGGAATGCCGTGGCGCGGCCGTCGTCTCAGAAGCGCGGTAGTCCTATAATCGAAGCGGGCGCGGTTCGCCGCGCTAGACGCGCGTTGAGCGTCCCGAGCGCGGAGTTCGGTACGGAGGCACAACTTGCACTCACTAGTGATCGTTTCCACGCGCCCTCGGGCGGGCAAGACCATGCTGGCAGCGGCGCTCGCGGAGCTCCTCCGGCGCGACGGCCGCAGTGTCGGCTACTTCAAAGCATTTGAGGCGGATGACACGCCGCCCGCCTCGTCGCCGGATGCCCGCTTCCTCGGCACACTGCTCGGCGTGGCCAACCCGGCAGCAGGGGCCTCGCTCGGCGGCGCCGCACTCGGCAAGCTGCTCGATGGCCAGCCGTTCGACCGCGAGGCAGTGATCGCTGCCGCACGCGACGCCGGAGCGGGAAAGGAGGTTGTGATCGTCGAGGGCGGCGCCGCCCCCGCCCAAGGGCGCGCGCTCGGTCTCTCGGCGCGGGAACTGGCCGACGCCTTAGAGGCGTCGGTGATCGTCGTGGCGCGCTACGAGAGCGATGCCGTCGTCGACGAGGCGCTCGCCGCCCATGAGGCTGTCGGCGAACGGCTGCTCGGCGTGGTGATCAACGCGGTGCCCCGACAGCGGTGGAGCGGCGCCGAGGAGCGCTTCCGCCGGTTCTTTCAGGCGCGCGGGGGGCGTTTCCTCGGGGCGATCCCGTTCGAGGAGACGCTGTCAGCGGTGACCGTGCAGCAGCTCGCTGACCACCTTGGCGGCCAGATCATGAACAGTCACCACCGGGCCGGCGAGGTCGTCGAGCATTTCATGGTCGGAACGGTCGTCCTGGGCAAAGCGTCGGAGTACTTCCAGCGCTTCCGCCGGAAAGCAGTCATCGCTCACGGCAGCCGGCCGGATATTCACCTCGCGGCGCTCGAGACCGATACGCGCTGTCTCGTGCTGGCCGGCAATATCGTGCCAAATCCGATCGTGCTAGCACGCGCCGAAGAAGAAGATGTCCCGCTTATCATGGTCAAGCAGGATACCCTTGCTGTCATGGAGCAACTCGAAGAGCTGTTCCCGACGTCGCGCTTCAGCGTTCCAGCGAATGTCCCGCTCGTCGCCGACCTCGTTGCGGCGCATCTCGATCTTGCTTTGATCCGCGCCCCTGCCGGCGCGTCATCGTAGCCTCGCGTGGCACGCCGCACCAAGATCGTCGCGACGCTCGGGCCGGCGTCGTGCGAGCCGTCGACGATCGAGCAGCTCGTTATCGCCGGGATGGACGTCGCCCGGCTCAACTGCTCGCACAGCACACCGAGCGAGCGTGAACGGCTGACGAAACTCGTCCGCGAGGCGGCCGCGCGTGCCCGCCGCAACGTTGCGGTCCTGCTCGACCTGCAGGGACCGAAGATCCGCACCGGCCGCAACGTCGACGGCCAGCCCATCGAGCTCCACGCGGGGCAGGAGCTGATCATCACGACCCGTCCGGTGCTCGGCACGCCGGAGATGATTTCGACGAACTATCTCAGCCTCCCCACCGATGTCCGTCCGGGCGACCGCATTCTCCTTTCCGACGGCGCTATCAGCCTCGTCGTGCTCGACGTGGACTACGACTCCGTCCGGACCCAGGTCGTCACTGGCGGTGTCCTTCGGGAGCGCCAAGGGATCAATCTGCCGGGAGTGACAGTGTCGGCCCATGCGTTGACGCAGAAAGATCGCGACGACCTGCAGCACGGGCTTCGGATCGGGGTGGATTACGTTGCGCTCTCGTTTGTCCGGCGTCCTGATGATGTTCGCGAGGCGAAGCAGTTCATCAGTTCCCTCGGCGCCAAGACGCCGGTCATCGCCAAGATCGAGAAGCCGCAGGCGGTCGACCACCTCGACCGCATTCTCTCTGTTTCCGACGGCGTGATGGTGGCGCGCGGGGACCTCGGCGTCGAAGTGCCGTTGGAACAGGTGCCGGCGATCCAGAAGCGGATTACGCGGCAAGCGCGCGCGCACCGCCGGCCAGTGATCGTTGCCACCCAGATGCTCGAATCGATGACAGTGCAGGAACGCCCGACGCGCGCCGAGGTGTCTGACGTCGCGAACGCGATTTTCGACTCCGCAGATGCCGTCATGCTGTCGGCCGAGACTGCCACCGGGCGCTATCCAGTGCTCGCCGTTGAGACCATGAGCCGCATCGCCACGAGCGCGGAGGCCGCCGAGGTGACGCGCCCGACCCAACTGGAGCCGCACGGCGGGCGCTCTGAAGCGATCGCGCAGGCAGCGTGTGTCCTCGCGAGCGGAATCCACGCCCGCGCGCTCGTCGCCATGACCCGGAGCGGCTTCACGGCGCGGCTGATCTCCAGTTTCCGGCCAACGACCCCGATCATCGCCGTGACCGAGAGCGAGGAGGTGCGCCGTTCGCTGGCGCTGTGGTGGGGGGTGACCGCCATCTATCAGCCGTTCAAGCCGACGATGGACGAGACGCTTTCCGCACTGCAGGAACGGCTGCTGGCCGAAGGGCTCGCTTCGCCCGGCGACTCCGTCATTGTCGTCGGCGGCACCCCGACGGGACCGCGAGGCAGAACAAACTACTTCACCCTCCTCGATCTCCCCCGCTCAAGAACTTGACGGGCAGCGAGGGGAGAACTACAGTTCGACTGTGAGCGATGCCTGCCCCCGTGCCGAAGAGCGCCCGCTGCCGCTGACAAGCGGGGAGGACCCGATCCTCCGCGGCCTGAACGACGACCAGCGCGACGCCACCACAACTATCCGTGGCCCGCTGCTCATCCTCGCCGGACCCGGGAGCGGCAAGACGCGGGTCATCAGCCACCGCGTCGCCTATCTCATCCGAACGATCGGTGTCTCCCCGCGCCGCATCATGGCGGTCACTTTTACCAACAAGGCGGCGCGCGAACTGATCGACCGGATCGAGCGCCTCGTCGGCAACCGCGCCGACCAACTGGCGGCGGGCACCTTTCATGCGCTCTGCGCCCAGATCCTGCGCGCGGAGGGCAAAGCAATCGGGATCGACCCGCACTTTCATATCTTCGACGATGACGATCAGCTCCGCGTCATGAAATGGGTGCTCGCCGAGCTGCGGCTCGATGAGCGGCAGATCAACCCAAAAGCGGTGCTCAACGCCATCAGCCGGCTGAAGGCGGAGCTTCTCCCGCCCGACCAGGAGACAGCGCGCTACGCCCGCACCTATTTCGAGGAAATTGTTCATCGCGCTTACGCCCTCTACCAAGAGCGGCTTCGGGAGAGCCGCGGGCTTGATTTCGACGACCTGATCGCCGAGACGGTTCGCCTCTTCTGTCTGGTGCCTGCCGTCGCCGAGCGCTATCAAGAACGCTACCTCCACGTGATGGTGGATGAGTTCCAAGATACGAACATCGCCCAATATGAACTGGTGAAGATCCTCGCCGCGAAACATCGCAATCTCGCCGTCGTCGGCGACCCCGATCAGTCGATCTATCGGTTCCGCTCCGCCGATATTCGCAACATTCTCAACTTTGAGCGTGACTTTCCCGATGCCAAAGTTGTCGTCCTGACAAAGAACTATCGCTCGACGCAATACATCCTCGACGCGGCCGCAGGAATCATCGCGGCCAACACGCAGCGCAAGCCGAAAGAGCTGGTCGCGGACCGGGGAAGAGGACGAAAGATCGTCGTTCGGGAGCTGGCGAACGAGGAAGAGGAGGCAACCGAAGTCGCGCGGGAGATCGAACGCCTCATGCGCGAGGAGCAGCGGTCGTATCGCGATTTCGCGGTGATGTATCGGACGAATGGACAGTCGCGGCCGCTTGAAGAGCGCTTCAACGCCTACGCCATCCCGTATCGCCTGGTGGGCGGAACGCGCTTCTACGAACGCAAAGAGGTGAAAGACGTCCTCGCCTACTTGCGGATCCTCCAGAACCCGCTCGACGCCGTGTCGCTGACCCGCATCCTCAATGTGCCGCCGCGCGGGATCGGCCAGAAGACGGTCGATGACCTCGTGCGGCTCTCGCGGGCAGCCAGCCAGCCGCTCTGGACAACGCTCACCGCAGTCCAGCGGGGCGACCATGACCTCGGCGGACGCGCGCGCGGCGCGATCGCCGCTTTTGTCGCCCTGATCGAGGAGCTCCGCTCCGAGAGTGAGGAGCGCCCCCTGCCCGAGCTGATCGAGGAGGTGGTACGCCGCACAGGCTACTACGAGTTTCTCGCGCCGGCCACCGCTGAAGGATCAGATCGGCTCGAAAACATCCGCCAGTTGGCCGCCGCTTCCTCCGAGTTTGCGTCCTTCCCGCCGCGCCAAGCGCTCACTGCCTTCCTCGAGAAGGTTGCCCTCCTGACTGCGGTCGACCAGACCGACAGCTCTGCCGACGCCGTGACGCTGATCACGCTCCACGCTGCCAAGGGGCTGGAATTTCCCGTTGTTTTCATCATCGGGCTCGAGGAGGGGCTCCTGCCCCACAGCCGCGCGATCCAGGCTGAGCAGGAGAGCCTCGAGGAGATCGAGGAGGAACGGCGGCTGCTCTACGTCGGCGTCACCCGTGCCCAAGAGCGGCTCTACCTCTTCCGCGCCTATCGGCGCAACCTCTGGGGGCGAAACGACCCGCAGCCGCCGTCGCGCTTTCTCGACGACATCCCGCCCGAGACCCGCGAGCCGGAGACGATCGTCATCCGCCACGCAGCGTTCAGTCTGCCGCTGGTGCGCGCCGGCAGCCTGACGCAGGGGCGCGGCAAGGCGGCCAGTTCCCCGCCCTTCAAGCCGGGCGACCGCGTCCGTCAAGCACTGCTCGGCGAGGGAACCGTCATCCAGCTCGCACCGCTCCGCGATGACCTCGAAGTGACGGTCGCCTTCCGCAACCCGAAGGTCGGCATCCGGAAGCTCTTGCAGAGCATCGCGAAGCTCGAGAAGATCCCCGGCCGGTGACCCTCGTCGACCTCCAACTGCTCATCCCGCTCTCGCTCGGCGCGCTCACGGGGTTACGCCGCGGGTTTCTTCTCGGCCTCTGCGACTTGCTCGGGCTTGCCGGATCGGTCTGGCTGGCGGCTCTGCTGTTTGCGCCGCTTGCAGCGCTGGCGGCAGCCCCCCTCGGACAGCCAGCGTGGGTCGTGAATCTGCTCACCTTCGGAGCGCTCGTTATCTCCTTTCAACTGGGCTATGGGCTGATCCTCCTCCCCTGGCTCGCTCGGGTTCGTCGCCTCGTCACCTCGACGTTCTTCCTCACTTGGCTCGACATCGCAGCCGGCGTCATCCCCGGCGCCGTCAAGGGACTGCTCCTCGTCGCGATCGTGCTCATTGCCCTCGGCATCTGGCCGATCTTTCCTCCTGCCCGCGCTGCGATCGAGGCGTCGCAGGCGGGCAAGCTCGTCCTGCCGTGGGTCCGGCAAGTTGAGCCCTGGGCCGCCGGGCTGGTCAGCCGGCTTGGCATCCCCGCGCCGGTGGGGGTGACCGATGGAGCACTCCCGCTTCTCTTCCCGGCCCGCGCCACGATCGACCCCCAGGCCGAAGAGGAGCTCCTCGCCCTCGTGAATGCCGAGCGGCAGAAACACGCGCTCGCTCCCCTTATTCCTGACGCGCGCCTGCGCGACTTGGCGCGCGCCTACGCCCAGACGCTCTACGCAGCGGGCCTCCTCTCGCACACCGGTCCCGACGGCTCAACACCGGCCGAGCGGCTGCAGCGTGCTGGGGTCCGCGTTGGGACGAGCGGCGAAAACCTCGCCTTCGCGCCGACCGCGCGCAGCGCGCACGAGGTGCTGATGGCGAGCCCCTCTCACCGCGCGAACATCCTCTCCCCGCGCTACCGCCGAGCCGGCTTCGGGGTCGCTGCCGGACCGTCGGGAATCCTCGTCGTGCAGCAGTTCACCGACTGAGCGCTCCCCTGCGCCGCAGTACGAAGAGACTGGCGGCTCCCGTGCACCGAGAGGAAGCATTCCGTCAGAAACTGTATACAGGACGCCAAGTAAAATCTTGACGGCACGATCGCAGATAGATAGACTGCACATTCATCAACGGGGTCGATGAGACCGCGTGCTCGAAGACGCGTCAGATGGGGGGTCCATTGCGTTCGCTCGTTTCGCGCCTCGGCTTTATTGCGGTCTTGGTCATTTCAGCATGCGCGCCAGCGCCGACTGGGGCTCCGGCTTCCCCTGCCACTGGCGAGGAGCGCGCCGAGCAGCAGCGGCTGAACATCATCCTAGGAAGCCTCGTCTCAAACCTCACCCCCGCAGCGGGAAGCTCGGGCTACTGGTATTACTCGCCGCTCTACGACTCGATGGTAGTGTTCGGCGACAACTTCGAAGTGAAGCCGGCTGTGCTGACAAAGTGGGACCTCGCGCCTGACGGCCGGAAATGGACGCTCACTGTCCGTGACGACATGAACTGGCCGGATGGCGCCAAACTGACTGCGGAGGATGTGGCGTTCAGCTACAACCTGTACACAGAGCAACGCTGGCCGGCGAAGGTGTCGTTCTTCAACACGGTCGTCCGGGCAACCGCGCTGAACGCGACGACCGTCGAGCTGGAGCTATCGGCGCCGGACGCGAGCGTGGTGGCAGGGTCGGCCTACGCTTACGTCATCCCGAAACATTACTACGAGCGCGTCGGCTTTGAGGGCTTCTCGCAGCGTCCGATGGGCAGCGGTCCCTATGAACTGGTCGAATGGGTGCCGGGCGATACGATCCGCTACAAGAAGCGCCCAGTCAAGCACGCCTTCCGCGCCCCGGTGGCGGATGAGCTCTACTTCAAGGCGATCATTGAAAACTCGCAGAAGATCAACGGTCTGCGCACCGGCGAGTTCGACATCATTACCTTCACTAGCTTCACCGCCGAGCAGATCGACCAGCTGAAGCGGCTGAACATGGTCATCTTCGCCGACGAGTCGACGAACTGGTCGATCACCTTCCCGCAGGTCGCCTACGAGCAGCGCGACACGCCGCTGAAAGACAAGCGCGTGCGACTCGCCTTCAACTACGCCGTCGATAAGCAGGCGATGGCCGACAACCTGTTCCGCGGCTACGCGAAGCCGTCACCGCAGCAGTATTCCATCCCGTCCAGCCCCTATTGGGACCCGACGAACACCGTCATTCCCTATGATCCGGCGATGGCGCGGCGCCTGCTCGCCGAAGCGGGCTACCCGAACGGCTTCCGGCTCCCCTACGGCATCGACAACGCTCCGGCGCAATCTCCCGTCGAGCCGCTGCTTGCCGTCCAGAGCTACTTGCGGGATGTCGGGGTCGAGTTCGAGATCCACTCCCAGGAGTGGTCAGTCATCCTTGCGAAAGTGCGCGGCCAAGGCGGGCTGATCCCCGACCTGTGGGCGCAGGGGAACACCGACAGCACCGGCTTCGCCAGCGGCATCCGCTCTTTCTGGGGGTGCGGCAAGCCGATCCCGAACGGCCAGTGGTACTGCAACCCGGAATGGGACCGGCTGATGGCCCAGGCTGTCACCGAGGTCGACCCTGCTAAGCGCCGCCAGCTCTTCCTCCAAGCGAACCGGATCTGGAAGGAAGACGTGCCGATGCTCTATCTGCTCATCCAGCCGACCTTCCACGTCACGACGCCCAAGGTGAAGGGCTGGAAGCCCGTCAATTTCGTCATCTACAACTTCGACAGCGCCTACAAGATCAAGTAAGCCTTCCCGCCTTCTGAAACCGGCCCGTCGCCGGAATGGCGCGGGCCTTCCCGTTCCTTTCAGCAGGTTGTACAATGTCCCGGATACTATCGGAGGAGCGGAGCGTGACCACAACCCAGAAACCGACCCTTGAAGAGAAGATGGCGGTAATCGGCTCGCCCCCTCCCGGCGCCCCAGCGTATGCCGGCCCGCCGATGACTTTCGAACTGTGGCTTTCCAAGTACTTCCCGGCCATTCACAAGATCAAGCAGAAGATCAAGTTCCGCATGCTCGAGCAGATGGACGGACCGTTCGACGCGACCGACCTGATGCCTCCGGGCGCGACCCAGCCGGCGAAGTACCCTGCCTACTTCTTCATGAAGCCGGTCCACACCTTCCCGACACCGGGCGGTCTCGACCCCGCCTTCGGGCCGTACCACGGCGAGTTTCAAAAGCGGACGACCTTCTACTTCACCCAGCCCGAGACGATCAAGTACTGGCTGAAGAAGGTGTATGGCGACCTCAAGCCGCAGCGCGCGATTGATCTCGCCTGCGGCATCGGCGCGACGACGTTCGTCATGGCCGAACTGTGGCCGGAATGCGAAGTCATCGGGATCGACCTCTCGCCCTCGAACATCCGCTATGCGCGCAAACTCGCCCAAGAGCGGGGCGTCAACAACATCTTCTTCTATCACATGGACGCCGGCGACTGCTCTTACTACCCGGACGACTACTTCGACGTCGTCAATGAGAGCTACTGTCTCCACGAGATGCCGACGTACCACAGCCGCGCCGTCGTCAAAGAGATGATCCGGCTCGCAAAACCCGGCCATCTCATCACCTTCTTCGACTGGCCGCCCGCGGAAACGCCGGGCGACCTCGCCCGCCGCGAGGAGATCGCGAAGCGCGGGTCGGAGCCGTTTATGCTGCAGTATCTGGACCTGCGGCTGGAGCAGTACCTCGTCGAACTCGGCCTTGAGGATGTCCACCGGCCGGTGCGCGCCGGGGCGAACATGCTTGTCGTCGCCCGCAAGCCCGCCCGCAAGGCGGCACCGCAAGAGCCGGCGGCCGCGTCCTAACCATCCCCCGTCACGCGCTCGACGCCGGGAGCCGCCGCTTCCGGCGTTCTTTCTCTCTAAGGAGGCATCGTGGCGAAGAAGCGCTATAAAGTCGGCGCGATCGGCACCGCTTGGGCCGCCCAAAGCCCGCTTCCCACCTTCGCAAGCTACCCGGATGTCGAGCTGTACGCAATCTGCAGCGCTCGGCTGGAACGGGCCAAGGCTGCGGCCGCCCAGTTCGGCGCTCCGCTCGCCTTCGACGACTACCGCGCGATGGTGGCGCTTCCCGAGATCGATATCGTCTATATCGGCGCGCCCGTCTACCTCCACCACCCCATGACCGTCGCCGCCGCCGAGGCAGGGAAACATATCCTCTGCGAGAAGCCGGCAGCGGTCAACGCCCAGCAAGCGCGCGAGATGCTCGACGCCGCTGAGCGCCACGGCGTCGCCCACATCTCCGCGTTTACGATGCGGTTCTTCCCCCACACGATGTACATCAAGCAGCTCGTCGATGAGGGATTTCTCGGGCAGGTCCGCCACATCTCTATCGAGCAGTGGGCCGGCTGGCCGGCAGGGATGCCGCCGCGCCCGTGGACCTGGCTGAACGACGCAGCGCTCGGCGGCGGCTACCTCGGCGCAATGGGCAGCCACTACATCGACCTTGTTCGCTACTGGTTCGGAGAGTGGGCAACGGCGACCGGCCAACTGCGCACCTGGAACCCCGACTGCCTCGACGAGCAGGGAGGAATCAAGAAGGCGACGGCCGACGACGCCTTCGCGCTCCTCGGCACGCTCGAGAACGGCGCCGTCGTCACGATCCAGCTCGGCTTTGGCAACCGCGCCGGCTCGGGGTTCCGGCTCCAGATCTATGGCAGCGACAGCTCGATCATGGTCGACAACGACCTGAACGTGCACATCGCTGGACCTCACGACCGCGCGCTTCAGCCGGTTAAAACGCCCGAGCCGGTCTTCCCGGAGATGGCGGCGCGCTCGGCAGTTCCCCGCTTCGGACTGCTCGTCCATAAGCTGATCGACGCGATCGAGAACGGCAGCGACCAGCATCCGAACCTCGTCGATTCGCTCCGCTGCCAAGAGGTGATTGACGCCGTTCACCGCGGGAACGCGAGCGGGCTTCCGCCTGTCAGTCAGGCAGCAGCGGTATCCTGAGCGGCGTCCGCCGCGCTGGGGGGATGCACAGAATATTTGACAAGCGGTCTGCCCTTGCGCACGATCGTCACTGCTTACCAACGAGGAGGGGTTCGGATGGAAGCGATTTCGCGTCGAACCTTTTTGGCAGCGTCAGCCGCAATGGCAGGCTCCGGCCTGCTTGCTGCCTGCGCCGGGGCGCCCACGGGGCAGCCGGGCACCACGCAAGCTCCTGCGGGCCCGCGCCGCGGCGGCGTGATCGTCTACGGTAGCCCGATCGATCCGCTGACCCTCGACGCCCATGCGGTCGCTGACAACTACACCCGCCGGATCGCCTACGCGATCTACGACCCCCTCGTCCGCGAGTCTCCCGATAAGACGGAGATCCTCCCCGCGCTCGCCGAGCGGTGGGAACAGGCAGCCGACGGCATGAGCTGGACCCTCTCGCTCCGTCGGGGCGTCAAGTTCCATGACGGAACCCCCTTCAACGCAGAAGCGGCGAAGTTCAACCTCGACCGCCAGATCGACCCCAACCATCCGAACAACCGGGATGGCAACTGGCTGTTCTACCGGCTTTTCCTCACGCCGATCGCGAGCGTCGACATCGTCGACGAGTACACGATCCGGCTCAACCTCCGGCAGCGCTACGCGCCGCTGATGAACTATCTGACAACGAACCCCAGCTACATGATCAGCCCGAAGGCGCTGCAGGAGCTTGGCCGAGGAGTGGCGGACCGGCCGGTCGGCACGGGCCCGTTCCGATTTGTCTCTTGGCAGAAAGGACAGCAGGTGACGCTCGAGCGGAACCCCGAATACTGGGGGCAGACCGCCTATGCCGACCAGCTGATTGTGCGCGCCATCCCCGATGCCCAAGCGCGGCTGCTCGCCCTGCAGACCGGGCAGGTCAACTTCACCGTCGACCTGCCGCCGGACTCAGTGGACCTCGTCCGAGGCGATAGCCGGCTGCGGGTGCAGCAGCGGGTAAGCCGCCAGCACTGGGCGATACAGCTGAACCAACGGTTTCAGCCATTTACCGACCCGCGCGTTCGCCTCGCGGTCAGCCTCGCCCTTGACCGGACGGCCCTCACCCGCGATGTGCTTCGGGGAACGGGGCAGCCTGCGCGGGGCCCCTTCTCTCCGGCCTTCGGCGAATGGGTCGCTCCTGACCTGCCGGCGAACGACAACGACCCAGACCGGGCGCGGCAGCTGCTCCGGCAGGCGGGGTACGACACCCTCGAGGTGCGGTTCCTTATTCCGTCCGGAGGCACCGGCATGCAGCAGCCAGTGCCGATGGCCGAGTTCATCCAAAGCAAGCTGGCGGCGGTGGGGATTCGCGTGACGCTCGAAGTCCAGGAATTCGCCGCCTATGTCCAGCGCTGGAACGCCGGCGACTACCAGATGAGCGCGCGGGGGATCTCCTCGGTCACGTTCGACCCCGACAATTACCTGAACAGCCTCTTCAATTCGATCAACTTCCCGCCGCAGGGGCTGAACACCGCGTTCTACCGCAATGAGCGGTTCGACGAACTGGCGACGACGGTCCGCCGAGAGAGCAACCCGACCGTTCGCCGCAATGCCTGCCACGAAGCGCAGCGCATCTTGATGAACGATATGCCGTGGGTCTTCGTCGACCACGAAATTGCGCTCTGGTATCATGCGGCGGAGGTAAACGGCTTCGTCATGCGAGATAACGTCGAGGTCGACTGGAACCTCCTCTATCTCGCCTAAGGGCGTGCGTGGCATCAGCATTTGTCATCCGTCGGCTGTTGGCGGTCGTGCCGGTCGCGCTCGGCGTCGCCACGATTGTGTTCGTGGTGATGCGTTTCGTGCCGGGCGACCCCGCAGCCCTGCTCGCCGGGCCGAACGCGACAGAGGACGTGCTGCGATCGATCCGGGCCTACTACGGACTGGATGACCCGCTCGTCGTTCAGTACGTCCGCTGGCTCGGCCGCCTTGTGCAAGGCGACCTTGGCGAGTCGATCTTCCTGCGGCGCCCTGTTTTGAGCGAGGTGCTGAACCGCTTCGGCAATACCCTGATCTTGGCGGCCGCCAGCCTCACCCTCGCGACGACGGTGGGAGTTCTTGCCGGCATTCTCGCGGCAACGCGCCCGCGGTCGCTGCTCGATCGGCTCGTGATGTTCTTCGCGCTCTGCGGCGTCGGCTTGCCGGTCTTCTGGACCGGCCTGGTGCTGATCGTCATCTTTGCCGTCCAGCTCCGCTGGTTTCCGCCGCAGGGCATGGCGCCGCCGGTTCGGCAGGGGCCGTTTGACATCCTTCCCTTCCTTGTTTTGCCAGCAGTGACGCTCGCCTTGCCCTCGCTCGCCTTTATCGCGCGGGTCACACGCATGAGCATGGTCGAGGTCCTGCAGCAGGACTACATTCGCACTGCCCGGGCGAAGGGGCTGTCGGAATATGCGGTGCTGATCCGGCACGCCCTCAAGAACGCGCTGATCCCCGTCGTCACAATCGTCGGCGCGCAGGCCGGTTATTTGCTGGGCGGCGCCGTGCTGGTTGAGTATGTCTTCGCGTGGCCCGGGCTCGGCCTGCTCATCGTCAACGGCATCAACAGCCGCGATTACCCTCTCGTTCAAGGAGGGATCGTCTTCACCGCCTTGATCTTCGTCCTGATCAACTTTCTGGTCGACCTGCTCTACGCGCGGATCGACCCGCGGATCCGGTATGGCGGACGCTAAGCCGCTCGTCACTCCGGTCCAGTTTGAGCCCGCCGGGGCGCTCGCAAGGCCGGGACGCGAGCGCTCGCGCGTCTGGCGGCGCTTCCGGCGCCACCCCCTTGCCCTTGCCGGCGCGGCGCTGCTTCTTGTCATCGCGCTCGCCGCGCTGGCCGCGCCGCTGCTCCCGCTTGCCAACCCGATCCCGACCGAGCTGCAGACGATCAACCGGCTCCGCCCGATTGGATCACCGGGATACCTCCTCGGGAGCGACGAACTGGGGCGAGACGTCCTCAGCCGGTTGATCTGGGGCGGCCGGACCTCGCTCATGGCCGGCGTGGGAGCAGCGCTCCTCTCCCTCGTGCCGGGAGTGCTGATCGGGCTGGCGGCGGGCTACTTTGGCGGCTGGGTCGATTCGATCGCCACCCACCTGATCGACATCGTGATGGCGTTTCCCGGCGTCCTCCTCGCGATCGCGATCGTCGCGGCCGCAGGTCCTGGCCTGACCAACGCCATGATCGCCGTCGCCATCGTCGGTATCCCCCTCTACGCTCGGCTCGTCCGCGGGCATGTTCTCTCTCTGCGAGAACGAGAGTTCATTCAGGCCGCCGAAGCGCTGGGGCTGAGCACACCCCGGATCGTGTTCCGCCACGTTCTGCCGAACTGCCTTGCCCTCATTATCGTGGCTGGCACGCTCGACATCGGGGCGAAGCTGATTGCGACAGCGAGCCTTTCCTTCCTCGGCCTCGGCACGCAGCCGCCGCAGCCCGACTGGGGCGCGATGCTCGCGACAGGACGGCAGTTCTTCTTTGTCGCTCCCCATGTTGCCATCTTGCCGGGAGTGCTTATCTTCGCCACCGTCGTCGCCGTCAATCTCGTCGGCGAAGGCCTCCAAGAAGCGCTCGACTCCCGGCTCCCGCTCTGATGCCGCGGCGGTTGGCTCTTCCCGGCGAGCAACAGTCAGGACCATCGGTGGCTGCTGGCCGGCCCGGCTGGGGCCGGATGGCCTGGCCATTCAGCCCTTGACATGTGCAACTATTTCGGCGATCAAGTATTTATACCGGTGACTTCCTCGGAGGTGCATGCAGTTGACCCTTCCCAGCGAGGCGCGTCGGATTGTCGTTATTGGCGGAGGGCTCACCGGGCTGACGACCGCGTACCGGCTGGAAGAGGCGCTCCGCCGCGAGGCGGTGGCGGCGTCCATCACCGTTCTCGAGCGGGAGGATCGGCTCGGAGGCAAGTTTTTCACGATCCGGCGTGACGGATTCATTATCGAGGCCGGCCCCGAAGGTTTCGTCGGCGCGGCGCCCGAAGGGTATCAGCTGTGCGCCGAGCTGGGACTGGCAGGAGATCTGCAGTCGCCGGGGCGCGCGCATGGCGGAAGCTCAATCTTCTACAAGGGGAAGCTGCATCCCATCACTCAGGGGGTGACCGACATCCTTCCCCTGCGCCCGGGATTGCTGCTTGCTGAGGGGGTGCTCTCCCCGCTCGGTGCGCTGCGGGCGATGCTGGAGCCGTTCATCCCCCCCCGAACTGATGGCCCCGAAGAGTCGATGGCCGCCTTCCTCCGGCGGCGCTTCGGCGATGAAGCGTGGTGGAATGTGCTCGAGCCGCTGATGGGAGGGATCGCAGGAGGTGAAGGAGAGAGCCTCTCTGCGCCGGCAGCGGCGCCCGCGCTCGTCGCCTTCGAGCGCAAGTACGGCAGCGTCAGTATCGGCGCACGGAAGCAGAAAGCGCTGCTCGATGACCTCGGCAAAGCCGATGTCACCCTTGTCGCGCCGCGGCAAGGGATGGACGCCATCATCGACCGCCTTGTCGCCCGCCTGCGCGAGCGCCCGGCTGTCACCCTACGGACTGGGATGGCGGTCGAGGCGGTCGAACGGCGGCCAGCAGGCTACGAGGTGATCGCCCGCGGCGCGGAGGGCGTGGAGCGTCTGCCGGCAGACGTCGTCGTGATCACCGCGCCGGCGTTTCAAGCAGCCGACAGCGTGCGCCCCCTCGACCGCGAGCTTGCCGAGACGCTCGCGAGCGTCAGTTTCCGCTCGATGGCGACCTTCTCCTACGCCTTCCGGGCGGAAGAAGCGCCCAAAATCTTGGCCGGCACCGGCTACGTCAAGCACAGCCGCGAGCGCGGCCCCGTCAACTCGATGACGTGGGACTCGATCCGGTGGGAAGGGCACGCCCCCGAAGGCTATGCGCTGCTGCGCGCCTTCATTAGCGACGACCGGGTTGTCGAACAGTGCAGCGACGACGAATTGATTGCGCTCGGTCTCGACGAAATCCGGACGGTGCTGAAAATCCAAGCCGAGCCGCTCTTTGTCGCCGGCCGACGCTGGTCGCCTGCGCTGCCGCGCTACACCCTCGGCCATCTTGAGCGCGTTGCGAAGGCAGCGCAGCGCGCCGCTGCTCTCCCCGGCATCGTCCTCGCCGGCACCTCTTACAAAGGGCGAGGGGTTGTCGATGCGATCCGCTCAGGAAGCGACGCTGCTGCAGCGGCTGCCCGGCTCGCGGCCGTGCCGGGACCAGGGGTAGTCGTCTGAGATGGCGCGCCAAGACCGGCCAGAACTCTGTCGTACAATACATCGGATCCCAGGATCCGAGTGGGAGCGTGCACAATGCTGACGATTGCCAAGGATGGCGTTCTCCTCGACCAGCCCGACCGCGCAACGCTGGATTTCATTCGGAATGCGAAGACCTATTCGCAGCAGGCGATCGGCGGGAAGGTCGCGAAGTACTACCGCCAAGTCGTCGAAGAGCGCAAAGCGAGCGGCGCCCCTGAGCCGAAGACCTTCGCTGACGTCGCCGCGATCGTCTCGCCGCTCTTCGAATACCGCGCCGAGAAGTTTATCGCCCGCCAAACCCAAGAGCTGATGTGGACCCGGCTCTTCGAGGCGGTCCTGCCGCACGAAAAAGAGCTGCTCGCCTGGCTCGATGAGCCGGTTCCCAATCCCCGCGGGACGCTGCGGCTCAATCCCGACCTCGTCCCTCCTCCCTACTACGAGATTGACTACCACATCCAGCCGGGCGGCCAGCACCGCGAGCCGCTCATTCCCTTTGTTCTCGAGATTGGGCAAGTTGCCTATCACGGCGAGCGAGACGCGCGCTCCGAACTGAAGGTGGGCGCGGCGATGGCGATCCCAGAAGGGAAGTATGAGCGCATCCTCGACCTCGGCTGCGGGGTCGGCCATTCGACCTACCCCATCAAGGAGCGCTTCCCCGACGCCGAGGTGTACGGCATCGATCTCTCGGCGCCGCTGCTGAAATACGCCCACAAGCAGGCAGAAGCGCGCGGGATCGCGCTCCATCTCAGCCAGCAGGCCGCCGAGCACACCGACTTCCCCGACAACTTCTTCGATGTCGTGACCTCGACGATCCTGTTCCATGAAGTTCCCGATGAGGCGGCAATGGCGATCATCCGCGAGGGCTACCGGATCCTGAAGCCGGGCGGCCTCTTCCAGATCGCCGATACCCCGCCGTACCGCGAGCACGAACTGTACCGCGCCTTCACCTCCGACTGGCAGACCGAGCACAACGGCGAGCCGTACTGGCGTCAAGCCGCGCTGCGCGACCTCGTCGCCATGTGCCGCGAAGCGGGGTTTGGGCGCGTGGAAGAGCCGAGTCGGGAACGAAAGAACCGCGGTGGAAGCCCGACCCCCTGGATCACGTGGGGCTGGAAAGTCTAGGAGGAAGACGATGACGCAGACCCAATCACGTCCACGCCGGCCAAGCTCGCTTGAGGTGATCGGCCGTCCGCCCGAGGGCACCCCGGGCTATGCCGGCCCGCCAATGACCTTCGGGCTCTGGCTCTCGAAATATTTCCCCACCCTCTCCGCTTGGAAGAAGCGGATTGAGCTCGAGTTCTACGAAAAGCTCGATGGGCCCTTCGACGCAACCGACCTGATGCCGCCCGGGGCGACCGAACCGGCAAAGTACCCGGCCTACTACTTCATGAAGCCGGTCCACACCTATCCGCAGCCGGCGACGCTCCACCCGGCGTTTGCGTCGTGGATTACGCATTGGGGATCGAAGACGAAGTTCTACTTCACCGAGCCAGAGACGGTGAAGTTCTGGCTGAAGCGCGTCTACGGCGACATCAAGCCGCAGCGGGCGCTCGATGTGGGCTGCGGCACGGGAACCACCACCTTCGTCATGGCCGAACTGTGGCCGGAAGCAGAGGTGATCGGCGTCGACCTGTCGCCCTCAATGCTCCGCTGGGCGCGCCGCAAGGCCGAACAGCTGGGGATGAAGAACATCTTCTTCTACCACATGGACGGCGGCGACATGCGCTACTTCGCGGATGAGAGCTTCGACGTCGTCAACGAGAGCTACTGCCTCCACGAGATGCCGAACTACCACGCGAAGGCGTTTATCGCCGAGATGGTCCGCCTCTCCAAGCCCGGGCACCTCATCAGCTGGTTCGACTGGCCGCCGGCAGAGAGCGAAGGGGATCTCATCCGTCGGCAGAACGCTGTCAAGCGCAACAGCGAGCCGTTTATGCTCAGCTATCTCGACCTGAACTTCGAGCAGTATCTCAAAGATATTGGCCTCGAAGAGGTGACGCGCCACGTTCGCGCCGGCGCCAATATGCTGGTCACCGCTCGCAAGCCGATGCGGCCGAAGGAGGAAAACCGCTAGGCAGCTGCCGTTTCGGCAGAAATTGCGACGCTGCGGAAGAAATCTGGATCCTTCCGCAGCGTTTGTTTAGGCTCTTCTCATCATTCTCGTCGAAACGGAGGGCACCAGATGCTTCACCGCGCCGCGTCGCTCGCGCTCCTCCTCGTGATGGTTGCGGCCTGTACGCCGGCCGCTCCCACCGCCGGCACTGCCCCCGCCACGACAGCGCCAACCGAGCGCCGATCCGAAAATCAGGTCCTGACGTTCGGGATTAACCGCTTCAGCGATACTCTCTCTCCCGCCGGCTTCTCGTCGAACCCGTGGTTCTATCTTCCGATTTATGACTCTCTCACCGCCTTTGGCCCGAACTTCGAGGTGCGCCCCTGGTTGGCGACAAAGTGGGAATTGAACGCCGACGGCACCGTCTGGACGTTCACCCTGCGCGACGATGTCCGCTTCTGGAACGGCGACCCCGTTACGGCAGAGGACCTGGCGTACACCATTGACCTTGCGCTCAAGCAGCAGGGATGGACCCTGCGCACCCTCCTGACGGCGGTTAGCGGCGTCCAAGCGCTCAACCCCACCACCCTCCAAATTACGACCCGCTCGATCGACCTCAGCATCCCCGCCGCTGGCCCGCTCGCCTACGCCATGTCGAAGAAAGTGCATCAAGAGATCGGCGACACCGGCTACGCGACGCGGCCGATGGGCTCCGGACCGTACGAGGTGGTCCAATTCCAGCCGGGTGCGGTCGTCCACTATCGGGTCCGGTCAACGCCTCATGCCTTTCGGAAGGTTGAAAACCGCGAGCTGATCTTCCGCAATATCGTCGAGAACTCCCAGCTGATCAACGGCCTGCGCACTGGCGAGCTTGATGGCGGGCTGCTCCGCAACTTCACCGGCGAACAGGCAGAGCAGCTGCGCAACGCCGGCATGGTCGTGATTGCCTACCTGAACACGAACGCGTCGATGAAGATCCCCCAAGGCGTCGCCGAGGCGAAGGGCTCGCCGCTTGCGGATAAGCGGGTGCGTGAAGCGCTCAACTACGCCATCAACCGCGAGGCGATGACCCAGCAGATCTTCAAGGGCTTCAACAAGCCGACCGGGCAAGGCGGAACGCCGGACAGCCAATACTGGAACCCCGATCTGCCCCCCTGGCCCTACGACCCGGCCAAGGCACGGCGGCTCCTCGCCGAGGCAGGCTATCCCAACGGGTTCCGGCTGACCGGCGGGCTCGATTTCACGCCAGCGGCGCAGCCTGCCGAGGTGCCGCTCGCCGTCCAAGGGTTCCTCCGCGAGATCGGGGTTGAGATCGAGATCAACAGCCTCGAACTGGGTGTCTTCACCGACAAGGTGAACGGCCGCCAGCCGAAGGGAGACATTGTCTCTGCTGGGGTGGGCGACCGGAACGGCTGGTTCAGCGCCTACCGGGGAACGGTCGGCTGCAACCGACCGCCGGGGATCGCCCGCGACCAATATTTCTACTGCAACCCGCTCTGGGACCAAACGTTTGACGCCGCTCTCGTCGAGCGCGACCCGGTCAAGCGCGCTGAACTGTATCGCCGGGCTGCCCAGATCGAACGCGAGGACCTCTGGTTGCTGTTCACCTATAACGGCGCTTCGTACCATGTCCATTCGCCGAAGATCAAAGGCATTCCGGACAACCAGCAGAACCAGATCAATCTCGACAGCGCCTACCGCATCGAATAGCGTCCGCGCCGTCGACAAGATCGGTATACTCTTCCAACGGGGCGCGCCCGGCGCCCCGCTTTCGCGTCTGGGGAGCCCGTGCGAGCGGTTCAATACCGGTCGAACAGTGATATCACCGTGATCGACATGCCGGAGCCGGTGCCCGGTCCCGGTGAGATCATCGTCAAGATCGAATTGTGCGGGGTCTGCGGCTCCGACGTGATGGAGTGGTATCTCACGCCGCGCGCGCCCCTCACGCCGGGGCATGAGCCGGTGGGGGAGGTCGTCGAAGTCGGCGCCGGCGTTGACCGCTTCCGCCCCGGCGACCGCGTGTTCATCCATCACCATGTGCCGTGCATGGTCTGTCCGCGCTGCCGGCGCGGCAACTGGTCGAGCTGCCCGCGCTTCAAACAGACCCGCCTCTATCCGGGCGGGATGGCCGAATACGTGCGCGTGCCTGCGCCGAATGTCGAGCTCGACGTTCTCCCCCTGCCCGACGACATGCCCTCTGAGAGCGCCGTCCTCATCGAACCGGTCGCCTGCGCCATCCGCGCCGTTGCGCGCGCCAATGTCCGCCCCGGCGACCGCGTCGCGATTATCGGAGCAGGGGTGAACGGCATCCTGCTCACCCAGCTGTGCCGGCTTGCTGGCGCGAGCCGCATCGTCGTCTCCGACCCGATTGCGGTGCGGCGCGAGCGGATGCCTGCCTACGGCGCCGACGCCGTTATCGACCCTTCGGCCGGCCCCGCGCCGGAGCAGCTGGCAGCGGTGAACGACGGCCGGCTCGCCGACATCGTCTTCGTCGGCCCCTCCGGTCTTGGCCCCGCACTCGCAGGTTTAGAACTGTTGGAGCCGGGCGGGTACCTCATGCTTTTCGCGCCTTGCGCCCCGGGAGTTCAGCTGCCCATCGAGCCGCATCGGCTCTGGTTCAACGAGCACACCATCGGCGCGAGCTACTCCGCCGGCCCGCACGAGACACGGATCGCGTTTGAGTATCTGCGGAGCGGGCGCGTGCGGGGTCCGGAGCTGATCACGCATCGTTTTCCGATGGAGCAGGCGCTTGCCGCCTTCCAAATGACCGCCCACCCAGGCCCCGGGCTGAAGGCGGTGATCGAGATGCGCTCATGACGCTCCCGGAGACGATGCGGGCGGCCGTGCTGCTGGCGCCCCGGCGCGTTGCCATTCAAACCTTGCCCGTGCCCCGCCCTGGGCCGGGGGAGGTAGTGGTCGAGGTGACGACCGCCCTCACCTGCGGCACAGAACTGAAATCGTATCGGCAGGGGCATCGCCTTTTCCGGCCGCCATGGCCACTCGGCCACGAGTTCGTCGGCTATGTCGCCGCGCTCGGCGAGGGGGTGACGAGCGTCGCTCTTGGCGAGCGGGTGGTGGCGGCGAACTCGGCGCCCTGCGACCAGTGCGAGTTCTGCCGCGCCGGCCGAACCCCGCTCTGCCGCAAGCTGCCGGACCTGCTCCTTCGCGGCGCCTTTGCCGACTATGTGCTGCTCTCTTCACCGATCGTCCGCCACAACTTCTTCCGCGCTCCGCCGGGCGTTCCTGATGAGACGCTCGCCTTCCTCGAACCGCTCGCCTGCGTCGTCCACGGGGCGGATGAAGCGGCGGTCGCCCCGGGCGAGACTGTCGCCATCATTGGCGGGACCGGACCGATCGGCCTGCTCTTCGTTCAGCTACTGCGCCATCGCGGCGCAGGCAGAGTGGTCGCTGTCGGCCGCAAGCCGCACCGGCTTGCCCTCGCTAAGGAGCTCGGCGCGACGGAGACGCTTCAAGCGGCGGAGGAGGACTGGGTGCGCCGTCTCCTCACAGAAGTTGGCCGGCCAGACGTCGTGATCGAGATCACGGGCATCCCCGCGCTGATCGAGCAGGCGGTCGCGATCGCCCAGCCGGGCGGCCGGGTTGTGCTCTTTGGCGGCTCTCCCGCGGGCGCAACGGCAGCGCTCGACCTCGCCCGAGTTCATTATGATGCTCTTACCGTCCGGGGGGTTTTCCATCACACGCCGCGCACAGTGCGTCAGGCGCTCCAGCTGCTGACGAGCGGGGCGATCCGCGTCGCTCCCCTCGTGAGCGACCGGCTGCCGCTTGAAGAGACCGCGGAAGCAATGCGGCGCTTCGATGCCGGAGAGCTGAAGTTGGCGATCGCGCCGGGAGGGCGCCCGCCGGCGGTACGATAGGCGCCACAATCACAGCAAGGAGAGCGACGGTGGTCTTTATCACTCCTTCGGGGAAAAAGCTGGTGACCGTGATCCCGGGCGACGGGATCGGCCCGGAATGCATCAACTCCGCCATTCGGATCATTGAGGCGACCGGCGCGCCGATCGAGTGGGAAGAGCGCCATGCCGGCGAGCGGGTCTTCAAGGAAGGGCTTGCCTCCGGCGTGCGCCCGGACACGATGGAGTCGATCGCGAAGACCCGCGTTGTCCTCAAGGGGCCCCTCAGCACCCCGGTCGGCTATGGCGAGAAGAGTGCGAACGTCACGCTGCGGAAACTGTACGAGACCTACGCCAACATCCGGCCGGCGCGCGAGCTGCCGGGCGTGCGCACGCCCTATTCCGGCCGCGGCATCGACCTCGTCGTTATTCGCGAGAATATCGAAGATCTCTACGCCGGGATTGAGCACATGCAGACCCCCGGCGTTGCCCAATGCCTGAAGCTGATTTCGCGCAAGGGCTGCGAGAAAGTCGTCCGCTTCGCTTTTGAGTTCGCCCGCGCCGAGGGACGCAAATCGGTCGTTGCGGCGACGAAATCAAACATCATGAAGATGACGGAAGGGATGCTCAAGCGGGTGCACGAGGAGGTCGCAAAGGAGTATCCCGATATCGAGGCGTGGCACCTCATCATCGACAACACCGCGCATCAGCTGGTGAGGAAGCCTGAGCAGTTCGACGTCATTGTGACGACGAACATGAACGGCGACATTATCAGCGACCTCTCCTCCGCCCTGATCGGCGGCCTCGGGTTCGCGCCGTCAGCGAACATCGGCAATGACGTCGCTATCTTCGAGGCGGTGCACGGCTCAGCGCCGAAATACGCGGGGAAGAACGTCATCAACCCAACCGCCGTCATCCTTTCGGCGGTGATGATGCTGCGCCACATCGGCGAGTTTGAGGCGGCGGCGCTTATCGAGAACGCCGTGCTGGTCACGCTTGAAGACGGCAAGAAGATGCCGCGCGACGTCGTCGGCGATGAGCTGATGGCGACAACGACCGAGTACACCGACGAAATCATCCGCAACCTCGGGCGCAAGCCGAAGAATTGGAAAGTCCGGGAATACAAGCCGATCAAACTGCCCGAGGTGACGAAAGACCCGGTGATGGTGCGGCCCCAGCACCGGCGGCTCGCCGGGGTTGATATCTTCGTCGAGAGCCCGCTGCACGCCGAAGAGCTCGGCCGCAGTATCGAGGACCTCGCGCAGGGAACTTCCTTCTTCCTCAAGATGATTTCCAACCGCGGCACCAAGGTCTATCCCGCCATGGGCGCAATCACAGACGCCGTCGATCACTGGCGGTGCCGCTTCCTTGCCAAGGACGGGCTGACAGTCGGCGACGCCGACATCCTCGACCTCATCACTCGGGTCGGCTCCAAGCATCGGTGGATGCATATCGAGAAACTTGAGGAGATCGACGGCGAGCCGGGCTGGACGAAGGCACAAGGCGAGGATTAGCGAGCGCAGCGAGCCGCCATCGTCGCGAGGCCGGCGCCTCCCTTCGGCCAAGCAAGGGGACGCCGGTCCTCCGTCGGCGCGCCTTCGCCGCCTACTGCGAGCACAACGCGGAAGCTCGCCGACCGCAGAACGGGTCGGCAGGAACGGCGCTTCCTACTCGAGCGCCGCCTGCCCGCACGCGTCATGTTCGATGCCCGGCCGGGAGCGCGCGTCAAGCTGCTTGAATTCGGCCGCCTGGTTTCCTACCATCCCCGGCGCTGCGCCGGCTCACGCCCAGCGATCATCACGGCGCCGCCGGCGGTGAGGGGCTATGCGTCGCGTCTCCGCAGGGGTAATCGCCTTCCTTGTCGCTCTAATGGTGGGAGCGCTCGCCACGCTTCCTGCTGCGGGGCAAGCCCCTCTCGACTACCCCATTCCTAACGGTCACTTCTATACCCAAGCCAACGGCCGCGCTGGGGCCGGCGGCACCGGCTTCTCGATCACTGACAATGACAACATCCCATTCTGGTCGGAGTATCGCCGGCTCGGCGGACCCAACGCGCTCGGCTACCCCATTTCGCGCCGCTTCATCTGGGATGGCTTTGTCAGCCAGGCGATGCAGAAGGTCGTCTTTCAATGGCGGCCCGAGCAGAACGCGGTGCTGTTCGTCAACGTCTTCGACAAAATGTCGGACGCGGGGAAGGACCCGTGGCTGCGGACGGTCAAGACAGTGCCCAACCCGATCCGTCTGGACGAAACGGGCAAGTCGTGGGACGAGATCGTGCGCGGGCGCCTCGCGCTGCTTGACGAAAACCCGGCGATCCGAGCCCGCTATTTCGCCGTCCCGGGCGATCCCATCATGATGAACGGCTTGCCGACCTCGAAGATCGAAGACGTCGGCAATGCATATGTCCTGCGCGCTCAACGCGTCGTCATCCAGCAGTGGAAGGAAGACGTCCCTTGGGCGCGCCGGGGCGAGGTGCTCGTTGCCAACGGAGGCGATGTGGCTAAGGATGCCGGGCTATTCCCGGAAGCGGCGCTGCAGCCCGAGCCGCCCGGTTCGACTGGCGGCCCGCCGGTTCTCGCCGCGCCAGCCAGCCCGACCGCCACGCCGACCAGCCCCCCGGCAGCGGCTCCGGCGCGTTCGCCTACCCCTGCCCCGGCAGCAGCCACCCCTACCGCTGCCGCGACCAGCAGCTCGCCGTATCCGCGTCAGCTCGACCCGGTGACGCGGATGACCCCGGCGTACCTCCGGGAGACGCCCGGCGCGCAGTGGATCCTTGTCAAACTGCATCAGTTGACCGCCTGCGAGAACTCCGGCAATGGGATCGGCTACTTCACGACGCTGGACGCGAGCGGCGCGCCGATCAGCGGGGTGACCATCCGTACCGACTCCGGACCGACGACCATCACCTACCGAACAGGCGAAAAGGGCCCCGGAAAAGTGGAAGCCTACTTCTACCGCGGCAACTGGACGGCGTGGGTCATCAAAGATGAGCACGGCCGAGACACGACGTCGGACTATGCCGTCAACATGGAAACCGTCCTCTTCGCGCAGACAGAAGAGGAGCGCCAGTCGCTCTACTGCAACGGCCAGCTGCGCAACTCCGCGAACCATTTCAGCTACGAGGTCGTCTTCCGCAAGCGCGGATAGAGCTGGCTATACTTTTGCTATGCCCCGGAAGATGTCTCGCCGCCGGTTCGAGCGGCTCGTCTCGCGGGCGGTGCGCGAACTCCCGCCGACAATCCGCGAGCGTCTCAACAACGTCGCGATCACCATCGAGGATTGGCCGAGCCCGGAAGACCTCGAGGCCGCGGGCCTCGGTCCGGACGACATGCTCTTCGGCCTTTACCAAGGGACGCCGCTGACATGCCGAACAAGCGACTACGGGCTGACCGTGCCGGACAAAATCACCATCTATCAAGGGCCTCTCGAAGCGGCGTGCGCCTCCGACTGGGCGATTCGCGCTGAGGTGCAGACGACGGTGATCCACGAGCTTGCGCATCACTTTGGCCTGACCGACGACGACCTCCGCCGCTATGGGTTGGAGTGATGAGCCCAGCCCGCGCCTACGTTCTCATCTCCGGCCGGGTCCAAGGGGTGATGTTCCGGGAGTCGACCCGGCAGGAAGCGATCAAAGCAGGAGTAACGGGGATGGTGCGGAACATCCCCGACGGGCGGGTCGAGGCGATTTTCGAGGGAGACCGGGCCGCTGTCCTCCGCATGATCGAGTGGTGCAAGCACGGGCCGCCCGCTGCCCGCGTCGAAGACGTCCAGGTGCTTTGGGAGCCGTATCGCGGCGACTTCCAAAACTTTCGGATTATCGCCTAATCCCGGCGCTCCGCTCCGAATGCGCGGCGGCCGAGCGCGCACTAGGAGCGAGCGCTCTCCTCCTCACCGCTTAGGCCGGCCCCTCTGCAGACGGGGTCTCATCGACCGCCAGCTTTTCCGGGGGGACGCGCGCAGCGACAAACAGTTCGCCGAGGAACCGCTCCGGCGGGCCGCCGCCGATCAGAATGCGCGGCTCAGGTGAGGCAGACGAGGTGAAGACCGTCTGCGGCACGGCCGAAACGCGGTATTTGCGCGAAAGGTCAGGAAACTCGTTTGCCTCGATCACGCTCGCTCGGACCTTCGACGAGGAAGCCGCCAGTTTCAGCGCCAACGACGCTGTGCGCGGGCAGTGCGGTCAGGTCGGGGTGACAAAGACCTGAATATCGACTGGGTCTGCAATCTCGTCGAGGATCTCAATCACCTTCTCGTCGATGCCGGTCTTGCCCGATGAGACCGTGATGATGGTCTCAAGGAGGGTGGCAAATTCGTAGCCGGCAGGAAGACCGAGCATCCGCACGCGACCGTCGGCCGGGCCACGAATGATAATTGCGGGCACGCCGGTCACGTCGGCGGCAGCAGCTGCAGCAGGGTCGGTCGTGACGTCGATCACGTTGAGGGTGATCTTATCTGACAGGGCGGCCACTTCTTCGAGGAGCTGACGCGTTTCGCGCGACGTCGTCGGCTGCCGCCCGGGAATATACAGGCCGGTCTCCGGTCGAATGAACAGGTCGATCTGCACGGGGTCGACCAGTTCGTTCGCAAACCGTTCACGAATGAACGCCTGATCACGGTCTGAAATCATTAAGGTCTCCATTCCACTTCTTGGCCAAGTATAGCCTCTCGCCGAACAGCGCCGGGCCGCAGCCTCCGCTGCGGAGCCGATGGGCTGCGCCCAGGAGGCGCTCTCCACGCCGTCTCTCCGGCCAGAAGCGCCGCCGACCGAGGCGAACGCTGCCGGTCGCCCGCGCCGCGGTCAGCTATAGTCAGAGCGTGCTCTCCGTTTCCATGGGCAAGCCGATGGTGATTGCGCGGCGCCTGACCAAGCAGTTTGGCGACTTCATCGCCGTCAACGGCATCGACTTCACGGTGTACGAGGGAGCGTGTGTTGCGTTTCTTGGTCCCAACGGCGCCGGCAAGTCGAGCACGATCCGGATGATCGCCTGCGCGTCGCCGGTCACGGCGGGAGAACTGATCGTCGACGGGTTTGATGTCCGGACGCACCCGCGCCACGTGAAGTCGCGGATCGGGGTCGTGCCGCAGGAGAGCAACCTCGACCCCGACCTTTCCGTTCGCCAGAACCTGCTTGCCTACGCCCGCTACTACAACCTCCCGAAAAAGGTGGCGGAGCAGCGCGCGGACGAGGCGCTCGCGCTTTTCCAGTTGACGGAAAAAGCGAACGCCTCGGTCGCAACTCTCTCCGGCGGGATGCAGCGCCGCCTCACGATCGCGCGCGCCCTGATCAACCGTCCCCGGCTGCTGCTCCTCGATGAGCCGACGACCGGGCTTGACCCCCAGGCACGCCACCTCGTCTGGACAAAGCTCCGCCAACTGAAGGAGAGCGGCGCGACAATGATCCTGACCACGCACTATATGGAGGAGGCGGCGCGGCTGGCTGACCGCGTGATCATCATGGATCGCGGCGCGATCCTCGCTGAAGGGACACCAACCGCGCTCGTCGAGACCTACGTCGGCCAGAGCGTTCTCGAGCTTCGGATCGACCGCGAGGAGCAGCCCCCGCTTCTCGAGGAGCTCGCCGGCTGGGGAGCCGACTATGAGGCGACCGACGACGCTGTCTACGTCTTCGAGCGGGACGGTCCCTTCCCGCACCCTCGCGGCACAGTTCGGGAAGCAATCCGCCGGCCGGCGACGCTTGAAGATGTCTTTCTGCGGCTGGCAGGACGGAGCTTGCAGGAATGATCTCCAAATTCGATCTCTCCCTCAGCGCCGTGCGTGTCTGGCAGCGCAACCGGGACGTCTTTCTCCGCCTCTGGCGCACCGAAAGCTGGCCCCCCTTCCTCGAGGCGTTCATCACCCTCCTCGCCTTCGGCTTCGGCATGGGCGCGTATGTGGCCCTTGGAGGCGAAGAGTACATCGTCTTTCTCGCTCCCGGCCTGATCGCCCAGTCGGCGTTCTTCGGCGCAACGTTTGAGACGACGTTCGGCTCCTTCTTCCGGCTCGACTCCCAGAAAACGTTCGACGCCATCCTCGCGACGCCGCTCTCTGTCGACGATATTGTCGTCGGCGAGATCCTCTGGGGAGCGACGCGAGGCGTGATCTCGGCGACTGCCCTCCTGATCGCCGTCGGCGCGTTCGGGCTCGCCCAATCGCCGGCAGCGCTCGGCATGATCCCAGTAGCGTTCCTCGGAGGCGCTGTTTTCGCCGCCATCGGGCTGTGCTTTACTGCGGTCGCGCCGTCGGTCAACGCCTTTAACTACTTTTTCAGCCTCTACTTCACGCCCAGCTTGTTCTTCGGCGGTGTTTTCTTCCCCCTCGATCGCCTTCCCGACTGGGTGCGCATCCTCGCTTGGTTCATCCCGATGACGCATGTGACCAACCTCTCCCGCTCGCTCAACCGCGGGAGCCTCGGCGGGGAGGCGGTCATCGACCTCGCCTTCTTGGGCGTTGCCGCTGTCAGTTTCAGCATCATTGCGATAGTGCTGATGCGGCGGCGGCTGATCCGGTAGCGCGGCGCGTCTCGGACGCGAGCCGCGCCCTCACCGGCGGGGCAGTCAGCGCGCGACCCTCACGCAGGCACCCAAGGGCGTAGCACGAGCAAACCGCACCCGGGGCGACCTTGGCGTGAACTGGCGACGCGCCCATGCGCCCCCTCGCCTCGCCTTCTCGAGGCGGCGTCCTTTTAGCCGCGCTCGGTGAGGAGTTCGTCGTCGAGCTGGATGACCTCGCTGGGGAGAGGCGGGTCGGCAGTTCCGTCGTCGAACAGGGCGGCATTGGGGCGCACCGAGACGACCGCCCATCGCCGCTTGGTGCGAACGAGTCCGACAGCAAGGATCGGGAAGTCTTGGGTGGCGTTCTCCGGCAGCGCGACACGCCCCACCACATAGCGGCGCACCGGCGGGATCGGAGGCGGCACAGCGGCGGGCGGCGCATCGAGCGCCCGCAGCCGGCCGAACCAGCGCGCGAGCTTGGCCTCAGCAAATTTGGCGACAGTCTCGCGGCTCAACTGAAGCCCTGCGCCTTCGCTCATCCGAAGCACTGTCTCGGCATCGCCGTTCAGCATTGCTTGGGTGTAGCGGATAGCAACCTCATCCGGCCCGGGCATGCGCGGCCGAAAGATGGCGAGCAGCCTCTCGAAGATCTCCATCTTGTGCCCTGCTACGCCCCCACGAGCAGCAGCCGGTCGACGGGACGTCCACGTCCCTCCTTAATCGCCGCGATCAAGTCTCGCATGCTCCGGATTGGGTCATCAAAGAGGGTTGCCTTATGGCCGAGGCTGTTTGCCGAATGCGAATCACTGCCGCCCGTTACCGGCAAGCCGAGATAGCGGGCAACTTCGACAGCGAACGCATTCTCCTCTTCTAGCGTTCCCCCATTGGCGACCTCGATCGCGTCGACAAGCCGGAAGACCGGATGCGCCGCCGCCTCGGCGATCGTCGGATTGCGCAGTTTCAGCAGGTTGTGGACGTGCGGTCCTCGCTCGAAAATTCGGCGAAAGGGATGCGCCGCAATCAAGACCGCTCCGCAGCGGTCGGCAACCTCGCGGAGCACAGCCGCCTTGTGAATGCCCGAGACATAGCCCTCAATTCCGAAGGCGAGAATGTGGCCGCAGTCGGTTGAGATCTCCATGCCGTGGAAGATTGTCAGCCCCGCCCGAGCCGCCTGTTCATCCCAGCTCGGGTCGCGCCAATAGGTGTTATGCTCGGTGATCCCCACGCCGTCGAGCCCAGCCCGCCGCGCATGCTCGATCAACTCCTCAAGCCGAAGCGCGCTGTCCGAGCTGCCGCGAACAGTGTGGACGTGCAAGTCGATGCGCACGCCGCTCTCCCGCAATTGGATACACCAGAACGATACGGCGCGGCTGATGAAACGGCAAGCGGGGCTATACTCCGCAGTATCTAGCTGGAGGCAGAGAGACAGTGAGGGCGCTACGACTCATCCCCCTCGGCGGGCTCGGCGAGATTGGCAAGAACATGATGGCGATCGACACCGGCACCGACCTCCTGGTGGTCGATTGCGGCCTGCAATTCCCCGAAGAGGAGATGCTCGGCATTGATCTCGTCATCCCCGACACCGCCTACCTGCAGGAGCACCGCGACCGCCTCCGGGCGATCCTGATCACGCACGGCCACGAAGATCACATCGGCGCGATCCCCTACGTGCTGCCGCGGCTCAGAGGCACGCCAATCTGGGCGACGCGGCTGGCGGCCGGCCTTATCCGTGTCAGGCTGCGCGAGCACCGGCTCCAGGACGACGTGCAGGTGTTCGAGTATGGGCCCGGCGACCGCATCACCTTCGGCGAGTGCCAAGTCGAGCCGTTCCGCGTCAACCACAGCATTCCGGATTCGGTCGGCCTAGCGATCCGGACGCCGCTCGGCCTGATTGTCCACACCGGCGACTTCAAATTTGACCATACGCCGGTCGACGGCATGCCGGCAGACTTTGCGCGGATCGCCCGTCTCGGCGACGAAGGGGTGCTCGTGCTGTGCTCCGACTCCACCTACGCCGAGCGGCCGGGCTATACGCCTTCCGAGCAGGTGGTGTCGCGCGCGCTCCTGAACGTGTTTCACGAAGCGCCCGGCCGGATCATCGTCGCCACCTTCGCCTCCCTTATCGCGCGCATCCAGCAGGTGATCGACGCCGCCGTCCGGACCAACCGCAAGGTCGCCGTTATCGGCCGGAGCATGGAGCAGAATGTTCAGATGGCGCTCGAGCTCGGCTACCTCTCTGCGCCGCCCGGCACCCTCATCCGGCCGGAAGACCTCAGCCGCTACCACGGCCGCGAGCTGGCGATCATTACGACCGGCAGCCAAGGCGAGCCGATGTCCTCCCTTGCGCGGATGGCAACGCGCGAGCATCGGCTGATCACGATCGTGCCCGGGGATACGGTCATCATCTCGGCGACCCCCATTCCCGGCAACGAGACCCTGATCAACCGGACGATCGATAACCTCTTCAAGCAGGGGGCCGAAGTTCTCTATAGTCGGGTCAGTGAGATCCACGTCCAGGGCCATGCCAGTCAGGAAGAGCTGAAGATGATGCTCAATCTGACCCGCCCGAAGTACTTCGTTCCTATCCACGGCGAGTATCGGATGCTGGTACAGCACGCGAAGCTCGCGCAGGCGGTCGGGCTCCAAGACGAGCAGATCTTCATCCTCGAGGATGGAGAAGTGCTGGAGATTGACGAGCGGGGAGCGACCGTTGTCGACCGGCTGCCGATCAATGAGGTGTATGTCGATGGCCTCGGGGTCGGCGACGTGACAAACGTAATCCTGCGCGACCGGCGCCAGCTGGCCTCCGACGGGATCCTCGTCGTCGTCTTCGAGATTGACCGCCAGACATCGCGTCTCGTCGACGAGCCTGACATTCTGTCGCGGGGCTTTGTCTATCCCGGCAATCTCGCCAATCTGATCGAAAAAGCGCGCGAGGTCGTGGCCGAGGAACTGCGGCACGAGTTCGAACCGCATCGCTCGGAATGGAAGACGGTGACGTCGCGCGCGCGCGAGGTGCTGGGGCGCTTTATCTGGGAGCAAACGCGGCAGCGGCCGATGATCCTGCCCATCGTGGTCGAGGTGTGATGGCAAAGGGAGGAAGCGATCGCGCGGCGTAAGGGAAGGCGCGCGCCGCCCCGCGTCTCCCGTCCTCGTTTTCGGCTGCGGCTCGGTCCGCTCCGCCGCTGGGTCGGCGGAGCGCTCGTCCTCACGGCGACCGCGGTGCTGTTCCTCTTCGGCCAGTATCTGCCGGATGTCGGGACGCGCTTTCAGCAGGCGCTCTTCGCCGCCTTCGGCCTCGGCCTGCCGCTGGTCGCCGGTGTCCTCGGGCTCGCCGCCTATGCCCTCTGGACGGGAACGGTGTGGCCGTTTCCATTTCCGGTTCGCTTTGGCATTGCCGCGATAGCGCTGTGGGTGGCGGCGTATAGCGTGCTGGGGCTCACCCGCCCCGCTCTTCAGCTCGGCGCGGTTCGCCTCGACACCGTGAGCGGCGGGGGGCATGTCGGGCGCTGGCTCGCCGGCGGCGGCGACGTCGATTTGGGCGTTGTCCTCCGCCTCGGGGCGCTGCTTGTTCTCGCCTGGGCTGCCTGCTGGCCAGCACGCGCTTGGGGAGCAGTAACGGCGGCCGGCTCGCGGCTGCGCGCGCTCGCCCAGCGCGCGCCGGCGCTCCTCCGTCGCGGCAGACACCTCAGCGGGGAGGCGTGGCGCCGGATGCGGCAGCGGCTGCCGTCCTCCTCCCAAGCTGCGCCGCCTCCCCTCGCTCCTGCTGAGGAGAGCGGTGTTTCCCCGCTCCCTGCCCGCGCGCCAGCCGCGGCCATCGTCCCTGCGCCGCCGCTAAAGCCGTCTTCGCAAAAGATAGAAGCAGCGTTTGCTCCCGCCGGCTCCCTGCCGCCGCTCGATCTGCTCGACCCCCCTGTGCAGACTGACTTCACGCCTGTGGACATCGAAAGCCGGGTGAAACAGATCGAAACTACCCTCGCCGAGTACGGCGTCGACGCTAAGGTGGTCGAAGTGAACCAAGGCCCCAGCGTGACGCAGTTCGCCGTCGAACCCGGCTGGGAAGTCCGTACCCGCGAAGTGCGGGAGCGCGACGCGGAGGGACGGCCGATCTACGACAAAAACGGCGCCCCGAAAGTGCGGATTGAGGAGGTTTCCCGGGTCCGGGTGAAGGTGAGCCGGATCCTCGGACTTGCCAACGACCTCGCGTTGGCGCTTGCTGTCCCGAGTGTCCGGATCGAAGCGCCAGTGCCCGGCAAGCCCTACGTCGGGCTCGAAGTGCCGAATGTCTCCTCGACCCTCGTTTCGCTGCGCCGCGTTATTGAGTCGCCGCAATTCCAGCGGCTGCGAATGAAGACCAAGCTGGCAATTGCGCTTGGGCAGGATGTCGCGGGCAAGCCGGTCGTCGCCGACCTGACCCGCATGCCGCACTGTCTGATCGCGGGGGCGACCGGAAGCGGGAAGTCGGTCTGCGTCAACGCCATGATCGCCTCGCTGCTGATGCATGCTACGCCGGAAGAGGTGCGGATGATCATGGTCGACCCGAAGCGGGTCGAGATGGTCGGCTACAACGACATCCCCCACCTCCTCGCCCCCGTGATTGTCGAGCCGGCCAAGGTAGTGGGCGCTCTGCGCTGGGTGCTGAAGGAGATGGAGGAACGCTACAAAGCGTTCGCCGACGCCGGCGCGCGGAACATCGAAAGCTATAACCAACGGCGCGTGAAGGAAGGGGCCCAGCCAATTCCCTATCTTGTTGTCATCATCGACGAGCTCGCCGACCTGATGATGGTCGCCTCGGAAGAGGTGGAGCGGATCATCGTTCGGCTGGCGCAGCTCGCGCGCGCAACCGGCATCCACTTGATCATCGCGACCCAGCGTCCTTCGGTCGATGTTGTCACCGGCTTGATCAAGGCGAATGTGCCGACGCGGATCGCCTTCGCCGTCAGCTCCTCAATCGACTCGCGCACGATCCTCGACCAAGTGGGCGCGGAAAAGCTGCTCGGCCGGGGAGATATGCTCTACGCGCCGCCGGATGCGCTTAAGCCGGTCCGCCTCCAAGGGGTGTATGTCTCCGACGCGGAGGTCGACCGGATCGTCGCCTGGTGGAAAGCAGCCCGCCCGCCCCAGTACGTGGACGAATTGGTCAATCTGCCGGAGGAACTGCTCGACGAGGGAGAGCGCGACCCGCTGCTTGAGGAGGCGCGCCGTCTTGTCGAAGAGCACGGGCGCGTTTCCGCTTCTTTTCTGCAACGCCGCCTGCGGATCGGCTACAACCGCGCCGCGCGCCTTCTCGACGCCCTCGAGGAAGAGGGAACCCTCGAGCCGCCCGACAGCCGGCGGGCTGTCTCAGCGGGGCTCTACGACTGACGCGCTGCGCGGACTGCAGCAATCAGGGCGGGCTCTTGCGCACTGAGCACCGTCCGAAGATCGAGGAGAAGACGGTCGTCCTCGATGCGCCCGATGACCGGGGGGCGGCCGGCGCGCAGCCGCGCTGCGAGCGCGTGCGGGTCAGGGTCGGGCAGCGCGACCAGCCGTGTTTCGAGCGTCTGGCCCGGCAAGCTGCCGCCGCCCACGGCCGAGCGCCCGGGCACAACGCTTCCCCCTAGTGCGGCAGCGAGGCGCTGCGCCCGCTCAGTGAGCGTCTCGAGAGGAGCCGCGATCATTTGCCACACCGGGATCGTCTCCTCCGCATCGCCGCGCACATAGTGGCGCAGGGTCGCGAGGAGTGCGGCGAGCGTGATCTTGTCGATGCGCACCGCCCGGGCAAGGGGATGACGCCGCAGCCGCTCGACCCAGACCTTCCGGCCGACGATCAGCCCCGCCTGCGGCCCGCCGAGCAGCTTGTCCCCGGAAAAGCAGACGATCCCGGCGCCAGCCGCCACACTCTCCTGGACGGTCGGCTCAGCGGCAAGGCCGTACCGCCGCGTGTCGATCAGGCAGCCGCTGCCGAGGTCGTCGATCAGGCATAGCCCATGCCGCTCGGCGAGGGCGGCGAGCTCTCGGACGTCCACCTCATGAATAAAGCCGATGAGGGCAAAATTGCTGCGGTGCACCCGCAGGAGCGCCGCCGTCTCGGCCGTGATCGCGCCCGCATAGTCGTCGAGATAGGTCCGGTTGGTTGTCCCCACCTCGACCAGTGTCGCGCCGCTCTGCCGCAGCACATCGGGAATGCGGAACCCTCCCCCGATCTCCACTGCCTGCCCTCGCGAAACGATCACCTCGCGGCCGGCCGCAAGCGCGGAGAGCGCAAGCAGGACCGCCGCAGCATTGTTGTTGACTGCGAGCGCCGCCTCCGCGCCCGTGACCTGACAGAGCAGCCACTCGACATGGCGGTCTCGCACGCCGCGCGTGCCGGCGGCGAGGTCGAATTCGAGATTGCTGTACCCCTGCGCCACTGCGAGCGCGGCGGCGGCCGCATCTGCCGCAAGGGGGGCGCGGCCGAGGTTGGTATGGAGGATCACCCCGCTCGCATTGATCACGGGAATGAGGGGGCCATCAATCAGCGGCGCAGCGCGCGCAAGGATCGTTTCGAGCAAGCGCTCAGCCGACGGCGCCGGCGCTCCGCGCTGAATCGCGTCGCGGGCGGCGGCGAGAGCGTCCCGGGCGAGATCGGCCAGAAGCTGATCGCCGAGGGCGGCGCGCGCGCCCGCAAGATCAGGAGAGCGCAGCAGGGCATCGACACTCGGCAGTTTTCGCAGTTCGGCTCGCTGGTCGCTCACGCAGACGGGCGCTCCTGCCGCAGGATCGCCTCGATCGCGGCGATCCCGTCCTCAAAGGCATCGACAACCCGGCTGTCGAACTGGCGATGGCGCCCGCGATGCGCTTCGGCGCGCGCCTCCTCGACGCTGAGCGCCGGGCGGTAGGGCCGGGTAGAGGTCATCGCGTCGAAGGCGTCGGCGACGCTCAAAATCCGGGCGCCAAGCGGGATCTCCTCGTGGCGGAGGCCGTCAGGATAGCCGCGGCCGTCCCACCACTCATGGTGACAGCGAATAAGGGGGGCGCTCTCCCGCAGGAAGGCAAGACCGGCAATCAGCTGCTCGCCGACCTCGGGATGCCGCTTCATCTCTGCCCATTCAGCAGCTGTGAGCGGTCCGGGCTTGCGCAGGGTCGCGTCAGAGACGGCGATCTTGCCAATGTCATGCAGGAGCGCCGCGCGGCGAATGACCTCAATCGCGCTGGGGTCGAGGCCCATCAGCTTGGCGATCTCAACGCTGTAGTACGAGACGCGCCGAGAGTGGCCGAACGTATAGGGGTCGCGGGCGTCGATGGCCGCTGCAAGCGCCTGCAAGGTAGCGAAGTAGGTCGTCTGCAGCTCGCGGTAGGCCTTGTTCAGTTCGTCGGCATAGATGAGCAATTGCTGCTGAGACCATTCCAGCTCTGTGACCCGGGCTTCGAGCGAGGAGGAGAGAGGAGCAGCGCTCGGCCCGTGTGCCAACGTTGCGGTCACAAATTCCAGCGGCGTGAAAGCGCGCTGCGCGACGCTGTCAACGCTCGCTTCAGCCGCCCGCTTCTCGTCCAGCAGCTGCTGCACCGAGTTGAGCAGAAAGAGGGGGCTGAACGGCTTGACGATATAGCCGTCGGCGCCCGCTGCCAACCCGCGGCGGCGGTCTTCCTCGCTGTCCAGCGCCGAGAGGAATACGACCTTGATATCTTCCGTGGCAGAGCGGCGCTTCAAAGCACGGCAGACCTCGAAGCCGTCGAGCAGGGGCATATTGATATCGAGCAGGACGAGGTCGGGGTGCTCGCGCAGGGCAAGATCGAGTGCCTCGCGGCCGTTCGCGGCATAGGAAAGGTCGAACTGATCGCCGCCTAACGTGGCAGCGACCAGCTGGCGAATACTCGCGTGATCATCAGCAAGCAGGATCCGGCGGCGGCCTGCTGACCCGAGGGAAACCGAGCGCGGCATTCCGACCTCCATCACGTTGTCAGCCGACGGTACAAGGCCGGCAGCCGCTTTGGCAGCATGCCGATTTCGTAGACGACCTCGTAGCCGATATCGACGCACATGGTCTTGAGATAGTCGTGGCCGAAGCGGTCGACAGTGAGGCAGAAGGGAACAATCGCCGCCCGCTTTGCTTCAAGCAGCGCCATCCGCGTGTCATGAATGGCATATTCCTTTTCCGTCCGATCGCGGCCGTACTCATGATCCTGCGGCCGGCCATCGGAAAGGAGGATCAGCAGCTTCAATTTCGCGTCAACTTGGCGCAGCTTGGTGACGCAATGGCGAAGCGCAGGGCCCATCCGGGTGCCTTGCACGGGACTGATCTTGTCAACGCGACGCTTCACTCGGTCGCTCAGCCGTTCGTCGAGGTCTTTGATCGTGAAAAACTCGACGTTCTCCCGTCCATAGCCGGAGAAGCCGTAAATCCCATAGGTATCGCCAATCGTCTCAAGCGCCTTGATGAGGAGCACGAGGCTCTCTTTCTCGATATCGATAATGCGCTTGCGCGGCGCGTCGAGCGGTTCATCCCACTGCCACCGCCAGCCGTTTGGGCGGTCCCACCGGATCGCGGGGGGTGGCTCGATAGCGATGGACCGACGCGGCCGCTCTTCGATCTCTTCGTCCGTTGATGCGCTCATGTCAAGGAGGAAGGCAACCGCGACGTCGCGCTCACCCTTATTCTTCCGCCAATACAGCTTGTCGGACGACGTCTGACCGGCGCGGCGCTGCGCGATCGCGTCGATTGTCGCATCGAGATCGAATTCCTCACCGTCTTGGAGGTTTTTGATCCGCTTAAACGCCTCGGGGCGCAGCAGTTCGAACTGGCGGCGGATCTCGCTCACGAGGGCATGGTGCGTGAGGAGGGTGCGTTCGAAGAACTCGATGCTCCCCTCCTGCAGCACTTGCTCTTTCAGGCGACACCAGCCCGGACGATAGTCGTTCGCCCGAAAGTCCCATTCGTCGTAGAGAAAGACCTTCGGGTCGGTCGCGCCCAGGGCGTGGCGCGGGGCAGCGGCTTGGCGAGCCGGCTCGACCGTCGGGTGCACCTGGCTCGCCGTCGCCCCTCGTCCTGCTTCGCGCAGGATATTGGTGACGAGCAGCCCGAGGCTCTGCTTCGCCTCGCCGCGGCTGAGATCGCCGAGGTCGAGCTCGCCGCTTTTCTCCAAGAGCTCGCCCAACTCCTCGGGGGAGATGCCCCCTGTCTCCCCTCCGCGCTGGCTCGATTCGCGGGCGCGGGCCATCGCTTCGACCAACTCAGGCTTCAGCTCATCGCGATACGCCACCGGGTCCGGCGAGCGATAGGGCAGCGCGGAGGAGGGGTCGGGCATTGCGTCTTTCCCCAACTCGATCGAGAGGTCATCGCCCTTCAGCTGCAGCGGCTCAAATGCGTTGCCCATCAATGGAATATTCGGAAGCTGAGCGACGAGTCGATAGAGGCGGATGGTAGCTTCAGCGGAGTCCTCGACAGTCGCTTCCGGCTGCGCCAGCGGCGCGAGCATTGACCGGAGAACCGTTTCCACCTCATCAGTCGGCTCCATGCCGAGCGACAGCCGGATCAGCAGCTCAACCAGCTGCTCCTGCAATGGCCGCGCTCGCAAGGGGCGGGTCGCGAGGGCGTGGCCTTGGACGGCAGCAAGCGCCCGCCGAATGCCGGGATATTCGCGCCGAATCCGCTGGTCGACCCGAAAATCCTCCGCAACAGCGAAGAGATCTTTCGCCAAGGCGCGCTGTTCGAAGGAGTCGAAGAAGCGTTGGAACGGCGACCCGGCGGGCGGAGCGGGAAGCGTCTGGCGCAGGTTGCGCGCGTGCACCGCAGCCGGGCGGTCGAAGTCGAAGGCGAACGTCCCGAATTCAAGATGGCCCGCTTGATGCGTGGCAAGCACTTTGTAGGCGGCAAAATTCTGCTCTTTGTCGCCATACTCTTCGAGATACGCGGGAAGATGCACCGAGACGCCATCGGTCGCGGGACGCTCGACGTTCGTCCACCCCACTGCGCGCTCCTTCAGGTCGGCAGTGGAGACGACCCGAAGCCGGCGCCCCGAGAGCGCCTCGCAGTACATCTGGAGCAGGGAGCGCACCGACTCAAACGCGACCCCGGGCGAGACGAGGTCGAGCACCTGCTTCGCTCGGCTCGACTGCAGCTGGAAGAACGCCTCACCCGCCTCGACGCTCTCGCGCAGCAGGTCAGCGCCATGCTGGTACCAGGCGTGCAGACCCCGGCTGCCCGCCCGCGCGCGAACGGTGGGGGCGCTTCGCGCGAGAGCCGTCGCCGCTCGCCAGCTTAGTGCGAAGAGTGTCTCGGCAAGGGGGGCAAGCGCCTGCCGGTCTTCCTCGGCGGCTGCGCGGAGCGCCGCAATCATCTCCTTAAGGAAGTCGAGAGCCGCATCCGGCTCGCGCTCGGCGAGTTGGCTGGTCAGGCGAATGACCCACGACCGCAGTTCGCCCTCCACGCCCTTGAAGAGCGCAGGGCTCTCTTTGAAGAGGGTCTGCGCCGCCTTCCAGTTGCCCAGCGCAAGCCGCCGCGCGAGGTCGAGCAGCGGCCTGCGCTGCTCGCTCGGCACCCGTGTCAGGATCCGCGAGCCGTGCTCAAGACAGTCGGCCGCAGCGTCGTACGAGTGGTGGGCGAGGGCGGCGAGGAAGGCGACAAATGCTTCTCCCGTTTCTAGGTCGAGGAGGTCGAGCAGCGCAGGGCTCTCCTCGAAATAGCGGGTGGCGAGCGAGATCGATTTCCAACTGTCGCCATGCAAGCGCCGCCCCAGCTCGGCCCAGCGGAGCAGGTCCGCCGGGGAAAGCCGCTCCGCAACCCGGGGAGAAACGTGGATGAACGCAGCGGCCACGATCGATGAGGCGGTGGTCAGTTCGCGGGCGCTCTGAGCCCATTCGATCAGGCGCTCTTCGTCGAGCAGTGCCGCCATCACCGGAGACGTCCGCAAGAACTCGGCCGCCGTCTCCCAAGAGCGGAATGAGGAACGCGCGATCTGCAGCACCGCATCGCACCAGCGGTCGAAGCTCGAGGGAGAGAGCTGACGCTGAAGCACGGCGGCAGCTTCGTCCAACTCACGAACGAGGGTTCGCGAGAAGGGAGCAAGGTCAGCGCGGACGTAGCTCAGCCTCGCAGACACCGCTCACTCAAAAATGCTCGAGACGACTTCCTCGAGGCTGCGCTGGACATGCTCATCGTCGGTGATCGCCCAAGTGATCCCCACTTGGCAGGCGCGCCGCGGCGAGATGCCCTTCGCAATCAGCCGGCCAGCATAGATCAAAAGCCGCGTGCTGACCCCTTCCTCCAGACCATGCTCTCGGAGGTTGCGCACCTTTTCTCCGAGTTTCGCCAAGTCGTATGCGACCTGCGGAGAGACGCCTGCTTCATGCTGGATGATCAGTGCTTCGAGTTCGCGGGGCGGGTAGTCAAACTCGATGGCGACGAATCGCTGGCGGGTGCTCTGCTTCAGATCTTTGAGCGCGCTCTGATAGCCGGGGTTATAGGAGATGACGAGGAGAAAGCCGTCGGCCGCTTCAATCACCTGCCCGCGCTTCTCGATCGGCAAGATCCGGCGGTGGTCGGTGAGGGGATGGATCAGCACCGTCGTGTCTTTGCGCGCCTCCACCACCTCATCCAGATAGCAGATCGCGCCCGTCTTCACCGCCTTCGTGAGCGGGCCGTCGATCCAGCGCGTCTCTTCGCCCTCCAGCAGGTAGCGCCCAACGAGGTCGGAGGCGGTCAGGTCCTCGTGACACGCCACGGTAATCAGCGGCACCCCGGCCTCGCCGTTGACGCCGATGCGATGGGATTGCAGCCGATAGGCCATGTACTCGACGAAACGGGTCTTCCCGCAGCCCGTAGGACCCTTCAGCAGCACGGGGAGGCGCTGCTCGTAAGCAGCGGTGAAGATCTCGACCTCGTCGCCTTGGGGAAGGTAGAACGGCTCTTCGCGGATCAGATGCTCCTCAACCGCGACTTCACGGGCTCGACGGAGGGTCATCGCGCCGCTCCCGTTCGCGAAAGAGGCGGCGCCTCGCCGCGCGCGCGCCGCAGCGCCGCCGCCCACGCTTCTTCGACTTGCGCCTCAAGGTCGGCGAGGCTGCCGCTGTTGTCGAGCACGATGTTGGCGCGGGCGCGCTTCTCGTCAATCGGCATCTGGGCTCGGATCCGCTCGCGGGCCTGCGCGTCGGTCAACCCGTTGCGCGAGCGAAGGCGCGCGAGCGCGATCTCCTCGGGAACATAGACAACCCACACTTCGTCGCAGAAATCGTCCCACCCCCCTTCGAAGAGGAGCGCCGCCTCAACCACTGCCACCTCGACATCGCCTCGGGCGCGAAGGGCAGCGAGCTCATCGAGGGCCATGCGGCGGATGCGGGGATGGGAGATCGCGTTGAGACGCTTCAGCTGCTCGGGGTCGGCAAACACAATGGCGCCGAGGCGGCGCCGATCGATCTCTCCATTGTCGCTGAGGATACCTTCGCCGAAGGTGGCAACGAGGGTTGCCCAGCTGTCGCTGCCGCGCTCCAGCACGCGGTGACCGAGCGCATCGGCATCGATGATGGCAGCGCCGCGTTCGCGCAGCATGGCGGCGACGGTCGACTTGCCGCTGGCGATGCCTCCAGTCAGGCCGACAACGAGCATCTCGCCTCTCGTAGCGAGGCTCCACCGGTGGAGCTCGTCAAGTGGGGGTGAGAACAGTATACCATGCCTGTTCACCCTCCGGTGGTACGCCTTCATCCGGCCAAGGCGCGCAGCGTCGGCTCGACCAGCGCGGCATCAGCCACGGCGAAGGGGGCCGCGCCGAGAGAGAGGATGACCGTGTCGGCTCCGGCTTCACCGTAGCGGCGAGCGAGCGCCGCGATCTCATCAGGACGGCCAATGAAGACGCGGGCGCGCAGTTCCTCATCCGTCAGCGGAGCAAACTGGCTTGCGGCACGCCGGACGGCGGCCAGTGCGCGCGGGGCATCCGCCGCCGCGGCAATGGGAACAGCGAGCACCCCAACCGACAGTTCAAGCGCGGCGGGGTCGCGCCCGGCACGGCTGATCTCCTCGCGCAGGGCCGCGAGGCGAGCGCGAAACGGCTCGACATTGCCGCCGTACCAAGCGCCGTTCCACCCGTCGCCCACCCGGCCAAGGAGCGCGTTCATGCGCGGCCGCAAGGTCGCAAGCCAGACGGGCGTCGGCGGAGGCGGCGGGGAGAGGCGCGCGTTCTCCAGCGCGAAAAATCGCCCCCGGAACGACACGGTCTCTCCCGCCAGCAGCCGGATGACGATCGCGACATACTCCTCCAGCCGAGCAACGCGCCGGTCAAAGGGGAAGCCGTACTCACGGTATTCCTCCTCGAACCACCCCGCGCCCAAGCCGAGAATGAGCCGGCCCTTTGTCACCTCCTGAAGGGTAGCAGCCGCTTTCGCAAGCAGCGCCGGATGCCGGAAGGACTGGCAGAGCACGAGGCTGCCGATCCGCACCCGCTCCGTCAGCGCGCCAATCGCAGACAAGACTGTCCAGCACTCGCGCACCCCGAGCCGACCGCCGCCGCGGGCGAGGAAAAAGTGATCGAGATACCACACCGAGTCGATCCCCGCCCGTTCGGCAGCAAGCGCTACCGCTCGAATGTCCTCCCACGTCGCCTCGCGGTCGCCGACCAGCGAGGGAAGCGCAACGCCGATACGCGGTGACTTGGTCATCCTCGCTCCTTTCCGCCATCTAGGGGAGGATACGCCCATTGCCCCCAAGAGCGCCTCACGGAATAGCGGAACAGCATGCCGGCGCTCCTCGCCCTCCGGCGCAGCGAGCGGCGTTGCCCGCGCTAACGCGAACCCAACGGCCGCTTGCATCGTTATACTCGATGAACAAGCGAGTTAGCGGTCAGCCTGATGATTTCGCGCCCGGAGGAGGAATGACCGGCTCGTGGAGGCAAACCGGCCGGAGCCCCAATTCGCCGCCTGCTCGGCATCTTCGCCGACGGGCGCGCGAGCGAATGCGCGCTCGCCGACGCCCTGGGTCGGCGCAGCGGCTCCTCCGCCTTCTCCTCGTCGCAAGCATCGTTGCGGTCAGCAGCGCTTTCTTCCTCTCGGCAGCGAGCGCAGCTGCCGCAACAGTCGCTCTGTCGCGGGTGTTGATCGATCTCCCCGACCCGGCCAACCTTTCCACTCGCGAAACGTTCAAGTCGACCAAGATTTACGACCGGAACGGCGAACTGCTGTACGAACTGATCGCCGAGAACGGCGGTCGGCGAACGCCCGTCACCCTGAGCGACCTCTCGAGCCACATTATCCGGGCGACCTTGGCGACCGAGGACCCGACATTCTATGAGGAATACAACCTCGGCGTCGACCTGCGGGGGATCGCCCGCGCGGCGTGGCACGAATATACCGGTGAGCGGCTGTCCGGCGGGAGCACGATTACGCAGCAGCTGGCGCGCGCAGCCCTCATGACGCCGGACGAAGCGGCGGAGCGAAGCTATACCCGCAAAGCGCGCGAGATTGCGCTCGCGGTCCAGATCAGTCAGCGCTACAGCAAAGACCAAATTTTGCAGATGTATTTCAATGAAATCTACTACGGAAACCTGAACTACGGGATCGCGGCGGCCGCCGAAGGGTACTTCGGCAAGCGCCCGAAAGACCTCACCCTCGCGGAAGCGGCACTGCTCGCGGGGCTGCCGCAAGCGCCGAGCCTCTACAACCCCCTGCTCTACCCCGAGCGGGCGAAGGCGCGCCAGCGCGACGTTCTTCGCCTCATGGTGGCGCGGGGCATGATCACCCAAGCCGAAGCCGACGCCGCCTACGAGGAGCCGCTCGTCTACAAGCCGCCGAGATACGACATCAAAGCGCCGCATTTCGTCATGTACGTGCGCGAGCTGCTCGAGGAGCGGTTCGGCGGTCCGCGGCTCTACCGCGGCGGCTACCACGTCTACACGACGCTCGACCTCCGGCTCCAAGCCGAGGCAGAACAGATCGTCAAAAAGCATATCGACGCCGCCCGGCGCTTCCGCGCGACGAATGCTTCGCTTGTCGCCGTTGACCCCAAAAAAGGCGAGATCCTCGTCATGGTCGGCAGCTACGACTATTGGGAGAAGAGCATCGACGGCCAAGTGAACGTGGCCCTGATGGAGCGACAGCCCGGCAGTTCGATCAAGCCGATCACCTATGCCGCCGCCTTCATGAAGGGCTGGACCCCCGGCACGATCGTCATCGACTCTCCGATTTCGTTCCGCGACGGTTCGCGCGTCTGGACACCGATGAACTACGACAACCGCTTCCACGGCGCGATGACCGTGCGCGAAGCGCTAGGCAACTCGTGGAACATCCCCGCGGTCAAGGCGCTCCAGTTTGTCGGCGTGCGAGAGATGATCGAGCTCGCTCGGAAGATGGGCATCACCAGCTTCAAGGATGCAAACCGGTACGGCCTTGCGATCACGCTCGGCGGCGGCGAAGTGCGGCTGATCGATCACGTGCAGGCGTATGCAACGTTCGCCAATCTCGGGCTGAAAGTGCCGCTCACGCCGTTCCTGAAAATCCTCGACGAGAACGGCCAAGTGGTCTACGATGCTGCGACCGACCCGGCTCGCCAGCCGGAGCGCGTGCTGACGGAAGAGATCGCCTACATGATCGCCGACATGCTCAACGACCCGCAGGCGCGCCGCGTGACGTTCGGCACCGGTCCGCCCCTTCGCCTCAGCCGCCCCGCCGCCGTCAAGACCGGCACGACAGATGACCATCGCGACGGCTGGACGATGGGCTACACGCCGTACCTTGTGACCGGGATCTGGGTCGGCAATTCGGACAATCGCCCGATGGCGGGGCTGAACGGGTCGCGCACGCCCGCGCTCATTTGGAACGAGTTTATGGAGCGCGCCTTCGGCTATTTCCCGAAGGATGAGTTTGACGGCGTCCATTTCCAGCCTGCTGAAGGCGCCGGCGAGAAGCACTGGGTCAGCAAGCTCTGGTACGACAAGCCGGCCCGCGTGGTCAACCCGCGCACCTGCGTCGCCGAAGGGCTCCCCCCAGAATGCGCCCGCGTCTCCAACGACCTTTACATTCGCGGGTTTGAGCCGCCGGCACCGCGGTTCAAGGTCGAAAAAGTGCTCGTTCTGAAGAGCGACCCCTCCCTGCGCGCCAACGAAGGATGCAAGCCAGAGGAGGTCGAGGATCGGGAGTTCTACATCCTGCTGCCGAGCGCGGGCACCCCCACTCCAGAAGAGCGTGAGCTTCCGCAGCCGCCTACCCGCTGGGCGCCCTGCGCGATCGCCGCCTTCACCCCGACCCCGACGCCAGGGCCAGTGATGCCGCAGCCGGTCGGCACCCCTGGGCCACAGCTTCGCGGCCCGTTCGGGGTCGCGATCGCCGCGCCGGCGGCCGGCGCCGTCCTGCGCGGCAATGTGCCGATCTCGGGGATCGCCAACGTGGCAAATTTCGCCGCCTACAAAGTTGAGGTCAGTCCCGGGCTGAACGGCGCCCAGTTCACTGCCATTGGGGAGTCGCTCGCACCCGGCGACGGCTTTCTCGCGACTTTCCCAACCACGCAGTTCCGAAACGGCAGCTACACGATCTATCTGCACGTCTTCGACCGCAGCGGCGGTCGGCAGACGACGACAATCCCCGTCGTGGTAGCAAACTGATGGCTGACCTCCGCGCGCTCGTCGCCCGCTGGATCGAGGCGTTCAATCGGCGCGACTGGGCCGCCTATGCCGACTGTTTCACCGACGATGTCACCTATCTGACGCCGGGCCGCTCCGAGCCGCTCGTCGGCCGCGACGCTCATGTCGCGCAGGATCAGCGCAACGCCGGCGACGGGCGATTGACGGCGCATCTGGTCATCATCGGCGACGACGGCCGCCATGTCGCGGTCGAAGGGGTGTTCGAGACCAGCACCCGCCTCTCAAAATGGGTCTCGATCCTCGAAATCCGCGACGGCCGCATCGCCGCGGAGCGGCTGTATTTCGACCGCCTCCGCAGCTGACAGCAGCTCAGCGGCTGGCCAGCTGCTTGCCCTCCGCCGCGCAGGCGTCCAGCGGGCCTCCCCCCGGGTCGCGCCGACGGCCATCCACGCTCTTGTTCCCGACGGCTCGATGGTGATGAAGCCGAAGTGCCTGCCGCGGTAGCGGAACCACCCCTCGCCGCCGCGCTCGCACACCGCATGATTGCTGCGCACCAGTGCCCACGGCGCGGTGAGAAAGGCCGGCGCAGCAGGCGCGAGCCAATCGGTGCGCCACGCCTCCTAGGTGGCGCTGTACGGGCTGCCGGCACAGCCCGGGTGGTCGCTAGGAAGAGGGCTCCTCCCGGCAAAAGAAGTCGCCGACGGGCACGATACGGTCAGGACAGACGCTGGCGACGCTCTGGTCAGCCGTCACGAGGGGCCACTGCTCAGGATCAGCGCACGCCTGCGCGCGCCCCCGCGATCCGGCAGGCGGAGTTGCCGAGAACGGCGATCCGCGGCGGGCCGCGGGGCACCAGCGGAAGGGTGTAGTCCTCGATGGGGGCCGGGAAGCGATGCGGCGGGATCGGCAGCGCGCAGACGAGCGCCGGGGACAGTTCGGCAGGACGCGCCCGAACCTGCGTCGGGATGGCGATGCCGGCAAGGCTCGCCGACGGATGACTGTCGGCCGCTGTGATCGCGCGGGCGGCAAGAAGGCCTTCCAGTCTGAGCACAACGTAGGGCGGGGGAACGGTTGCAGCTGAGCGGCAGCTGGCCCGTCCGCTAGGTCGGCAGGAGGAGCGTGCAGCGATCAGCAGACCGACGCCCCCTTCCCGGTGCGCGCTCGTCCATTGCAGCGCAGCGGGGCAACCCGGCTCCGCCTGTCAGACAGCCACGCTGACCGTGCCGAGTGCGGAGCGATCGCTTCGTATGAAATATCTCACCTTGAAGTATTTTCCGGATACAATGCCCCTGAATACGGCGTCGCCAGGCAGCCACCGGGAGGAGAAACATGTTCCGGCCGCTACCTCCGAACCTGCTCAGACCGCTCGCCGCGCTCGCTCTCGTCGGAGTGGCCTGCGCTCCTGCCGCGCCGACCCAGACAGCGGGGAGCGTCACCGGCCCAGTGATGCTTCAAGACTTCAAGCTGAACATCGCGATCTCGACGAGCATCACCACCCTCGACCCGCACGCGGCGATCGGGAACAACCCGCGCCGCTATGGCCTCTATGAGTGTCTCGTTGCTCAGGACGAAGCTGGCCGGCTGGAGCCGGCGCTCGCCTCCTCATGGCGCAATGTTGACGCGACAACGTGGGAGTTCAAACTCGCGCCGAACCGCAAGTTCCACGACGGCAGCCCGGTGACAGCCGAGGATGTGAAATACAGTCTCGACCGAGCGACCAACCCCGAGCTCCGTCTTGCCATTCTCGCCCGGACCGGCACCATCGACCAGACGACGATCGTCGATCCGTCGACGATCCGGATCACGACGAAGGGTCCGGACCCGATCCTGCTCAAGCGGGTCGCCCTTGTCGTGATCGTGCCGAAGGCCTATCTCGAGCGGATCGGTCCTGCCGAGTTCGCCACCAAAGGGATGGGCACCGGTCCGTACATGGTGAAAGAGTTCAACGGCACCGACCGGCTGTTGCTCGTCGCCAACCCGCACTATCCGACGAAGCCGGGCGCGAGCGAGATTTTGGTGCGGTCGGTTCCGGAGGCGTCGGCACGCATCGCCGGGCTGCGGACCGGCGAACTCGACCTGATCGACAATGTGCCGATCGACCAGTATGAAGCGGTGACGCGCGCCGGGATGCAGGTGATCGTCTTCAACCAAGGCCAGACAATCGGCGCGTTCATCTTCAGTACCCTTGCCGGCGAGCCGACACAGAACAAGCTGGTTCGCCAGGCGATCAACTACGCCGTTGATAAGGAGGCGATCGCCCGCGACATCTTCAAAGGACTGACGCGGCCGACGGGCCAGGTTGTCCAGACGACGACGGTCGGCTACAACCCGAACATCCGGCCGTATCCGTACGATCCGGCGCGGGCGCGCCAGCTGCTGGCGCAGGCGGGCTACCCGACTGGCTTTCGGATCCGGATGGCGGTCACCCTCGGCACGACGGCGGCGGAGCCGACCTTCCTGCTCATCCAGAGCAACCTGCGCGATGTCGGGATCGAGGCTGCAATCGAACAGTCTGCCGACTCCGCGTTCTTGCTCGACCACTGGTACGGCCGAACGCAGCGGGCGCATATCCTCACCGCGGGGCTGCTCAACTCCCCGGCAATGGACGCCGACTTCGCGCTGACCTGGTTCCGCGGCAACGAACCGGAGCCGGCGCGCCGGCATAACGACCCCGAATTCGACCGCTACTACCTCGCGTCCCTGACCGAAATGGATGAGAAGAAGCGGGTCGAGCTGCTGCAGAAAGCGATTGAGGTGATGTACGAGAACCCGCCGTTCCTCTTTCTCGTCGACGGGGTTCGCCTCTGGGCCGCCAGCAGCAAGCTCGAAAACGTCATCCCGCGCGGCGACCAAGAGCCCCGCTTCGACATCATCCGCAAGAAGGCATAGACCGCTCTCGGGGGAGCAAGGCTGGCGCCTCCCCCGGAGGTTTCGCTCGGCCGCCGTCAGGCAGGCGGGGCGCTCAGCGCGCGTGCCTCATCTCCCCCCGCTGCAACGCGAGCCGTCTCTAACCGGGGACGGCTCGCCGATTTGCTGCTTGCTCTTTGATCAAGCGGGGGGCGCGGATGTCCGTCAGCCGCGTTCCGCTCGAGCCGTCCGGCCGCTGAAAGAGCGGCGGCACGTGACGTCCTCGTGTCACGGCCAGTATACTGAAGGCTGCTTCAGCGACTGCGCATCTTCTCCCGCTGAGTGTCCGCGTGGAAATCGTTCGCCGCTTTCGCGCTCAAGACCGGCCGGTTCAGCTTCTCCTCATCAACGATCTGACGATCTTCCTCAGCTTTTTTATGCTCTTTCCGTATCTCGCCACCTACTTCGCCGATACGCTGGGCTTTCCTGCGTGGCTTGTCGGGATCATCCTCGGGGTGCGGGTCTTCTGCCAGCAAGGATTGACAATCCTCGGCGGAACACTCGCCGACCAGATCGGGTTCAAGCCGGTGATCGTCGCCGGTCTCCTGCTGCGAACGATCGGCTTTCTGCTCTTTGGGGTCACCGCCTCCCTGCCGGGGGTGCTGCTCGCCGCGATCCTGACCGGGCTCGCCGGCGCCCTCTTCGGCCCCTCCCTGCGCGCCTATCTTGCTGCCGAAGCGCCGAAGCGCCGCGCCGAGGTGTTCGCGCTCGATGCCGTCTTCGCCCAAACCGGCACCTTGCTCGGACCGCTCGTCGGCGTGGTCCTCCTCCAGTTCAGCTTTCAGCTCGTCTGTCTCTCTGCGGCTGCGGTGTTCTTCGTGCTCGGCGTCGTCCAGCTGTTCTCTCTTCCGCCGCGCGGCGGGGGCGGCGCAGGAGTTGCCTCAGCGTTCAGCAGCTGGCGGGAAGTGTTCGGCAATCGGCCGTTCCTTCTCTATTCGCTCTCGATGCTCGGTTTCTTCACCCTGTTCAACCAGATCTATATCGGGCTGCCGCTGGAGATCCGCCGCCTGACGGGGAGCGAACTGCTTGTCGGAGCGATTTTCTTCATCTCCTCGGCGATGACTATTTTCGGCCAGCTGCGGGTCACCTCGTTCTGCCAAGAACGGTGGGGAGAAGCGGCGTCGCTGCCGTGGGGGGTCCTCGTGATGGGGCTGGCATTCGTGCCGCCGCTCGTCGGCGCGTTGTTCCTCCCCCTTCCCGGCGAGAGCATTTTTGCCGCGCTGATCAATGCCAGCCCCGTTCTGCTTGCGGCGGCCATCCTCACGTTCGGGCTTCTCATCGTCCGCCCCTTTCAGATGGCCCTCATTCCCCTGCTCGCCGGCGACCGCCTGCTCGGCACCTACACCGGCGTGTTCTGGATGTGGTCGGGGATTGGCGCCACAATCGGCAATACCCTCACCGGCTTCGCCTTTGACGCGCAGCGCACCGCCGGCTTGACCGCGCTCCCATGGGCACTGCTCGTTGGGCTCGGCCTGCTCTCCGCGCTCGCCGTCGCCCTCGTCACGCGCGGGGAGCAGTTCAGCCGCCGGGTCAACGCTGGCGAACGCGTCTCACCGCCTCTCCCCGCCGGGACATCCCGCGCTTCTTCGGCTTCGAAATCGTGAACTGCCGCGCAGGAGCCGGCATCTGGGCGGCCGCAATGAGGCGGATCACGATCGCGCTCCGTTCATCGAGAAAGCGGGGTGAAACAGTTCGACATCCCAATCGCGGTAGAGGCGCGGCAGCATCTCTTCCGGCGTCCATTCCGACTGGCCGTATTTCCCGCGGTATTCAGTCAGGGTCGGGCCGACCTCGTAGAACATGATCTGGGCGATGCGGGCGCCGACAGGGAGGCGAATGTTGGACTGGCTATGATTGGTGATCTCCATCGTCCAGCGAGCGATATAGCCGACATCGCCGAGGCCGGCGCACTTGCAGACCGAGAGCGCGGACCGTCCGATGCTGGAGCGGCAGCGCATCGAGGTCGTGAACCCGTTGCGCGCGCCGACCACCTCTTGGGTGTGAGCGAGGATCGTGTCGCCGGCGCGGATAGTAATGATCCCGTCTTTCGCCCGCTTCGGCTCGCCCCAGAACGCCCGGACAGACTCCTCGTCAAAGAAGTCGACGACCATCAGGTTGCGGTTCGGCTCGTAGTACCACTCCCCTAGCCGGACATCGTAGGAGTTTGTCCCCAGCTGGCGGCGGTCGAACGGTTCGATGACGATATTCCCCTTTTCCAGCTCTTCGAGAATGCGTTTGTCGCTCAGCACCATCGCCGTGCTTCCCTCCGTCTTCTTGTCTGCATCGTAGCAGGACCGTCCTGCCGTCGCCATCGGAACGGGGGTAATCTCCTGCACCGTCAAGCGCCGGCGGGCGTTAGACTGATCGAGGTTGTCAGCATCAATGCGAGCATGGCAGCACCCTGGTCTCGCCCTCGCGATCGTCGGGGTCGCGGCTGTCGCGGCCTTCCGCTGGGCACTGGCCGAGTTGCCCTCGCCCGTCATGCTCGCGGACCCGCCCGCGTCCATCCTCATCCTCGACCGCAACGGGCGCCTGCTCTACGAGATCGAGACCGAGGTTGGGAGCGTCCGGCCGGTCAGGCGTGATGAAATTGCGCCGAGCGTCGTGGCGGCGACCCTCGCGACCGAAGATCACCGCTTCTTCCAGCATCCCGGCGTTGATCTCGTGGCGCTCCTCCGGGCGGCAGGTCAGTCGCTGCGCGGCGAGCCGTCGGGCGGGAGCACGATCGAAATGCAGCTGGCACGGCAGGCCTTGCTCCGCGACGACCCGCTCGCCCACCCCCCGCTGCGGCGCAAGGCGCGGGAACTGGCCCTCGCGCTCCAGATCGCCCGCCACTTCCCGAAAGACGAGATCCTCCGCCTCTACCTCAACCGCGCCCCCTACGGCGCTCGCGCCGTCGGGATCGACGCCGCAAGCCGGGCGTACTTCGGCGTCGCCGCGTCCGATCTCTCGGTCAGCCAAGCGGCTCTTCTCACTGGCTTGCTCCAAGCCCCCGCGCGATACGACCCGCGCGACGACCCAGCGCTTGCGCTCGAGCGGCGCCAGACCGTGCTCACGCTGATGACACGGCGCGGCATGCTCAGCCGGGACGAGGCGGAACGCGCCGCCGCCGAACCGCTCGAGCTTCGGCCGTCAGCGCCGCCGGTCGTTGCGCCGCACTTTGTGGTCGGGACACGCGAGCGGGCGCTCGCGCTTGCCGCTCAGCACGGCGGCAGCCGCGTGATCACGACGCTCGACGCCGGCCTGCAGCAGCTTGCCGAACGGACGATCGCGCGCCATCTCGCCCGCCTCGCCAACCACGACGTCACCAACGCTGCCCTCATCGCCATCGACCCGCGAACGGGGGACATCCTCGCGCTTGCCGGCTCGGCCGACTACTTCAACCCCGCGATCGACGGCCAAGTGAATGTCGCCGTCTCACCGCGCCAGCCCGGCTCGGCGATCAAGCCGCTCACCTACGCTGCCGCCTTCGAGCGCGGCTATGCGCCGGCCGATGTGTTCTTTGACGTCCGCTCGACGTTCACAACCCGCCGCGGCGAGCCCTTCGTCCCCGTCAATTACGACCACGACTATCATGGCCCGATATCCCTCCGGACCGCGCTCGGCGCCTCGATCAACGTCGTTGCCGTCCAGCTGCTCGACCGGATCGGCGTTTCGGCGCTGGTCGAGATGGGGCAGCGGCTTGGGATCTCGACATGGCACGACGCTGACCGCTACGACCTCGCCCTCACCCTCGGCGGCGGCGAGGTGACGCTGCTCGACCTGACGGCAGCGTACGCTGCGTTTGCAAACGGCGGGCTTCTCTCTCCCCCGGCTGACCTGCTGCGGATCGAATCGAGCGCAGGGCAGACGCTCGTTGCGATCGAGCGGCCGCCGCCGCGGCAGGTGCTCGCCCCGGAAATCGCCTACCTTGTCGCCCACGTGCTGAGCGACCCCCGCGCCCGCGAACTGTCCTTCGGCATGAACAATCCGCTGACGCTCTCCCGTCCGGCCGGCGTGAAGACAGGCACGACCAGCCGCTTCCGCGACAACTGGACGATCGGCTTCACGCCGCAGCTGGTGGTCGGCGTCTGGGTCGGCAACAGCGACGGCCGGCCGATGCGCGAGGTGAGCGGTATCTCCGGGGCGGCCCCGATCTGGCGCGACTTCATCAGCGAGGCGCTGCGCGGCGAGCCGGCGCAGGCATTTCCCGTCCCGGCGGGGATTGTTTGGGCTGCAGTCTGCGAGGTGGACGGCAAGCGCGCTGCGCCCGACTGCCCGCGGGTCGTCCTTGAGCCGTTTCTCGCCGGCCGCGAGCCGAGCGAGCCGTCGACGAGCTACCAGCGCCTCCGGATCGACAGCGCGACCGGCCGGCTGTGGGAGCCGGGCTGCCGCGGACCGGTCAGCGAGCGCCTGTTCTGGATCGTCCCGCCACCGGCGCTCGCGTGGGCGCAGGAGCGCGGCATCCCCCTGCCGCCGACTGAGAGCTGTCTCACCGGTCAGCGCGACGAGGCACCTCGGTTCGTCCGGCTCGTCGCGCCCGACGACGGCGCCGAACTGGTCATCTCGCCGCGGCTGCCGACGGCGATGCAGCGGCTGCGCGTCCGGGCTGCCGCCGCCGGCGGCGCTGTTCTCCTCACCGTGAACGGCATCCCGATCGCTCCGCTCGGAGCCGCTGAAGGATGGTGGACGCTCGAGCCGGGCGAGCATGTCGTCCGAGCCGCCCTCCTCCGCGACGGCAGCGAAGTAGCTGCCGATGAGCGGCGCATTCGGGTCGACGGAAGATAAGAGGGAGACGAGCCATGAGCGCGCGCTTCTGGATCGCCATCGCCGGTATCCTCCTCGCCCTCCTCGTTCTGGCAGGGGGCACCGTCGCGACGCTGCTCCTTCTTCGCCGTGCGCCAGTCGCTCCGGCGGTCATCGCCTACGAGCCGGAGCAGCAGCGCGAGGTCCCGCCCACCGCGACCATCGTCATCTCCTTCAACACCGCGATGGACCGCGCCTCGGTCGAACGGGCGTTCCAGCTCCAGCCGGCTGTCGACGGCCGCTTCGAGTGGAGCGGCGATACTGTCCGTTTCGCGCCGTCCCGCCCATTGGCGCGGAATACCACCTACACCGTCACCCTCGGCACAACCGCGCGGAGCGCCGCCGCTCTGCCGCTGCGCGAGCCGTTCTCGGCCGAGTTCACCACCGCCGGCGACCTCGTTCCTGTTGCCTTCTTTCCGTTCGACGGCGCCCTCGACGTTCCGCTCGATGCGGCGATTACAGTCGCCTTCAACCGGCCAGTCGTCGCGCTCGGCGCCAGCAGCACCCCCGACCCGCTCGTCATCACGCCGTCGCTCCTAGGAACCGGACGCTGGATCAGCCCGAGCGTCTACCGCTTCCAAAGCCGCGACGGCTTCCGTCCCGCGTCGGTCTACACCGTCACTCTTCGCCGCGATGTCGAGGATGTCACCGGAGGCCGGCTGGCGAGCGATGTCCGCTCCACCTTCAGCACCATTCGGCCGGCACTCGCCGAGTTCACGCCGACCGCGAACAGCCGCTTCGTCCCCACGACCCAAGAACTGACCCTCGTCTTCAACCAGCCGATGGACCGCGCGAGCGTGGAAGCGGCGTTCCGCCTCACGGGGCCGACGGATCAGCCTGTTGCCGGCACGTTCCGGTGGGAGAGCGACCGCCGCGTTGCGTTCGTGCCGGCGCAGCCCCTTGCCGCCGATGTCACCTACGCGGCACAGCTTGCCGCCGGCCTCCGGGGCAGCGACGGGCCGCTCCCCTCACCCGAGCCGTTCCGGTGGACGTTCCAGACCGTCGGGCCGCCGCGCCTTGTCGCGTCGACCCCTGCCGACGGCGCCACCGCCGCGCCGACAACCCAGCTCTCGCTCACCTTCAATCAGCCGATGGATCCCGCCTCGGTGGCGGCGAACCTGACGATCGTGCCCGCGCCAACGCAGGTTTTCTCCTCGTGGACCGAGTCGAACACGCGCCTGACCTTCTTCTTCCGGCTCCAGCCGTCGACCGCCTACAGCGTCGTTGTCGGACCGGACGCGCGGGACCGGCTCGGCAGAGCGATTGGCACGCCGCAGCGGATCGCTTTTACCACCGCGACGACCCCGCCGCGGCTCACCTTCCTCAGCACTGCCGAGACGACGACAGTGCTCGCCGGGACACCGCTGCTGGGCGCGCTCGAGGCTGTCAATGTCCCGTCGGCGACCCTTCGGCTCTACCGGCTCGATCAGCGGACCTATCTCGACCTTGCCTCTTCGAGGCCGGGCGGGAACAATCCGGCCGCGCCGCCGGGCCAGCTTGCCGGCGAATGGACCGTCGATACGCGCGGGGAACTGAATGCGACGCGGGTCGTCACGCAGACGCTCACGGTCGGCGGCCAGCCGCTTGGGCCCGGCTTCTATTTCCTCACCGCCGAGGGCGCGGGAGTGCGCGACTCCCAGCTGCTCGCTGTCTCGCGGCGCGCCCTCACCGTGAAGCTCGGCGCGAACGAGGCGCTGCTCTGGGCGACCGACCCGGCGACGGCCCAACCGGTCGCGAACGCGCCGGTGCAGGCATTCTTCGGTCCAACCCAGCCCCTCCCGATGCCCCAGCCAGTCCGTACCGGCGCCGACGGCGTCGCCCGCTTTCCCCTCCCGGGGGGGCCGCCGCCCAATCTCTGGGTGCTTCTCGACGAGCCGGACGGGCCATCGGTCGTCTCGGCCAGCTGGTCAGACGGGATCGAGCCGTGGCAATTCGGGATCGAGGGGGAGCTGCCGCTCTCGCCGTACCGCGCGGCGATCTTCACCGACCGCCCGGTCTATCGCGCCGGCCAGATTGTCTATTTCAAAGGGATCGTCCGGCGCGATGACGACGGCGCCTACAGCCTGCCGACAGCGCTGTCGTCTTTCCAGCTGGCAGTCACCGACCCGACCGGCCGCTCCGTCCTCTCGCAGACAGTCATCCTCGACGACTTCGGCACCTTCTCCGGCCAGATCCCGCTCTCGGAGAATGCCGCGACCGGCGATTGGTCGATCACGCTCCGAGACCCCGCGACCGACTTCTCCGCGTGGGCCGGCTTCCAAGTGGCAGAGTATCGTCGTCCTGAGTTCCAGGTCGAAGTGCGGCCGCAAGAGGAGCAGGTGGTCGCCCACCAGACGGTCAGCGTCACCGTCGCCGCGGAGTACTTCTTCGGAGCGCCGGTTGCCGGCGGCCGCGTGACGTGGCGCGTTGCCAGCGACCCCTACATCTTCCGCGGCCCGACGGGGACCGACTGGACCGGCTTTACCTACGGCGTCGTCGATCTCCGGCCGCCGCCGGTCGGCAGCGGGCCGGAGGCGCTCGCGTCCGGCCTCGGGACACTCGACCGCCAAGGCCGCGTCGACATCGCCTTTCGCGCTGATCTCGACCGCTTTCAGGGCAGCCGGCTGCTGACGGTCGAGGCGTCGGTCAGCGACGAGAGCGCCCAGCAGATCAGCGGGCGGGCAGAGATCATCGCTCACAAAGGGGCTTTCTACATCGGCGTGCGCAGCCCGACGCGCCTCGTGCGCAGCGGCGAGACAGCGACGTGGGACATCGCAACGGTCGGTATCGACGTGCGGCCGCGTCCGAGCGTGCCGCTCACGCTCGACCTCGCCGCTCGGCGCTACTACTCGGTGCAGGAGCGCACGCCCGAGGGTGACCTCGTCTGGGTCACGACCTTCGAGGACACGCCGGTGCCAGGCGCAGCGCGCACTCTGACAACGGACAGGAACGGCCGCGCCCAAGCGGCGTTCACGCCTCCGCGCCCTGGCCTCTACCGCATCCAAGCGACGGGCCGCGATGAACTCGGCAACGAGGTACGAACGGTCGCCTTCCTCTGGGTTGCCGGAACCGAGTTCGTCAACTGGGGGCTGGAGAGCAACGACCGGATGGACCTCGTCCTCGACAAGCCGGTCTACGCGCCGGGCGAGACCGCGAAGCTGCTCGTGCCGACCCCGTTCGCGACCTCAACCGCGCTCCTCACCATCGAGCGCCAAGGCGTGCGCTCCTCCCGCGTCGTCACGCTGACATCCAGCAGCCCCGTTCTCGACATCCCCGTCGAGCCCGACTACCTGCCGAACGTTTTCGTCTCGGTCGTCGCCTTTGCCGGCGACAGCGCCCAGGGGCCGCCTTCCTACAAGCTCGGCTACGCCAATCTTCGGGTGGATGCCTCGGCGAAACTGCTCACGCTCGAGATCCGCAGCGACAAGGCGCGCTACCAGCCCGGCGAGACCGTCCGCTACCGGGTGAAGGCGACCGATGCCGCCGGACGGCCGGTGCAGGCGCAGCTCTCGGCGGCGGTCGTCGACCGCGCTGTCCTGTCGCTCGCCGACGACGAGCCGCCGACGTGGCTGTTTGATCGCTTCTACCGCGAGCGCGGACTCGGCGTCGTCACTGCCGCGACATTAGCGGCATCGCAGACCCGCCTCGACATCGCCTCACGCGCCGCCGGCAAGGGAGGCGGCGGCGCGATCCGCGAGGTGCGCTCGCGCTTTGCCGATACCGCCTTCTGGAGCCCCCGTCTTGTCACCGACCGCAACGGCGAGGCGACATTCGATGTCATGCTTCCGGACAATCTGACAACGTGGCGGCTGACTGTCAAGGCGGTGACGCGCGACTCCCAGTTCGGTCAAGCGACCCATGACATCGTCAGCACGAAGGACCTCCTCGTGCGGCCGGTGGTGCCGCGCTTCCTGACCAGCGGCGATCGGGCGACAGTCGGCGCGATCGTCCAGAACCTGACCGACCGGCCGCTGGAGGTTACCGCCACCCTTGAGGTGAGCAATCTCGCCTCGCCGGCTGGCGGCTTCGCGGCGCCGCGGCTGAGCGTCCCGGCGCGCGGGACGGCAAGCGCCCGCTGGGAGGTGAGCGCCGGCCAGCCGGGCGAGGCGCGTCTCCGTTTCCGCGCCGACACCGGCGGGACCAGCCCCCCCGGCGACGCCGTCGAAATTGCGCTGCCGGTCAATCCGCTCGCGACCGCCGAGGTCGTCGCCTCTAGCGGGCAAGTCGCCGCCCAAGTGGTCGAAACGGTCCGGGTGCCGAGCCCCGTCAACCCCAATCTCGGCGAACTGACGGTCGAACTCGCTCCCTCACTCACCGCCGGCCTAGAAACCGGCTTCCGCGAACTGAGCGCCTTCCCGTGGGAGCCGACCGAGGTAACCGTCTCGCGGCTACTCTCCTCGCTCGACTACCTGCGCGTCCTGAGCGCGACGGGAACGCTGACGCCGGAGCTCGTCAGCCGGATTGCGGACCAGAATATTGCTGCCCTCCAGCGGCTTGCGCTGGCGCAGCGGACCGACGGCGGCTGGGGCTGGTTCCGCGGCGACCCAAGCCAGCCCTTCCTCACCGCCTACGCCGTCTTTGGCCTCATCAGGGCGCAGAAGGCCGGCTACGCAGTCGATGAAAGCAGCCTTGCGCGCGGCCTCGATGCCGTGACGCAGCAGCTGCAGCGTCCTGTCGACGTCGGCAGTCCCGACGATGCCAACGCCCGCGCCTATGCCCTCTTCGTCCTCGCCGAAGCGGGGCGGCCTTCGACCGGAGCGCTCAACGCCCTATTCGAGCGGCGGGCTGCCCTCGCCGACTGGGCCAAGGCGTCCCTCCTCCTCGCCATCTTCCGGGCGAACGGCGACCGCGGCGACGCCCGCACTGCGACCCTGCTGAACGAACTTGTCGGCACCGCCACGTGGAGCGCGACCGGAGTCCACTGGAACGACCCCGGCGACCGACGCAGACTCGGCGGAACGAGCCGATCGACGGCAGTCGTCCTGCAAGCCCTCCTCGCCGCTGACCCGCAAAGCCCGCTCATTGACCCGGCCGTGCGCTGGCTGATGATCGAGCGGCGCGACGGCTGGTGGGGCACCACCTTCGACACCGCCGCCGCGCTGAACGCGCTTGCTGTCTATGCTGTTCGCTCTGCTCTGCCGTCGCCCGATTATCGCTATCGCGTCTCCCTCAACGGCCGAGCACTCGCGAGCGGCCGCGTCACCCAGGACACGCCGGGCGCGCGCACACTCGTTGTCCCCGTGCGCGACCTGCTGCTCGACGCGCCGAACCGGCTCGTGCTCGAGCGGGAGGCGAGCGGCCTACCGAGCGCCGCGGGACGGCTCTATTACACGGCGTCGCTCCGCACCTTCCGCCTTGGGGAGCAGGCCGAGCCGCGCGCGGAGGGGATTGCAATCACCCGCGAGTACCTGCCCGCTGACCCGACCAGCACAAGCCCGATCCGTTCTGCGAGGGTCGGCGACCTCATTCGCGTCCAGCTGACCATCATCGCCCCGAGCGACCTCGACTACGTGGTGGTGGACGACCCGTTGTTCGCCGGCGCCGAGGCCGTGAACCCCGACCTTGCGACGGCGAGTATCTTCGAGCGAGGAGGCGGGCGATCGGCCTGGCGCTTCTCGCATATCGATATCCGCGATGACCGGGTCGCCCTTTTCGCGCGCGCTCTACCGCGGGGAACCTACCAGTTCTCCTACCTCGTCCGCGTGACGACGGCCGGCGACTTCGTCGTCCCGCCGGCGCGGGCAAGCTTGATGTACTTCCCGGAGGTGTGGGGCCGAAGCGGCAGCGCGCGCTTCGAGGTCCGGGAATAAGGACGAGGGTTCAGGAAGCGCCGAACGTCTGCATAACACGCTCGTACTGCTCCCACACCTCATCCGGCGGAAGGCCGGCCGTCGGCACAGCGAGGGCAGCGGCATCGACCATGCCCTCATAGCGGGCGACCTCGGCGCGCACCTCGTCGGCTGTTCCGGCGATGGCGAGCACCTTCACCATCTCGTCGGTCACCATCCGCGCCGCCTTGGCGAGGTCGCCCGCTTCGAGCGCGGCACGAATGGCCGCCTGCTCCTCGACGAAGCCGTGCAGTTCCATCACCGGCGTGATGTAGGGCGTCCGGAAGTAGAACATGATCCCGTTGCGGGCGCGCGCGATCGCGCGGCGGGGATCATCGTCGATCGAGCATTCGAACGAGCCGACGACCTCAAATGGGCCGAGGCTCGGGTCGCGCTTGGCGAGGCCGCGGCGCAGAGCGGGGAGGGTCAGCTCGGCGTAGGAGCGGTAGGAGTGAACCGGATGAAGGATGACGCCGTCGGCCAGCTCCCCCGCCAGTTCCAGCATCTTCGGCCCGACCGCCCCGAGATAGACCTTCAGGTCGGGCGACTCGGGCGCGCTCCAGCGCTCGTAGCGGCGGATGGTATAGAACTCGCCCTCGAAGTCGAGCGGCGAGCCCGGCACGGCCTTCCACAGCAGCCGCATCAGCGTCAGGTACTCGCGCATTCGGGCGACGGGCCGATGGTAGGAGATGCCGTGATGCTGCTCGTTGCGAAACTTCGGCATCGTCCCGAGGCCGAGGATCATCCGCCCGGGCGCGAGGGCATCGAGCGTCGAGGCGGAGACGCTCATCAGGGGCGGCGTCCGCGCCCACGTCGCAACGGAGACACCAAGCCGCAGCCGCCGCGTCACTTGGGAGAGCGCGCCGTAGACGGTGAAGATGTCATACAGCACTTCCCCAAGCCAGATGGCATCCATGCCGGCCTCGTCCATCCGGCGTCCGAGCTCGACCAGCCGGCGGCCGGTCACGCCGTCGCCCGACATCCCGATCCCCATCGCGATCGCCATCGCTCAGCCTCGACGCTCCGACAGTTCAAGTACCGTGCCGACGGGGTCGACGAGGAGGACAGTGCGGCGTGGCCGCGGGGAAAGGACGTCCGCCGGCAGCGCAACCGGCCCGGCGAGGAGCCGCGCGCCCGCCGTGACGCAGGCAGCGACGGCATCGTCGAGGTCGGCGATCCAATACGCGTTGCCCTGGAAGCCGGCGCGGGGCGGCCGCTGGAGCGGGCGGATGTCGCGGCAGGGCGCGGGGCCGTCAACGACTTGGATCAGTTCGAGGCGAGCCGGCGGCATGTCGAGCAGGGCAACGCGCAGCGCAACCTCGCCGGGAAGGAGAAGGAGAGCGTTCAGTTCGCGGCTGCGGATGTCGAAGACGCGCAGCGGCGCTAGCCCGAATGCCGCGCGGTAGAATGCCAGTCCGCGCTCGACATCGTCGACCCCGACCGCGGTGATCACCGCCTCCGAGACGGCGAGGTGCGGCTGGTCGCGCAGGGCGCTTGCCGAGCCGGTATCCTGAATGAGCGCCGAGCGCAGGCCGTCGGGCGGCTCGGCGATCGCTTCGCGGACGGTGATCGCCCCTATCTGATAGGCAAGGGGGGCGGACCAGAGCGAAAAGCCGGCCTCGCGCACCCGCGCGCATATGCCATCGAGGTCGCGCGCGAGGAAATCGACGTCGAAGATGCCGAGGTCGGTCAGCATCGTCGGGGGCGGCGCCGGCAGCAGCGCTTCGGCGATTCGCACCCGCCCGCGCGGGACGGCGGGATGGCCAACGACCCGGAGACGGAGCGCTCGATCGGCGGGGATCCCCCACAGCGCGGCGTAGCCCGCTCCGCCGACCTGCCCCTCGTCCACCACGTGGAGCCCAAGGCCGTCGACAAAGAAGCGGGTCGTCGCCTCGAGGTCCTGCGCACCGACGCACACCTGATCGATCCCGCCGAGCAGCCGCGCGGTCATTCGGGCCCAGCGGCAAAGCCGGCGCGGTCGCGAGCGGTCTCCGCACAGGTGATGTCTTGGGCGCCGGTGCCGCCGCTGCAGCCGATGCCGCCGACGACGTGGCCGTTCTTCCAGAGCGGAACGCCGCCTTTGGACAGCACCCATTGCCCGCCCGACACCGTGATCCAGGACTGGTATACCTCGGGCCAGGCTTTCGCCCCTTCAACCAGCGCCTCGGTCGTCGTCCGGAAGTGGACCGCAGTGCGCGCCTTGGCGACGACCGTCGTCATCGCCGCCACGGGAGCGCCGTCCATCCGCCGCACTTCGATCGGGTGACCGCCGGCGTCGACGACGGCGATCGCCATTGGCACGCCGATCTCGCGCGCCCGCGCTTCAGCCGCTTCGACCAAGCGGAGCGCATCGGCGAGCGTTAGGGCGGGAAGACAGCCAGCATGGTCGGTCATCGTTTCTTCCACCTTCGTGCAGGTCTCTGCGCCCGCTGAGGACGCACTCGCAAATGCTGGCGCGAAGCGTAGAATAGGCCGCGGAGAAGCGCAAACAGATGCTTGATACCGCGGTTTCCCAGCTTGTGCTCCTGTCCGAGGTCTTGAGACGGCGTTTCCCCCGCTCGTGCCCCTGCCGGTGGGACAGAAGCGGAGCCAACGCTGCTTCGCAGCGCGCCGGCCTCGCTGCTGGCGCGGTCGGGCGGCGAGGTCGGCGCTGCGCGATCTCCCCCTCACGCCGAGAACGCGCTCGGGCATCGCGAGCACCGGCCTCATCCTCGACCAGACCGCCGGCTGAGGTCCGCAGCGCTCCGCGCGGGAGGCGGGCGCTTCCCCCTCTGCGCCCGCTCTCGGAGCGCGCGGCCGCCTGCTGCCCAGTCAAGAGCCGACGGGCAGCAATGTGATCGCCCATTCGGGAGAGCGCTCATGATGACTGCAACCGATGTCTATCGGGTCGCCGAGGAGCTGTCGGCACGCTTTGCCGAGCTTGCCGACGAGACCGACCGCACGAGCCGATTTCCTCACGAGAACATCGCCGCGGCGAAAGCGACCGGCTACGTGCTGGCGGGCTTGCCGGAAGAGTTCGGCGGGTGGGGCGTCGGCGTGCCCGACCTGTGCCGGACGATCCGCATCCTCGGCCGCGGCTGCCCGAGCACGACGCTCGGGCTGCTGCAGCATCAGCTTTCGCTCTACCTCCTCGGCGAACTGGTCCGGCGCGGCGCGTGGGACGGCGCCGCCTTTCTGCGGGAAGTTGCGGCGAACCGATGGGTGATCGGGTTCTACGGGGGGCTGCCCGAGTTCGAAGGCCGCGTCCCTCGCTCGGCAACGCGGGTTGAAGGCGGCTGGCTGTTCAACGGCCGCGCCGGCTGGGGAACGCTCAGTCCGGCGGCCGACTTCGGCATCCTCTCCTGCCCGGCCCTGATCGACAGCGAGCCGATTGCTGTCAGCGGACTCTTCTCCTTCTCCGACCCCGGCGTCAAGCCTCAGAACGACTGGGACGCTCTGGGGATGCGGGCGAGCGGCAGCCAAGACCTAGTCTTTGAGAACGTGTTCGTCCCAGACGAACGGGTCTTCTCTCTGATCCCTGACCGCGACCGCCTCAGCCCTGACCCCAACAACCTGAACTTCCTCGCGTTCAGCTACGGCGTCCTGTTCATGATGTCGCTCTATTTGGGGGTCGCCGACGCCGCCCGGCGCATCCTCATCGACACGCTGACGACGCGAACACAATTCGGCTCCACCCAGCCGCTCGCCGCCGACCCGCGCCTGCCGAGCCGCGTCGGCGAAGTGGAGATCATTTGGCGCTCGGCGAATGCGTGGCTCGACTTGCTCATCATGCGCCACCCAACCGCAGCCGGCTGGGGGGCGACAGAGCATCTCGAAGCGATGGCGATGAAGGACTACGTGTCGCACGCCGCGGTTGAGGTCGTGACGCGGGCGATGGAGATCCTGGGCGGCGTCGCGCTCTATCGCCGAACCGGGCTCGAAAAGCTGTACCGCGACGTGCGCAGCGCCACCGTTCACCCGCTGAATCATCTGGCGGCGACGGAACTTCTGGGAAAGCACGCGCTCAGCGAAGGACGACCGCCGCGCTGATGCGGAAGCGACCTGCCCAGCGGGTACAACGGTGAGAGAGATGGAGCCGACACCCGGATTCGAACCGGGGACCTGCCGCTTACGAGGCGGCTGCTCTACCGCTGAGCCATGTCGGCAAGCACGAAGCTAGTATAACCGCCGCTCCGCTTGCCCTTCAATCGTGACGGACCGTTCATCCGCCAACTGCTGTTGGGACGCACGTCTGTTCGTGTAGACTCCGCATGATTATGACCCAGTTTTCGCCCGCAACGCGGCAGCAGAGGGCGTCAGCATGCTGGATGGAGCCGCGACAACATGCCTCTTGACCGGATCGTGGTCCGTGGCGCGCGCGAGCACAATCTCAAGAACATCGACGTCGAGATCCCCCGCGACAAGCTGGTGGTGATCACCGGCCTCTCCGGCTCCGGGAAAAGTTCCCTCGCCTTCGACACCATCTACGCCGAAGGCCAACGCCGCTACGTCGAGTCGCTCTCGGCCTATGCGCGGCAGTTTCTCGGGCAGATGGAGAAGCCGGACGTCGATCACATCGACGGGCTTTCTCCTGCGATCTCGATCGACCAGAAGGGGGCGAGCCGCAATCCGCGCTCGACTGTCGGGACGATCACCGAGGTCTACGACTACCTCCGTCTGCTCTTCGCCCGCGTCGGCCGGCCGCACTGCCCGGTGTGCGGCCGGGCGATCGCGCGCCAGACGGTCCAGCAGATCGTCGATGCTCTTGCCGAGCTGCCGAGCGGCACGCGCATTCTCATCCTCGGGCCGCTCGTCAAGGACCGGAAAGGGGAGCATGTCGCCCTGCTCGATGAAGTGCGCAAACAGGGCTTCGTCCGCGTGCGTGTCGACGGCCAGATGCGCGACCTGAGCGAGCCCATCACCCTCGACAAGAACAAACGCCACACGATCGAAGTCGTCGTCGACCGGCTGGTCATTCAGCAGGAGGACGGCGTGCTCGTCGATGCTGCCCGCCTCGCCGACTCCGTCGAGACGGCGCTCAAGATCGGCGAAGGAGTGATGATCGCGTCGGTCGTCGGAGGAGAGGAACTGCTCTTTTCGGAGCGGCTCGCCTGCCCGGAAGGGCATGTCTCGCTCGCCGAGATCGCGCCCCGCACCTTCTCGTTCAACAGCCCCCACGGTGCCTGCCCCGACTGCACCGGCCTCGGGACGCGGCTTGAGATCGACCCCGACCTCGTCGTTCCCGACCCGCGCCTCTCAATCGCCGACGGCGCCATTGTCCCCTACACCCGCCGCACGAGCGAGGCAACTTGGTACCGCAACCTGCTGGGGGCAGTGGCGGAGCATATCGGCTTCTCGCTCACAACGCCGTGGGCGGAGCTGAGCGACGAGGCGCGACGCATCGTCCTCTACGGAACGGGGCCGACACCGATCGTCGTCCGCTATCGCAACGCCCAAGGCCGGGTCCGCGAATACACCACCACCTACGAGGGGGTCATTCCGAACCTCGAGCGGCGCTACCGCGAGACCGACTCCGATTGGGTGAAGCAGGACATCGAGCAGTACATGACGACCCGCCAATGCCCGACCTGCCGCGGCAAGCGGCTGCGGCCTGAAGCGCTCGCTGTCCGGGTCGGCGGCAAGAACATCGACGAGGTCGTCTCGATGTCGATCGCCGATGCAATCTGCTTCTTCACGCTGCTGAGCGACGAGCGGCCAGCCGACGGTCCGCCGCTCCTGACCGAACGCGAGCGGGCGATCGCCCACCAGATCCTGAAAGAGATCCGGAGCCGGCTCGGCTTTCTGATGGACGTCGGCCTCGACTACCTGACGCTCGACCGGCCGGCCTCGAGCCTGTCGGGCGGCGAAGCGCAGCGCATCCGGCTCGCCACCCAGATCGGCAGCGGCCTGATGGGCGTCCTCTACATCTGCGACGAACCGTCGATCGGCCTCCATCCTGTCGATGGCGAGCGGTTGATCCGCACTCTGAAGCGGCTGCGCGACCTCGGCAACACGCTGCTGATCGTCGAGCACGACGAGGCGATGATCCGCGCCGCCGATTACATCATCGACATGGGACCCGGAGCAGGCGAGTTCGGCGGCGAAGTGGTTGCGACCGGAACGCCGGACGAGATTATGGCGAACCCGCGGTCGCTCACCGGTCAATACCTCTCCGGCGCGCGCGAAATCCCGGTTCCTGCGACACGGCGGCGGCCGAGCGGCCGGGTCCTTGAAATCCGCGGCGCGCGCGAGCACAACCTGCGCAACATTGACGTCACCCTGCCGCTCGGGCTCCTCGTCTGCATCACGGGGGTGAGCGGCAGCGGGAAGAGCACGCTCATCCACGACATTCTCTACCGGAAGCTCGCTCAAACGCTCTATCGGGCGAAGGAGAAGCCCGGCGCGCACACCGAGATCCTGGGCATCGAGCATCTCGACAAGGTCGTCAACGTTGACCAGTCGCCGATCGGCCGCACGCCGCGGTCGAACCCCGCTACCTACACCGGAGCGTTTACTGCCATCCGCGAGCTGTTCGCCCAAGTGCCCGAGGCGCGGGCGCGGGGCTATGGCCCGGGGCGGTTCTCCTTCAATGTCAAAGGCGGCCGCTGCGAGGCGTGCAAAGGCGAAGGCTACGTCGAGATCGAGATGCACTTCCTGCCGGACATCACGATCCCGTGCGAGGTGTGCAAAGGGAAGCGCTACAACCGCGAAGCGCTCGAAGTGCGGTATAAGGGAAAAAGTATCGCTGACGTGCTCGATATGACGGTGACCGAAGCGCTGGCGTTCTTCGACGCCGTGCCGGCGCTCCGCAACAAGCTGCAAACCCTGTTCGATGTCGGGCTGGGATACATCCGGCTTGGGCAGCCGGCAACCACGCTTTCGGGCGGAGAAGCGCAGCGGGTTAAGCTCGCCACCGAGTTGTCGCGCCGCGCGACCGGACGAACGCTCTATGTCCTCGATGAGCCGACGACAGGGCTGTCGTTCGAGGATTGTGCTGCGCTCCTGCGCGTCCTCCAGCGGCTGGTCGACGCCGGCAATACGGTGCTGCTGATCGAGCATAACCTCGACATGATCAAAGCCGCCGATTGGATCATCGACCTCGGGCCTGGCGGCGGCACGCGCGGCGGTACCGTCGTCGCGGTCGGCACGCCCGAGGAGGTTGCCGCCAATCCGAACTCATACACCGGCCAGTTCCTGGCGAAAATCCTCCGCGGGCGCGCGCGGACTGCGGTTGGCGCCCGCTGACGTGTTGCGGAACGCAGAGGGCCAGGATTAGGGAAAACCCCATTTGCCGGTCGACGGCCAAATCTGCCACACTGGTGGCGATGGGCTCGGTCCGCCGCCTCCTCCTTCCTCTTCTCGTCCTCGCCCTCACCGCGATCGCGGCTGCGCCTGCTGCGGCGTGGCAGCCGGCCTCGTCCCACCGTCAGGCGGTGCCGAAGGTGGTCGGCAGCCGCAACGGGGGATCTGGGATCACCCTCGGGTCAGCGGCGACGATCGGCGACCGGCTTGCGATCACGGCCTACCATGTGGTGGCGGAGGCGAAGTCGATCACACTTGTCTTCCTCGACGGGACGATAGCGCCGGCCCGTCCGGTGCTGCTCGAGCCAGCCGCCGACCTCGCCGTCCTTCGCGCCGACCGCTCGCTCCCGGCGCGGCCGTTCGTTGTCCGCGATACTCCCGTCCGCCTCGGCGAAGCGCAGACCGTCATCGGCTATCGCCAAGATGCCGCTGAGCAGCCGAGCGTGAAATCGGGGCGCGTGACCGGCTTCGTCACTCCCGGCGCTCTCGGTCCCGACGGCCGCGATTGGCCGCTCATCTCGAGCGACACCCCCGCGTCGTTCGGCGACTCTGGCGGTGCGGTGCTCGATGCGGACGGCAAGCTGATGGGGATCGTCCGCGGCGGCTTGGCGACCAGCAGCGCACCCACGCTTCTTTCCACGCCGGCCGGGGCGATCAACGCGTATCTCGCGCGCGGCTGGGTCCTCGACCGGCAAGGCAACCCGGTCGTCGCTCCCGCGGCGCCGCCGAGCCTCTTCTCTCTGCTCTCCCCGTCTCGTCAGCTGTGGTGGCGCTGGTAGCGCCGCCTGGCACGCTCACGAACCGCCAAACAGCTCCCGGAGCACACCGGCAGCGCGCTCTCTGAAGGCGACGGCAGTTTCCTGCCGTTCCAGCGTCTGCTCAATCAGCTTCCGCCCCTCCTTCAGCGGCGCCGTCGCGAAGAACCGCTTCGCGTCCTCGGCGATCTGGCGGTCCATCACCACCGCAAGGCTGCTCACGGTGCGGGGGACCATGTTGGCAGGCAGCTTCTGAAGGATCTCGTCCCAGTGCCCCTTGATAAATTCCCACGCGAGGTCGCTCGCCGTGAGGTTCGCAAGGACGCGGTTGATCACCAGCGCCGAGTTCTGCGACCGGACCTCGCCGCTGAGCGTCATCTCGAGGGTGCGCGAGGCGAGCGCGCGGTCGCGGAACGCGCCGAGCGCCAGCAGATAGCGCATCTCCTCCTGCGGCGTGGCGGCTGATTTGTAGCGGTCGACGAACTGCGCGTACTCTTCGGCGCCGCCGATGTAAGCAAGAACTTCGACCACCGGCGTTATGAGGTTCGGGTCGAGCGAAGCGCGGTCGTCGAGGTAGCGCGCGTAGCGAGCACGGGCGTGAGCGCGGGTCTCCTCATCGTCGCCGAGGGTCCCGAGCGCCTGGATCAGCTGGCCGCGGAGGGCGCGGGTGAGGTCGCTTTCCTTCGGGGCCGGGTCCCAGCCAAGCTGGTCAGCCTTCGGCTTGAGCAGCTCGCGAATCCGCCGCCGCACCGCCGGCCGCAGGTCGTCGTCGGCGGCGCGGTGGAGATAGCTGAGCGCGCTGATCAGCGCCTCCCAGACATTGCGGTCGTCGTCGTTCGCGAGGGCGCGGGCGAGCGCCATTAGGTCGGCTGGCGTCGCTCGTCCGGCGACCATCGCCGCAGCCGTGTTGTCAACCAGCTGGTAGCGCTCGACGGGATTGAGCGCGCCCACCTGCTCCAGAAGCGCCGCGAGCAGACCGCTCTCGTAGTGAACGCGGTAGAAGCCGCTGCCGCCGCTATTGACGACAACCCGCTCCGGCTGGCCGAGGTCAAGGGCGAGCGTCTCTTCCTCGAGCAGCACTTTGGAGTGGGTCGTCTGCCCGGCGGCTTCTGCGCGCAGGAGGATCGGCACCTTCCAGCGCGTAGTCTCCTCAGGAACGGGCAGATAGCGGAAACGCTGCTGGCGGAGGCAGACCCGCCCATCGTCGCCGCGCGAGACCGTGATCAGCGGAAACCCTTTTTGAAAGATCCAGCTGTCCATGATCGCGCGCACCGGCTCGCCGGTCGTCGCCTCAATGGCATCCCACAGGTCGGTGGTTTCGGTGTTGCCGTAAGCATGGACGCGGAGGTAGTGGCGGATCCCTTCCATGAACCGCTCAGGGCCGAGATACTGCTCGAGCATCCGCAGCACAGCGCCGCCCTTCTGATAGGTGAGGACATCAAACATGTCCGCTGCTTCAGCGGGCCACCGAACGGGGTATTCGACCGGACGGGTCGACTCGAGGGCGTCGACCGCCATCGCGGCGCTCCGCTCGATCGCAAAACTGTCCCAGCGCCGCCACTCCGGCTTCCAGGCATCGACCGCGACCATCTCCATAAAGGTGGCGAACGCTTCATTCAGCCAAATGCCGTTCCACCAGCGCATCGTAACGAGGTCGCCAAACCACATATGGGCGATCTCGTGCGCGACGACATCGGCGATCCGCTCGAGCTCGGACTGGGAGGCGTTCGCCTCATCAACGAGGAGCGCCGTCTCGCGGAAGGTGACGGCGCCGAGATTTTCCATCGCTCCAAAGGCGAAGTCGGGGATCGCGATCAGGTCGAGCTTTTCGGCAGGGTAGGGGATGCCGAAGTAGTCGGCGAAGAAGGTGAGAGCGAATTGCCCGATCGTGAGGGCGTAGTTCGCAAGGTGGAGCTTGCCGCGCGGGGCGACGACCCGCAGCGGCACGCCGCGGACATCCACTGGCGTGGTCGCCTCGAACGGCCCGACGACAAACGCCACGAGATATGTCGACATCTTCATCGTCTCAGCGAACGTGACCGCGACTTTGCCCGCTCCGACAGGCTCTCGCCGGACCTCCGGTCCGTTCGAGATTGCCATCATCCCTTCATCGACGACGAGCGTCACTGCGAACGTCGCCTTGAAATCGGGCTCGTCCCAGCAGGGGAAAGCGCGCCGCGCGTCGGTCGATTCGAACTGGGTCGCCGCGATCACCTGCTGCTGGCCCTGCTCGTCCTTGAACGTGCTGCGATAAAAGCCGCGCAGCTTATCGTTGAGAGTGCCAGTGAAGCGGAGATGGAGACGCCATTCGCCCGGTTCGGCCTCCGCGTCGAGCGCGAGCGTCACCCGCTCGAGCGGTTCGTCGTAGTCGGGCGCTGCCCGAAGCGCGCGCCCTTCCTTGACCAGCTCGGCCGCAGTGATCTCCAGTTCGGCGGCATTGAGAACAATGGCGCGCACCGGCTCGCGCACAGTCACCTCGACCGTCTCCTCGCCGGAGAACGTTGCGGCTGCAAGGTCGGGGACAAGACGAATCGCATAGCGGTGCGGGATAACGGTGCGGGGAAGCCGATACGAGGTCTCGTCCGCCGGGGTGATCGAGGGCGCGACCGACGACATGGGAACTCCTTGTCCGTAAAACCGCGCGCAGCTGAGGGGCTCCTGCGCTGGCGGCTGTTTCCTCGCCGCAATTCTACTAACTCCTTGGAGCAGAGGAGCGAGCCGACCTACACTGGCGGGCAAGGAGCATACCGGTGGTGGTGATCGCGATCGCCAATCAGAAAGGGGGCGTCGGCAAGACGACGACGGCGCTCAACTTGGGCGCGGCGTTCGCAGAGCAGGGAGCGCGGGTTCTCCTAATCGACCTTGACCCGCAAGCAAACCTGACCGCGGCGCTGGGGCTCGAGACGATCGACGCCGGCGAGTCGACAGCGGCCCTCCTCAGCCGCGAGCGCTCGCTGGGAGCGATTGTCCGCGCGCTCAGGCCGAACCTTGCCGTCGCGCCGGCACACCTCGACCTCGCCGCAGCGGAGGTGGCTGCTCAGCAGGCGCTCGCCCGCGAGACGATCCTTCGGGACGAACTCGCCGACCGCGCCGAGTGGGAGATCGTCCTGATCGACTGCCCGCCGTCGCTTGGCCTGCTGACAGTCAATGCCCTCGCTGCCGCTCGCTGGGCGCTCGTTCCAGTTCAGATGGCGCGACTGCCTCTTCTCGGCCTGAACCATCTCCGGGGGCTGATCGCGGCCGTCCGCCGCCATCTCAATCCCGCCTTAGACCTGATCGGCGTGTTGCCGACGTTCTTCGACCCGCGCCGCCTCTACGACCGCGAACTGCTCGCCGACGTGCGCAACGCGCTCGGCGACCTTGTTCTCGCGCCGCCCATCCGGCAGACCGTGAAAGTGCTCGAGGCGCAGGAGCGCAGCCTCAGCCTGCTCGACTATGCCTCGAACAGTGAGCTCGCCGCCACCTACCGCGCGCTCGCTGAGACCCTGCTCGAACGAATGGGGATGGTCCGCTATGCCGTCTAGCCGAGTTCAGCCGACGTTTGCCCGCGATGCGTCCGAGGTGAGCGACCGCATGCTGTTCACGATCGTCGGCGAACGGGCAACCCGCCCCGACCCGAGCGCGAAGATGGTCCCCATCGACCAGATCCGTCCCGACCCCCAGCAGCCGCGCAAGAGTTTTCCCAAGGCCACTCTCGAAGAGCTTGCGAGAAGCATCCAAGATGTCGGCTTCCTGCAGCCAGTTGTCGTCCGCCGTGCCGAAGATGGGTTCATCCTCATCTCGGGAGAGCGACGCTATCGCGCGGCGCAGCAGCTCGGGCTGCGAGAGATCCCGGCGGTGATCCGGGATTTTGATGAAGAGCAGGCGGTCGTTGCCGCCCTGATTGAGAACCTCCAGCGCGAGAACATTCCGCCGGAGGAAGAAGCAGCAGCCTTCGACGCCCTGATGCGGCAGCGCGGCTTCGGCGTGCGCGAGCTCGCCCGCAAGATCCATAAGGACCCTTCCTACGTCAGCCGCCGCGTCCGGGTCTACGAGGACCCCGAGCTGGGCGAAGCCGTGCGCTCCGGCAAGATCGCCGTCTCCACCGCCGAACGTCTGCTCTCGGTGAAGTCGCCCGAGATGCGCGCCCGCATCCGCCAACGCATCCTGCAGGGCGACCTCGACCAGCAAACAGCGCGCGCGCTCGTCCGCCGCGAGGCCGCGCCAGCAGCCGAGCCGCCGCCCCCGGAGGTGAGCCCGGCGCAGCGCGCGATCGCGGCCATCGAAGCGCTGCTCCGGTCGTCGCAGCGCCCGACCAACGAGGAGCGGCGGCGCCTCAAAGCGCTGAGCGACGAACTGCTGGCGTGGGTGTTTAAGTACGGTCCTCTTCCGTGGGCCTGAGCACTCCCTCGCGGAGCGCGCGCTCGATTGCGGCGCGGTTCTCGGCAAAGCCGAAGAACGCCTGCCGGCCGATGACGACGATCGGGACAACAAGCACACCGTAGCGCTGGAACATCTGATGGCGGACGCCGGGGTGGCGGGCGTCCAGTTCGCGGTAGGGAACACCGCGGGCGTCGAGGAACAGCTTGAGCGCGCGGCAATCCGCAGAGTCGGCGCGGGTATAGATGGTCACCGGCGTCAGGGGCGCCCTCCAAGTTCGGCGATCAGCTGCGCGAGCGCGACGCGCTCATTGTCCGGGGCGAGGCTCATCGCCAGCCGCGCCTCTTCGATCGCTTTTGCTCGTGCGGAGGGGTCGTTCGTCTGCAGCGCGAGCTCGCGGTAGAGGAGCGCAAGGTTGCGGCGCGTCGGAAGGTCGTTCGGGACAATGGCAGCGGCGCGCTCGTTCGCCTCGATCGCTGCCCGCGTATCGCCCTGCGCGTTATAGATGAACCCGAGGGCGCTGTGGGCAATCGGCTGGTTCGGATCGAGCTCAATCACGCGCTGGTAGTAGCCCTTAGCCGCCTCGAGATGCGGCGCCGCACCGTCGCGGTCGCCCTCCTGAAGCTTCGCGTTCGCTTGATTCAAGTAGAGATTGCCTAGCTGCAGGAAGGTCGGGAGATAGCGGTTGTCCAGCCGCGCCGCGTGCTCGTACTTCTGGACCGCCTCGTTCGGCTGTCCGAGCGCCTCTTTGGTCAATCCCCACTCTGTCCAGAGATGGGCGGCGTTCGGGCTGAGCCGCAGCGCGCTCTCGTACCAGCGGTCCGACTCCTCAAGCCGCTGGCGGCGCAGCTCGGGGGTGGGGCTGGCCTCCGCCCAGAAGCGATGGAGCCGCCCGAGGTTCGCCGAATGGTCCGTGTTGAGCGGACTTAAGGCGTAGGCCTGGTCGAGCGCGACCTTACTCGCATAGTAGAGCGACTCGCGGCTGACGCCGGCGACGGATGCCAACCGCTGCAGATCGGCCATCGTGCGCGGCACGACGGCTGCGCCCTGCTCCGGCGCGCGCTTCGCCGCCTCGAGATACGCTCGGCCGAGGAACAAGTGATAGAAGTCCTCGCCGGGCGCAGCTTCGATCGCCTTCAAATAGACCGGAATGCTCAAGTCGAAGCGCCCGATCTGGTCGAGCGATTGCGCCTGCTTGAAGCGAATGTCGGCGATGATGGGGTTCGCGAAGCTGACCGCAAGGAGGATGACCAGGAAAGCGAGCGACGGAGCAACCATCCAGAGCGAGCGGTTGGTGCGGGTCAGGGTTCCGCTCGGCGGCAGAGGCAGCGCCGTGGCGAGCGCAACGATGCCGACCCAGACCCACGCGAACGCGCCGAGCACAACGAGCGTGGGAAAGCTGTCTTGGCCGACGAGCCCTTGGACAAGGCGCGGCTGGAACAACAGCAGGTAGACCACGACGACCGTGACGACAACCCACGCGGCTGCTGCAAGCCAGGTAGGACTCGCCGGCGGCGGTGCCGGCGCCGGGGAGGGCCGCCCTTCCGGCCGCCGGCGCCGGCCGCGCGCTTGCGCGGCAGAACTGGGCTTTGCGGGGGTCGGCGCGGCAGCGGGAGCGGGGGCTGGTGCCAGCAGCACCGGGAGCGCCGTCGCCATGCCCATGATCATCCAGAAATGGGTGCGGGTTGACGAGATCGGGATCCCCAGCAGCGCCTCCACAAGGTGGGCGACAACCGCGCCGACCACAGCCACGGCGATCAGCCGGCGATAGCCGGGCGGGGCGTCACGCACAAAGCGGAAGGCGAGACTGAAGAACGTCGTGACGATCAGCAAGTAGGCGAAGAGACCGATCACGCCGTTCGTGACGAGAAAGTCGATCAAATCGTTATGGGAACGGTCGGGCGTTGCCGTCCGCGATTCGTAGTGAGCGAGGGTGGGGGGATAGAAGCGGTTGTAGGCGACGTACATCGTCTCGGGGCCGTAGCCGACGATCGTCCGAAACAGATTGTCGGTCACCATGCCGGCAGCCCCTTTGGCCACCCCGTCGCCAAACCAGATGAGCATCCGCACCCGGTTCGTCCCCGTGGTCACGTCGTCAATGCTGGCAAGCCGCTCCGCGAAGGCGCTCGCCTCGACCAGCGGCGCCCCAAGCGGCGAGTTGAGAAAGGCCATCACCCCAACGAAAGCGACGACCCCCGCCACCGGGGCGAGCAGCAGCAGCCGCCGGCGCAGGGCGACCCCAAGGAAGAACGCCATCGCCACCAGCGAGGCAGCGAACCCCATCCACGGGCCGCGGCTGCCAGTCCAGTAGAGGCAGATCAGGTTAACGAGCAGCGCCCCGCTGTAGGCCGCAAGCAGCGCGATCGTGCGGCCATCGCGTGCTCCGGCCCGGAACCGTGTCGCCACATCGACAAGGCGGGCGAGGAGGAAGGGGAGAACGAGAATGAGGTAGGCGCCGAGAAAGATCGGGTTGCCGGCCGAGCCGGCGACACGGGACTGGACATCGGCCCCCCACGGGAGCGGATCGAGGCCGAGCCGCTGCGACATCCCATACAAGCTGACCGGCACGCTAACGATGATGAACGTCGTGATCAGCCGATCAAGACGGCCCCAATCGCGAAGCCCAGCCGCAACGAGGAAGAACAGCGCGAAGTACAAGAAATTGTTCAGCGTCCCCTGCAGCCGCTGATAGGAGCCGAAGATACTGACGAGCGGCTGAACCGAAAAGATCGTCGAGATGACGTAGGAGAGCGCCAAAATCGCCACTGGCCCAGCAAGCGGGTTCGCTTTGAAGCCCGCGATCCAGCGGCGCGGCAGGCTGCCCGGCGCGCCGGGCAGCTCGAGTTCGCGGAGCAGCCAGACGGCAAGCGCAAAGATCATGATCCCGCGGAAGGCGGTCAGCTTGTCGGGCTCGAACACCCGCGAACTGAACACATTGAAGAAGAGGGGAACCACGATCGCGACCATGAGCCAGCTTGCTTCAAGCAGCCGGTCGAGCTGGGCGGCAAATCGCGTCGGCACGGCTTAGCCCCTTCCCCTCGGACGCATTCTCCATTCGAGCGTGCGCGCAATTCCCTCGCGAAGCGAAACAGTCGGCCGGAAGCCGAGCAGCCGCTCACTCTCGCTAATCTCGGGCACTCGCCGCCGCGGGTCTTCGAAGCGGGCGCCGAACACCTCTTCGAACGGAACGAAGCAGACATTGTGCGGAACGCCCGCTATCTCCGCCACAAGGCGCGACACCTCGACGATCGACACCTCCTCCGTCGACCCGACGTTCAGGATCGCTCCCTCTGCCTCGGGAGCGACTGCAGCACGGATCGTGGCGAGCACGGTATCGTCAACGTAGAGGAAACAGCGGGTCTGACGGCCATCGCCGTGGATCGTCATCGGCTGTCCGCGCGCGACAGCGTCGCAGAAAGCGGCAAGGACGCCGGCGTAGCCCTCGGCATCTTGGCGAGGCCCATACGTGTTGAAATAGCGCAGGACCACCCCGCGCAGGCCATGCTCGCGATAGGCAAAGAGCAGATGCTCATCGAGCGCCTTCGCGGTCGCGTAGGCCCAGCGGTGAACGCGGGTCGAGCCGAGCACGCGGCGGCCGTCCGGCGCAAACGGCACCGCGTCGCTCACGCCGTACACTTCCGACGATGAGGCGAGAACGACCCGCGCCTGCGCGTCGAGCGCCGCCGCAAGCACCCGCTCCGTTCCCTCGACAATGACCTGCAGCGCGCGCAGCGGGTCGGCCACCACCCGGCGGACACCGACCACCGCCGCAAGGTGGAAGACCACCGAGCAGCCGTCCATCGCGCGCCGGACGAGAGCGGCATCCCGCACATCGCCTTCGTGCAGGAGGAGCCGGCGGTGCCCCGGCAGCCAGGCACGGCGGCCGGTCGAGAAGTCGTCGAGAACCACCACCTCCCATCCCTCGGCGAGGAGCCGCTCAACGAGATGAGAGCCGATAAAGCCGGCGCCGCCTGTCACCAGCGCCCGGCCGGAGCCGCCGAGGGTCACGGCACGCTCCTCAGAAGCCAAGGGCATGTTTCGATTGTATCAAAGGGGCGTTCCAGCTCATTCACCGTCGCGCTCGCTCTCAGCGGAAAAGGGAGCACGCCCCCGCCACCGGGCGCGCGCCGCCAGCACCTCGCGGTAGAGCGCTTTTATCCGCTCGATCATCGCTGTCTCGCTGAACTGCTGCTCGAGACGCCGGCGCGCCGCTTCGCCGAACCGCCTTCGCCGCACGGGGTCGTCGAGGATCACCCGAAGGGCAGCGGCGAGAGCGCGCGGGTCGCCCGGCGGGACCACGATCCCCGTCTCACCGTGAATGTTCACATAGGAGGTCCCAGTGCCGAGCTCCGTGGTGACGAGCGGCACTCCGCAGGCCATCGCCTCGATCAGCACGATCCCGAAGCTCTCTGCCCGCAGCGTCGACGGGAGCGCGAAGACATCTGCCGCATGATAGTGCGCCGCCACCTCTTCGTCCGACAGGCGCCCGCGGAACACAATGCGGTCGCGGTAGGGCATCGCATCCGCTCGGGCCCTCCACCGCGCTGCCTCCGGCCCGTCGCCGACGATCACGAGCGTGCCCGGCACCCAGCGCATTGCGTCGATCAGCGCGTCGACCCCCTTGTAATAGCGCAGCACCCCCACAAACAGCGTGATCGGGCCAGGCAGCGCAGCGCGGATCGCCGCCGCCTGCGCCCGCCGCGCCTCCGTGAGAGCGTAGCGCGCGGGATCGATCCCAAAAGGAACGAACCGGAGCTTGGCGCGCGCGGCGCGCAGAAACGGCGAGCTCGCCGCAGAGCGCGGGTTTGAGACGATAATCGCATCGGCACGCTCGAGAACACGCCGGAGCAAAGGACGATACAGCCGCAGCAGCCGCCGCTGCCGGACAATGTCGCTGTGATAGCTGATGAGCAGCGGAGCGCCCCGGCCTGCAAGCAGAGACGACACCTCGCCGACCGGATAGGGAAAGTGCAGATGGATCAGGTCAGGCCGCAGCCGCGACAGCTCCCAAGGAAGGGCGAGCGAGAGCGGCGTCGAGGCGGCCGTCGCGAGGCGCCCTGCTTTGATCACCTCAATGCCGTCGATCTCCTCCCGCACCGTCTTCCGCCCGGTATTCGTGACCAGCACCCGAACGCGGAAGGCCGGGTCGCGCGCGAGACCAGCGGCGAGGCGGCGCACATGGTTCTCGATCCCGCCGACAACCGGCCAGAAGTCCTTGTAGACATGCACGACGTCGATCGGGGGTGGGGTCACGGGAACGCGCTCCGCGCTGCCTCCCCACGCGCCGCCTCCCGATAGACGGCGAGCGTCTGGCGGGCGGCCGCTGCCCAGGAGAACTGTTTTGCGCGCGCTCGCCCGGCCGCGGCAAGCGCAGCGCGCAGCGCTCCATCCTCGACGATCCGCGTGATGGCGCGCGCCCAGCCCGCCTCATCGTCGGGGGGAACGAGCAGCGCAGCGTTGCCGACGACCTCCGGCAGTGCCATCGCCGTCGAGCAGACGACCGGCACGCCGAGCTGCATCGCTTCGAGGGGAGGCAAGCCGAAGCCTTCTGCGCGCGAGGGGAAGAGCAGCGCGAGCGCGCCCCGGTAGAGCGCCACCAACCGCTCCTCCGGGACCGGCCCGAGCATCAGGACACGGCCGGCGAGACCGAGCGCCGCGATCGTCTCCGCCGTGGCGCGATGGCGTGGGTCGGCAGGTCCGGCGATGACGAGCGGCACCGTCACCCGGCTTGCCGCATAGGCGCGCACGACGAGAGGAAGGTTCTTCAACGGCTTGTCGGCGCCAACGAAAAGGAGGTATGGCGGCGGCGGCCAGTTCGGGTCACGCTCGGCGGCGGCTCGAGCGAGCAGCTGGTCGGCAGCGTGATGCACGACCGCCACCCGGTCGGCCAGCCCGCGCGCGACGAGATCGTCGGCGACCCACTGCGACACCGCAATCACCCGCCGCGCCGACCGCGCGGCCGCGGCGAGAAGGAAGGGCGTGACCAGCCGGGCGAGCCGGCTCGGCAGAATCTCAGGATGGTGCAGCGGGATCAGGTCGTGGATCGTCAGGACCACCGGCGTCCGCACGCCGAGCGGGGAGAGAAAGTACGGGGCGTGCAGCAGGTCGAAGCGCCCGCGGTCGATAGCGCGCGCCGCCCGCAGCTGCCCCCGCAGCGAGAAGATCGGCGCATCAAGCGGCACAACGACGCACCGCTCGCCCGCGAGCGCAAAGGGGTCATGGCGCCCTCCCCGCGCCGCCGGGTCGGCGAACAGCGTGAGACGAAGCGCCGGCTCCGCCTCGAGCAGGGCAGGGATCAGTCCGGCCAAGTAGCGGCCGATCCCGGGAAAGCGATCGGAAAGCGGCCGGGCATCGATAGCGACATTCACCTGTGAAACTCGCGCCCTCTGCCGCAAGTATAGGCCGACGCAACCGCGCCGGCTTTCATTCGTTGACCAGGCAGACGACCAGAATGCGGGGAAGAGCGGCGGCCCATCCGGTATAATCCGCGCCGCTCGCGCTTGGGGTGTCCGCCCGATGCCAGAGCGCAGTGGCCGGTCTCGCCGCGTCCTGATCACGGCTAAAACGGAGGATCGATGCCTCGTGTCCTACCCTCCCTCCTGCTCGCAGCAGCCGTGGCGCTCAGCTCCGTCATGAGCGTGCCGCGCCCGGCCTGGGCAACCGATACGCAGGGGCCGCCGATCTACCAGACGAGACCGGGGGTCTTTACGCGGCTGCCGACTGACGGCGGGCCGTCGCTCGCTCCGGGCAACCCGAGCGAATCGGGCAACCAAGGCGACTGCGCCAACGCCTACGCCCCGACGGTGCTCTACCAGCCGAATTCAACCTTTCCGCGGATGGGTCCCGGCGGCGGCCCGGCACCGTACAACTTCTTGATGTACTACACCGGCGAATGCCCGGATACAGGCAACACGAACTCGAACATGAACATGGCCATTTCGGGCGACGGGATTGTCTGGGGCAAGTATGTGATCGGCGGCGACTGCGCCGGCTGCGAAAACCCGGTGATGGACCCCCGGGCCGGCCGCTTCGACAGCCGCGTGATTGCGCCGTCGGTGATCGACGACCGAGCGAGCGACTGCCGCTGCTATCGGGTGCTCTACGAAGGGCGCAGGAACAACGTCTCCCAGATCGGCCTCGCCACCACCACCACCCTCGTCGACTTTCAGCCGACCGACCGCGACCCCGGCGCAATCCGCCCGGACGACCCCGTCATCCGCCGCGGCCTCTTTCCCTACATGGCCGCCGAGGTCGGCGACCCCACCTGGCTGAAAGACGGCAATGTCTATAAAGTCTGGTTCACGGCGGTCGATAGCGAGGGACGCACATCCATCGGCTATGGGGAATCGCTCGACGGCGGCTTGACTTGGAACATTCGGAATCGCCCCGTCCTAGAGCGCGGCGGTCCCGGCGCTCCCGACTCGAATTTCGTCGGCGAGCCGATGGTGATCAAAGACCGCAACGGGATCTTCCGAATGTGGTATCGCGGCGACGACTCCGCCAACACCAGCCGCATCCTCTATGCCACCTCAACCGACGGCGTGAACTGGACCAAGTACGGCTTCAACGGGGGCGTCGTGATGACGCTGCCGAACGACGCTGTTCTCGACGGCAACGCCTACGACCCCGCGGTGGTGGAGGATGAATTCGGCAACTGGTGGATGTGGTTCGTCGGGCGGCAGCGGCCGAACAACTTCCTCATCTTCATGGCGTTCAACCCGCGGCCGGTCTTGAACGAGGTGACGCCAGGGTCGACGACTGTGAGCGGACAGGGAACGCCGCAGACCCCAGTGACTGTCTCCTACGTCGACACCGGTCAAGTGATCGCCAGCGGGACGGTCGATGCCAACGGCAACTTCTCTTTCACGGTGCCTCCCATCCAAGCGGGGCGGGCTCTGGTCGCGAGGGTGGACGGGCGCACCTCGAACGTGGTTGGCCAGCAGGGACCGCCGCCGGCCTCCCGCCAGATCGAGGCGGTGAGCGTCATCATTCGCTGCTCGACGTGCCCCACACCGCCTCCCAGCGGGCAGGGAACTTGGCGTCAGGTGTTCTCCGGCAGCACCTTGCGCGGTATCTCGATGCTGTCGAGCAACGAGGGCTTTGCTGTCGGCAATGGGGGAACGGCGCTTCGAGGCGGTATCAACGGCTGGCTCCTCACCGCGGCAGGAACCTCCGAGACGCTGCATTCGGTCTTCGCCGTCGCCCCGAACCTCGCGCTTGCCGTCGGCAGCAACGGCACCGCCAAGCGCTGGAATGGGAGCGCGTGGAGCGATGCACCGCTTCCCGCGCCGCTTCCCGGCGTCGATCTCTTCGGCGTCAGCCTCCACAGCGCGACCCGAGGATGGATGGTGGATAGTCTCGGCCGCGCTTACCCGTGGAACGGCACGGGCTTCCTTGGCGCGAGCACGCTCTCTGCGGTCGGGTCGCCGATCCGCGGCGTGCATTCGCTCGCCGATACCGTCGCGCTCGCCGTCTCCGGCAATGCGGATGCAACGGTCGACCCGGGCGACAACTCGATCTTTCAGTGGACCGGGATTGTCTGGCAGCCCGTCGCGACCGCGCTCGTGCCGCTGAACGGGGTGGCAGGGGTGCTGTCCGGCGCGACGCTCGGGCAAGCGTATGCCGTCGGCGATGCAGGCGTAATCATGCGCTTCAACGGCGCTTCGTGGAGCCAGATCCCTTCGCCGACCGGCAACCGGCTGAACGCGGTTGCGCTCCTCTCCGCAACTGAAGGCTGGGCCGTCGGCGACAACTTGACGATCCTGCGTCTCTCCGGCGGCACGTGGACGCTCTACACGGGGATCGGGTCGGTCTCGCCGCCGAACGCGAACCTGCGCTCGGTCTGGATCCTGAACGCGAACGAGGCGTGGGCCGCCGGCGACGGCGTCATTCTGCGCTACACGGTGCCGTAACGTAAAGAAGAGAAGAGCGCGTTCCCCTGCCTGACCGTCTCCCCCCAGTGCGGGAGCGGCCGCTGCTGCCGGTGCACCCTGCAGAAACAGCCGACGAGACAAGGATGAGCGGCCAGCCGATTGTGTTCTCGCCGCAAAGCGGGCACAATACGCGCGTTGGGATGAGCTTGAGGTCGATCAGCCGCCGGGGCTGCCTCCTCCTCGCGCCGCCAGCGCTCCTGGGCGCGCTCGGGATCAGCGCGCTTTGGCCCGCCGCGCGCGACCGGGCAGGCCGAACGCTGGCGTGGTACCAGGACACCGCGCCCCCAACGGTGACAATCCGCGTCCCCGAGCGACCGGTTCGCGGCGTCGCGGTCGTCGTTGTCGAAGTCGCTGACGCGCACGATTGGACAATCGAGTCGATCGACCTCGACGGGACGCCGCTGCCGGCAGCGGCAGGCGAACACTGGATCGACACCGCTGCTCTCCCCGACGGAGCGCACGTTGTCACCGTGCGCGCGCGCGACCGCTCTGCAGCCGCGAACGAGACAATCGCTCAGGCTTCTTTTGTCAGCCGGAACTCAGGCCCGCGCCTCGACCTCGACCCGCGCTCGACCCAGGTCGGCCAAGGGCAGACCCTCGTGGTGCGGGTGCGGACAGACGTGCCGGCAGAGGTGCGGGGAACGCTCGACGGCTGGCCGCTTCACTTCGTCGCCGATGGGCTGCTCAATTGGGCGCTCGCCGGCTTCGACGCGATGACGCGTCCCGGCCGGCTGCGGCTTGCGCTTGCGGCAGTCGATGAGCTCGGCAACCGGAGCGAGGCCGCATTCGACGTCGCCGTCACCCCCGTCCGCTATCCCAACGAAGAGGTGTGGCTCCCGCCCGCGACAAGCGGACTGATCGGGTCGAACGTCAACGCCCAGGAGATCGCGCGGCTCGACCGAATTTTTGCCGGCATCTCCCCGGTCAAGCGGTGGGAGGGGCCGTTCCTCGTTCCCGTGCCCCATCCGATTGTGTCGGAGTTCGCCACCGGGCGCAGCTACAATGGGGGCCCCATCACCAGCCGCCACTGGGGAACCGATTTCGACTGTCCCGTCGGGACCCCGGTTGCTGCTGCCGCCGCGGGAACAGTCGTCCTTGCCGACACGCTGGCAGTGCGCGGGCTCGCCGTCATTCTCGACCACGGCCTCGGGGTGTTCAGCTGCTACTACCACCTGAGCCGGGCCGATGTCCGCCTCGGGCAAGCGGTCGATCGGGGCACCCGGATTGGACTGAGCGGCGCGAGCGGCGCGGTCACGGGGCCGCATCTCCACTGGGAGGTGCGCGTTCGGGGCGAAGCGGTCGACCCGATGGCGTGGACTCGAACGACCATCCCCTAGCGCGGCAGGTTCAGCTGGGTCTAATACGTGTTATTACCAATATCTTGTGGCTATCTGCTAGCTTGTTCGCAATATCTTGGGAAGCAGGCAGGCAAATTGCTTGACTTCTTGGCAAGAATGGGTACGATCCATTGTCGTCGGTTGCGGGAGAAAGAGGACGTTCTGACAATGCCACGCAAGGGCCGGGGTCGCGAGGATGTTGGGCGCCCAGCCAGGGAAGCGCTCGCCCAGGAGTTGGCGCGCGCTTCCGAGGAGATCGCTTCTCTTTCCGACGCCGAGCGCCAGCGTCTCTATCAGCTGATCCGCGCTGCCAGCGAGGTGCCGCTCTCCGATGCCGAGACCGAGCGCATCGCCGCAATCCTCTGGGCGGACCGGGGCGCAGGGGTCTTCGCGAGCCTCGAAGCCGGCTTTAAGCTGTTTCACCTCGCTGAGGAAGAGCCCCCTTCGCGGCGGCGCAAGCGCCGCTCGATCGCGTCGCTCTCTGCCGGAGAACGCCAAGCGCTTCTTGCCGCCCTGCTCGCGAACCGGCATGTCCCGCCCGAAACGCCCCCCCCGCCGGAGTGACGGCTTTCTTCTTTCTCGCGAGCGCGCCCGGGTTCGTTCCTGCCGGAAGCTGTGGGAGCCGCTGCTCGCCTAGTCGCGGCCGCGCACCGCGATGAATACCTCGGTGCCGAGATCGACTTCGGTCCCCGGCGCGGGCGTGCTGCTCAGAACGCAGCCAACGCAGACTTGGCTCAGCACCGACTCGGGCAGGTCACGCCGTGTCTGATAGTTGACATAGGGCGCATTGCGCAACCGCGCCTGCTCAATGGCCCGTTTTGCCTCCTCCTCGCGCATGCCGACAACATTGGGCACCCGGGTCCGCTCGCGCCCGAGGCTGTAGGTAATGGTTACCCGCGAACCGCGCGGTACCCTCTCGCCTGCGCGGGGGGTTTGGAGGAGCACGGTGTCGCGGGCAACGGCGCTGTTCCATTCCCCGATTTCGACCACCTCGAACCCCGCCTCCTCCAAGCGTTTCTTGGCGTCGGCGAGCAGGAGATTTTGCACCGCAGGCACTTCGATCAGCTCAGGGCCTCTCGACACCACCAGTTCTACCGTCGAGCCTGCGGCGGCGAGGCGTCCCGCCGGGGGAGCGGTGCGGATCACCCGGCCGGCTGGAACCGTCGGATGAAACTCCTGGGCCCCCTCCCGAACCTCGAACCCCGCTTGGCGGAGCGCCGTTCGCGCCGCCGCGGCGTCCATCCCCTCGACGGCCGGAACGCGCACTTGCGGAATGGCGGTAGGGGTAGGAGGAGCGGGGGTGGCAGTTCGTGTCGGCAGCGCAACGGGCGCCGCCGCGCCTAGCTGGTGGCGATTGGCAACAGCAAGCAGCCCAAGCGCAAAGAGGAAGGCGGCGACCAAGACGCCGAGCGCTGCCCACAGCCAGAGACACCCGCCGCCGCGCTCGCCGTCGGCGGCCGCAGCGGCAACGACAGGCACAGCAGCGACGGTCCGGGCATCAGCGGCATCCACTGGCTGAGCCACCGGAGCGTAGCGCTCGGTGTCGCTGAGGGCGCCGCTGCGGATGGCCGCAAGCGCGGCCGCGAACTCGGCGCCCGTGCGGAAGCGTTCCGCAGGGTTCTTAGCAAGCGCTCGGAGGAGGACGCGCTCGAGAGCGGCGGGGAGAGCGGGATTGAAGGCGCGCGGCGGCGGAACCGGCTGACGCGCGTGGGCGAGCGCCGTGGCGATGGGCGTATCGGCGCTGAACGGGACCCGGCCGGTCAGCATCTCGTAGAGGACGACGCCGAGCGCATAGACATCGCTAGCGGGCGTCGCCTCGTGGCCGAGCGCTCGCTCGGGGGCAAGATAGTGAACGGTGCCGAACACTTCGTGGCTTGATGACAGTCCCGCTTCGCCGATCGAGCGGGCGATCCCGAAGTCGGAGAGGAGCGCTCGGCGGGCGGAAGGGCTGGCGCTCCCGAGAGGATTCGTCAGCAGAATATTTGCTGGTTTGACATCGCGGTGGACAATGCCGTTGAGATGGGCGTAGGCCAGCGCCTCAGCGACCTGCTGGGCATAGGCAACCGCCTCGGCAATCGGCAACGGCCCCCGGCGCGCAATCTCCTCGCGCAGCGTTGGCCCCTCGACCAGCTGCATGACGAGAAACGGCCGCCCTCCCTGCTCACCGACGTCATAGACCGCGACAATGTTGGGATGGGAGAGCCGGCCCGCCGCGCGCGCCTCGCGGAGAAACCGCTCGCGGAAGAGAGGGTCCTCGGCATACTGGTCGCGCGGCATCTTGATCGCGACCACCCGGCCGAGTGCCTCATCCGTCGCTCGGAAGACCTGCGCCATGCCCCCGGCGCCGATTTCTCGTTCGAGACGGTAGCGGCCACCGAGCAAGACGCCGAGCATTGCGTCTCAATCTTAGCACGGCGCTCGGCTGCTCGAATGAAGATGCTGCCTTCGTTCGCGCGGCGCCGACCTGCCGGGCGAACGAGGAGTGCGCCCGCCGTGGAAGCAGATGCCGGGCCACGCCGCCACGCAGCTTCACCAGCGCGCCCGCCGCCCCTCTGCCGCGTCCCGCTCGCTCCAGCGACACGGTATCCCAAGCGCAGGGCGGCTGCAGGAGAACAGCCGGGTGAGGATGGTCACGGCCGCAGACGCGGGGCACCTCACAGCCGCCCCCGCAGGGAAAGCGATGCTAGGCGGTTGTCGCCATCGGCAAGTCGATCTGCTGGCGCTCGATCGCATGGCGGATAATCCGCGCCGTCTCTTCATCGGGCCCGTAGAGCGGCAACCGGCATTCGCCGACCGGAAACCCCGCGACGCCGAGGGCATATTTCACCGGAACCGGGTTTCCGACCACAAAGAGCGCCTTGACGAGAGGCAGGAGGCGGCGATGGATCGCCGCGGCACGGGCATTCTGGCCGGCGAGAAACGCGTGGATCATCTCCTGGATCTGGCGTCCGACGAGATGAGAGGCGACACTGATCACGCCGTAGCCGCCAACCGCCAAGATCGGCAGGGTCAGATTGTCATCACCACTCCAAACGCGGAACTCTGGTCCTGCCGCTTCGATGATCGTGGCGATCTGCTCGAGGTCGCCGCTGGCTTCCTTGATGCCGACAATGTTGGCGAACTGGCGGAGGCGGAGCACCGTGCTCGGCAGCAGGTTTGAGCCCGTGCGGCCGGGAACGTTGTAGAGGATGCAGGGGAGCGTCGTCGCCGAGGCGATCGCTGCGAAGTGGCGGTACATTCCTTCTTGGGTCGGCTTGTTGTAGGGCGGCACCACGAGGAGGAATCCGTCGACCCCCAGGTGAGCGGCTTCCCGCGTCAGTTCGACACTTTCGGCAGTGTTGTAGGTGGAGGTGCCGGCGATAACCGCCGTCTCCGGGCCAACCGCGGCGCGCACGATCTCGTAGAGACGGAGCTTTTCGCGATGGGACAGGGTGGGCGACTCGCCGGTGGTGCCGGTGACGACGAGGCCGTCGGAACCGCTTGCGACGAGGGCCTGCGCCAGTTGGGCCGTCCGCTTTTCGTCGATCGACCCGTCGGGGGAAAAGGGAGTGACCATCGCCGTCAGCACTCTGCCAATGGTGGCCATCGTTACCTCCAACGGAATGCGTCCTTGCCGCGCGGGTCGCGGCTGCCGCCTAGCTGCCTAGCCCCAGCAGGGGCGCAAGGCCGTAGACAAAATCGTTCCGGCCAACGATCGCCTTAATGGCGAGCATGACCCCCGGTAAATATGCCTCACGGCTCGTCGTGTCGTGTGCAATCGTGAGATACTGGCCCAAGGCGCCAAAGATCACCTCTTGGCGCGCGACTACCCCTGGCAGCCGCAAACTGTGGATCGAGACGCCAGCGTAATGGGCGCCGCGGCTGCCGAGGATTGTCTCCTTCTCCGGGATAGCGCGGAGGAACTCGCGCCCGCGCGCTGCCACCATGTGCTGCGCCGTCGCGAGGGCGGTGCCTGACGGCGCATCCTGCTTGGTCTCATGATGCGCTTCAATGACCTCGACGGCGTCGAAATAGCGGGCAGCAATCGCGGCGAAATGCATCATCAGCACCGCGCCGAGGGCAAAGTTCGGAACGACTGCCGCGCCGACCCCGCGCGCCGCCGCGGCGTCGCGGATCTCCGCGACCATCGCCTCGGTCAGCCCGCTTGTCCCGACCACGGGCGAGGCGCCCGCCTCTAGGGCGGCGTGAACCACCCCAAGCGTCGCCGAGGCGGTAGAAAAGTCGACGACGACCCGCGGACGCACACTGCGGACGAGGGCGAACGGGTCAGCTGACCACGGGAGAGCGCTCCCGGCGGGCGGGGGCGCGATGTCGATCCCGCCGACCAGTTCCAGCTCCGGGTCTCGGGCGACTGCCGCACAGATTTCCCGTCCCATCTTCCCCGCCGCGCCAGAGACGACCACGCGCACTCGTTCCGGCATTCTCCCCTCCTTCGCTGCTGCGAGTATAGCCGGGTGATAGAATCGTGCCGAGCGGGAGCATGAGCGAGTCTTCGATCAAACGCGACCTCGACCTCCTCGCCGAGCGGCACGGGCCGCTTGAGGTGGCGGTGATCGCTGCGCCGGAACAGTTTGTCCCCGAGCCCGGGGTTCGGCGCCTTGCGGGAGCGTGGGCGATCGAACTGGGCGTCGTTTCGATGAAGCAGCCGCGCAGCGAAGCGGGCGACGGCCTCGAGAACATCGGCGCCCTCACGCTCGTCCTGACGCACCAGACAGCAGCAGCGCTGCACAGCTTTTTGACCGGCCTGCTCGAGCCGGGCAGCCGCAAGCGCCGGCCGGCGCCAGAAACGCTCCTGCCGATGGTCGACCCGCCGCCGGAGCCGTCTAGCCGATGATCGCGGCACGGAGCGCCGCCTCATAGACCAGCCGAAGAACGACCGTCACCAAAAACACCAGCACGCCCGCGCCGAGTATCGCTTCCGGGGTCGCCCAGCGCCGGGGAGCGCGTCGGTCATCGAGTTGTCGGAAGACAACATACATGAAGGCGACCAGCGCCAGCTTGATCGCCAGGAGCACCACGTACTCGATTGAGACCCGCGGGTCGGTGAGCCGGTCGACGGTGATAATCACTCCGGTGACAACGACGACAAGAATGCAGGTAGCAGTCACCTCGCGGAAACGGCGCGCGATCAGGGCGCGCACTTCTGCCGAGCGCTGTTTGACGCCGGCATCAGCCCAGACGTGATTCAGCACCAACCAATAGAAGAGCCCCCCGCCGATCCAGCCGACCGCGGCGAGGACATGGAGCCACCGGATCGCCGCGCGGAAGAGGTCGACCGCCGTCACGGCGCGCTGTCTCCCGTTCGGGAGCAGGAAAAGAAGCGCATCGCGACAAGGGGCTTAGCGGCTCGCCAGCTCCGCCGCGGGCGCCGAAACGCGCTCAGATTCGTCGCCGCTGTACCGGATTTCGGAGATCGCCGCCAACTTGCGCAGGTCGTGACTGGCGAAGATCCGGCGAACCGTGCCGGAGCGGCTCCGCATGACGATCGACTCTGTCGTCAGCCGCTTCCCGCGATAGCGCACGCCGTGGACGAGCTCACCGTCAGTAATGCCGGTTGCCGCGAAGAAGATGTCATCTCCCGCGACTAGATCGTCGATATGGAACACCCGGCTTGGGGAGAAGCCGGCCGCCTCGGCAGCGCGCGCCTCTTCGTCGTTGCGGGGCGCGAACCGGCACTGCATATCGCCGCCCAAGCACTTCAGAGCGGCCGCCGCGATCACCGCCTCCGGTGCGCCGCCGATCCCAAGGAGCATATCGATGCCGCTGAACTCCTCCATCGCCGCCATGATCGCCCCGGCGACGTCGCCGTCGGTAATCAGCTTCAATCGCGCTCCGGCGGCACGCACCTCACTGATGATCTGCTGATGGCGCGGCCGGTCCAGAATGACGACGGTCAATTCCTGCACTGCCTTTCCCGTCGCCCGCGCCACTGCTTTGAGATTGGCCGCGACCGGCGCCGTGATGTCGATCACGCCTTTCGCTTCCGCTCCTACCGCGATCTTGTCCATGTAGACGATCTCGCGCGGCACGCGCAGCATCGTCCCGCGCTCAGAGAGCGCGACAACCGAGAGCGCATTCGGCAATCCATTGGCAAGCAGCCGGGTACCGTCGATCGGGTCGACCGCAACGTCGGTCAGCGGGCCGCGCCCGTTGCCGATCTCCTCGCCGATATAGAGCATCGGCGCTTCGTCTTTCTCGCCCTCGCCGATGACGACGACGCCATCCATGTCCACCGAGCTGAGGACGTAGCGCATCGCGTCCACTGCCGCTTGGTCGGCCGCGTCTTTATCGCCCCGCCCCATAAATCGGGCTGCAGCCATCGCGGCCGCCTCGGTGACGCGCACAAGCTCCATCGCGAGGTTGCGCTGGATTGGTTCGGCCATCGGTCATCCTCCCACAGATCGACCCCAGTGTCGATCGGACTGCTTTGCTCCCGTCTGACCAGCGGGACGCGCAGGATTGTATCACGCTCACTTCAGCGGGTTGTCGGCGCGTTCGACGGGGTCAGCCGGAGCCGCGCCACTGCCTCCTTGTCGACGGCGGCGCGAGTAAACGGCAAAGGATGGTCACGCACTGCCAGCCAGTCGTCGAGCTGGTCGGCATAGTAGGGGCTGAAGGGCGCGCCCGACTGGCCGCCGGGCAGGACCGCTCGCGAGCGGTCCCAGTCGGCAAGGTCAAAAATCTGGCGGACAGCCGGCGTTGCCGCCGAGGCACCGTAGCGGTCGCTGGGCGCGAGCGCCGACTGAAACACCGTCGACTGATCGCCGCCGAGCGGAAACGGACCGCGGTTCAGCAGCCGCGCCACGCCCGGCATCACCCCGAGCGGGTGGCGCACGTGGAGCACGTGCAGCCGGCCCCACGCCCAGCGCTCAGGACCCCCGAGGGTCGCCTCCAGTTCCTCGACAGCAGCAGCGAGCACGCGAGAGGCGCGCTCGGGCCAGCTCGCCTCTTTTCGCCACTGCTCGACCATCCCGAGGATGATCGTTCGGTTCCGGTAGGAATAGCTGTTGAACGGAGCTGCAACATGGGGGCCGAAGCCGAGCCAGAGCGGCGCGAGCTCGCCGAATTCCGCATCGGCATGCTCATCGATCAGCCGGCGCAGCGCAACTTGGGCCACTGCCGCCGCGGCGCTCTCGGGGAGCAGCTGGCCGTCCCATTCGCGAAGCAGGGCGAGCGCGTGTGCTTCGAGCGCCCGGCGCGGCCGCGCCGCCAGCAAGGCCTCGGCGAAGCGGTGGAGGGGCGCAGAATACCAGTCAGCGAGAAGACGACGAAAACTGTCGATCGAATGCCGCTCGGTCTCCGCGAGCAGTGCGACAATCCGCTCATAGCGGCTGGAGTCGAACATATCGAAGCCGAGGAAGGGGTAGCCGGGGCCTGGCGGCTGGTTGGCGGAGACAACCTGTCCTTCCGGCGGGTCGAATTGGCTGGGCAGCTCATCGAACGAAACCCAGCCTTCCCAGCCGGGGCTGTCGGCGGCATGGAGGGGCAGCACCCCGCTCCCTTCGCCGCGGCGCGGATGGAAGCCGGCGAGCTGGTAGCCGATATGCCCGTCAACGTCGGCATAGATGAAGTTGAGCGGCGGGTAGGTCCACCAGCGGAGGGCGGCGCGAAAGCTCTCCCAATCCCGCGCGAGGTTCAGCCCCAGCAGCGCCGGCATGGTGTTCGGCTCGCTCACGAGAACCGAGCTTGAAAGAGCGAGCGGGGGCAGGTCGCCATCAAGCACCGTGGAGATGATCGGTCCCCGGTCGGTCGAGAGGGCGCGGACCACCACCTCCGGCGCGCCCCGAACGCGGATCCGCTCGACACGAACTTCCGCCTGCCGCCACTCACGGCCGCGGCGGTAGCGCCCGTCGAGGTCGAACTCCTCGATGAACAGGTCTTGGCAGTCGGTCAGCGCCGCGGTCACCGACCAAGCGATCCGCTGGTTATGGCCGAGCAGGATCCCAGGAACGCCGGGCATCGACGCGCCGATAACGTCGAGGTCGCCGCCCTGAACATGGCTCAGATGCAGGCTTGGGGGAAGGCTAGCACGCAGATGCGGGTCGCCGGAGAGCAGGGGATGACCGGTGACGCTCCGAGCGCCTGAGACCGCCCAGGCGTTGCTCAGGCCGAGCGCCGGCACAAAGAGCGACTCCTCCGGCCGCCGCTCCGGCTGCTCATTCGCCCAGACCTTCCGGCCGCTGTAGCGCATCGCCAACTGCCAGCGCGCGAGTTCAGACTCCCAGTTCATTGTCAGGCTGGTGGAGAGCAGCCGCGTGAGCGCAAGCGAGTCAACCGGCTGCCACGGCTCGATGCGGTAGCGCAGGAGGAACGTCTCGATCGGCGGCGGGAGCATCGCGCGTGCCGCATTCACTCCGGCCGCGTACGCCTCAAGATAGCGCCGCCATTCGGGCGGCGTGCGGTTCCATTCGGCCTCAGCGACAGCCTGCAAGCCGAGCGTGCGGTAGTAGCGGTCGATCTCGACGGTGGGCGGGCCGATAACCTCTGACAGCCGCCCTGCCGCGGCACGGCGCGCCAGGTCCATCTGAAAGAGCCGGTCCTGCGCGTGGACGAAGCCGAGGCCGAAGAGCGCATCCGCAATCGACGCGGCACGGACATGCGGGGTCCACCAGCGGTCGCGCACGATCTCCACCGGCGCGCTGATCCCGCTGACCACCCGCGGCAGGGCGCGGCGCCGTTCGATGGCGCGGCGCGCGCCGATGTAGCCGAGCGGAGCGGCAACCGCCGCGCCGAGAAGAAAGGAGAGCAACGGGAAGTACACCGCTCTGGTGATCACCTCTCCGCCGGCCGCGCAAACTGCGCGCCCTCACCGGTCCTGAGAGCGATTATACTGGCGCGAGGCGTCGCTCCAAGAACGCGCTCGCTGCGTGCGGTGTCTCATGAGGGAGCCGATCATGCTGACTGACACCCTCCCCCTGCATCGCCCCATCGCCTTTCTTGACCTTGAGACAACGGGGATCTCCACCGCACACTCTCGGATCGTCGAGATCGCCCTCTTCCTTGTCCACCCGGACGGGCGCGAGGAGCAAAACGTCTTCCGGGTCAACCCCGGCATTCCCATCCCCGCCGACGCAGTGCGCGTTCACGGGATCTCCGACCGCGATGTCATCGGTCACCCGCAGTTCAGCGCGCTGGCTCCCACCGTCGAGGCGCTGCTGCGCGGCTGCGACCTCGCCGGCTTTAACATCATTCGCTACGACCTGCCGATCCTGACCAAAGAATTTCAGCGCAGCGGTAGAACGTTTCCCCTCGCAGGGCGCGCCCTGATCGACGTTATGACGCTCTTTCACCAGCGGGATGGCGCCCAGCTTCAGAAGCGCAACCTCGCCGCCGCAGTTCGGCACTACTGCGGCCGGGAGCACGTCGGCGCCCACTCGGCGTTGGCCGATGCGCGCGCAACTGCAGAAGTGCTGCGCCGCATGCTCCAACGGCACCGTGATCTGCCGCGCGATGTCGGCCTGCTGCACGCCTACTGCCGTGCTGCGAGAGGATAGCCGGCCAGCGCACCCCTCGACGGCGGCGCCGGCAGGACCGCCGAGCGCCGGCCGATCCCAGCAGCGCGACAGTCTCGCTTCGGACGACGGATGCTCAGCAGAATTTCAGTGCTCTGGCGCACGCTGGGCGTTCGCGTTCCGCCGCCGGGGTCTGCGCCGCGGAGGGCCGATCCTCGCCGCCCGAGGCGGCGGAGGGTCATTCGAAACGCACGGTGCCGATTTCCACATAATCATCCCCGCTCGGCAGCCGGAGACGAGTGCCTGTGCGAGGGTCATAGAGGCCGACGATGAGGCGGTATGGCCCCGCCGGAACGTCCGGCCGCGGAGTGAGGGCGATTTCATCCACGATCACTTCGCCCGGCAGCCAGCTTGAGGTAAGCGCCGCGCCGCCGAGGGGGGGAAGGTCGCGCTGGGCAACGATCCGCCCGGCCGCATCCAGCGCTTGGAGAAAGACGGTGTAGCTCGTCTCGGTCCGTCCGGCAGCGCGCCAGACGAGGGTGACCTGCGCCGGCCTGCCCTCAGCAATGGCTGCGGCGACAAGCTCGGCGACGTCGCCAAGGCGCGCGCCGAACGGCTGGCCAAGACGCGGAACATCGTACCGTCGTTGCCGTCCTTCCACCCGCACTTCAGCGAGAGGATGCCATCCCTGCCCCGCCGACACTTCCAGCGTGCCGATCCCCTCGACGCCGGCGGGGATCGGCAGTTCGCGAGGATCGCGGACCAGCTCGCCAGCGCGCCACTCCCGCAGGGGGTAGCGCCCGCCGAGCGGTTCACCCGCCGTCATCGCGGCAACGGGTCCTTCTTTCATCACCAGCCGCAGGGCGATTGTCCCTGCCGGCGCGGAAGAGCGCGCCCGCCAGACGAGGGTGGGACGGAGCGTCTCGCCCTCGCGCACCTCGAACTGCCCAAAATCGGCCCCTACCAGCCACAGTCCCGGCGCGAGCTCTCGGCCGACCGGGAGCAGCACTTTCGGGTCGGCAAGGCCGATGCCGCGGCGAACGGTCAGCTCGCCGACCGGAAGGCGCCACGCCCGCCCGGCGGCGGTCTCGAACTCTATCGCGCTGCCGCCGGGGAAGTAGGCGCCGAGCTCAACCCGGTAGTCGCCGGGCGGTGTGCCGGGCGGGATGCGAAACGCGCGCGGGTCTGGAGTCCACTGCCCTCGGCGCCAGGCGGCGGCGGTCCACGCCGGGCCGACTGCAGGATCGTCCTGCTGCGCCCAAATCCGGCCCTCCTCATCGACCAGGGCAAGATAGGCGCGCAGCGGGCGATCGACCGGCGCGTCAGGACGCCAAGCGATCGCCACGCGCGCGGAGCCGCCGGCCGTCACATCGCCGCGCACGGGGCGATATCCCGCCGTCAGCGGGCCGTCGGTCGCCGCAGCGCGTTCGGGAGGCGCCTCGCCGACAATCCAGCCCTGAACGCGAATGTTGCTTGGGCCGCGAAAGACGACATCCTCAAACGGGCGACCGTGGTCGGTCAGCCACTGGCGGATCTGTCCCCGGGGGTCGGTGACAGTATCGTAGCCGCGCAGCACCCAGAGCCGGGCGTGGCGAGCGGCGATGCGCTGAAGAGCAGCTTCAGTCTCTGCCCACGTCGTCGAGTAGAAATCGGCGCGCGGGTCACCGCCGCCGAGGCCCGGCGGGCCATCAATCGTTCCCGTCTGGTAGACAATCGCTCCCTCGGTCGGGGGCGGGCTGTCGGTGAGGCGGCCGCGCCAGCCGATGGGATGCGGCCAGTAGTGGACGAAGGGAGCATAGATATAGCCGGCATTCATGAGCAGCGCGTCGCCCGGCTGCCAGCGCTCCGCGAGATAGGCGACGGCAGCGCGGTAGTCGTCAGGCGCGATCCGGTCGTCGGTGTGATAGGCGTGCACGGCGCTTGCCGAGCCGAGCAGAAGAGCCGCCAGCGCCGCCGCGCCCAGCGGGGGCGCCGCGGCAAGCAGGCGCGCCATCCCCACGCCGACCACCACGCTCACCGGGAGGCTGAAGGGGAAGAGGTAGCGCGGATGATAGAGCGGGGTGACGAAGGAGACTGCCACGATCAGGAGAACCGGTCCCGCGACGGCGGCGAGCATGAGGAAAACCGGCATGCGGCCGGCGGTCGGGCTCACCGTGCCGAGCGCAGCAAGGACCAGCCCGACGACAAGCAGCGTGAGGGGGATCTGCGGCGTCGCCAGCTGCCCGGCCGCGAAGACCGCGACACTCTCCAGCAGCGCCGCGTCGGGCGGAACGAAGTCGCGCCACGGCGGCACCGCCGGCGCAAGCGCGTGCCGCACCGCGATCGGCAGCCACGGCAGGTAGAGCAGCAGCACCAGCACTTGAGCGATCAGCCAGCGGCGCGGCGTCCACTGCCCAAGCAGCCGCCGCTTCACGACGAACGCTCCCAGCATGACTAGGTTAAGCGTGACCAGCAGAAAAGCGAGGTAATAGAGGACGAAGAGGCCAGCGGCTGCGGCCGCGACGTAGAGAGCGCTATCGCGACGCTCGCCCCGCCCCGCGGCGGCGAGAACGAGCAGCCCTAAGAAGGCGGCGAGGGTGTACATCCGCACTTCTTGGGAGTACCAGATTTGGAAGGGATTGACGGCAGCAGCCAGTCCGGCCAAGAGCCCTGCCCCGTCGCCAAACCAGCGCCGGGCGAGCGCGATGACGAGCGCAACCGAGAGCAGACCGAAGACGAGCGAGAAAAATGCGAGAGCAACGTCGCTCCGTCCCGCTGCCTGCATCCACCCATGAAGCAAGAGATAGTAGAGCGGAGGATGGATATCGCGGGCGGTATGCGCGATGAGCTCGGGAAGCGGTTCGCTCGCGACGAAGGCGCTGAACCCTTCGTCATACCAGAGACTGGACGCGCCGAGATTGTAGAAGCGCGCAGCTGCAGCCAGCAGCAGCACCCCAACTGCGCCGAGCAGGAAGGTGCCGGGAGCGGCAACTGCCGGCACGGCCGCTCGGCGGAGACGCCGCGCCGGGACGCTCATCATGGCTCAAACCGGAGCGGCCCGAGATCGACCGCGTCGCCGCGAGGAGAGAGGAGACGGCGACCGGTCACGGGGTCATACATCCCCACGACGAGCCGAAGCTGCTCGGGCGGAAGGCCGGCAGGGAGCGGAACACGGTGACGGTCGATGATGTACTCGTTCGGCACCCAGCCCGTCGTTGGGGCGGTGCCGTCTGCCGGCTGGCCGTCGTGCTGGGCCACGATCCGGTTCATTGCAACGAGATGGACAAAGACACTGTAGTCCCTGTCGAGCGGGCCGGCCGAGCGCCAGTAGAGCGTGATCTCGGCGCGCTGTTCCGGCGCACTGCCCACGCGTTTCGCCGTCCAGCCAAGCAGCTCCGGCCCTCCGACGAAGCGGACAGCCGTTCGATTGGGAGGCGGCGCCGGCAGCTGGAACAGCCGCTGGCGGCCGACGACTTCAATCGACCCGAGGACATGGCGCGTTCCTTCGCCGAGCGAGATCCGAAGCTGATAGCGCCCATCGGGCAGGTCGGGCGGGAGCCGAAACGTCTCGCGGTCGCGCACGATCTCGCCGGGCTGCCAGCGAACCGTGGTGTAGCGTCCGCCAAGCGGCGCGCTGCCGAGCGGCACCGTTCGGCCCTCGCCGAGCAGCTCTGCCGTCAGGGTGAGCGAGGAAGCCATCTCGCGCTCGCTGCGCCAGAGGGTTTCCAGCGGCAACTGCCCCCCCGGCGGCACCGACCCTTTCGGCAGGCGCTGGCCAATTAGGGTGACACCGCTGAAGCGCGCGAACGCTGGGTCAAGGTCGAGCCGAGCGCGGGTGTAGCCGCCAGGGCGGGGGTCGAGAAACTGAGGGCCAAGGCGCACCTCGCGGACACTCTGGGGCGCCACCCTCCCTTCGCCTGCCGCCTGATAGAGCCCGCCAACGAGGATGTAGTCGCCGGGGGGCGTGCCGAGCGGCAGCGGGAGGTCGTGGACGTCGGCGACGATGGTGCCCGGTCTCCACAGGGGCGCGGGATACGCTCCGCGAACCGGCCGGCTATCCGACTGGGCCCAGCGCTCGCCAGAGGGCTCCTGGAGGTGGACAAAGGTGACGAGGTCTTGGGCAATCGGCGCGCTTGCCCGCCAGAAGAGGGTCACGCGCACCGACCGAGCGGCGGGACGAAGGTCTGACGGCCCCCCCGGGCCGAGGCCATAGCCGAAAATGATCTCGCTGGTGTAACCGAGCAGTTCGATCTCGCCGAGAAGCCGGTTGACCGGCCGCACCCCTGGCGGCAGGGTCTCCGCGGGCAGACGCTCGACAGCGATTAGCGGGCCGACGCCGCTGAGATGGTAGCGCTCAGCCAGTCCGGAAAGAGGCCGCGTCACGTACACCTCGCGGCCTTCGTCGAGCGCAGCTTGAACAGCAGCAAGCCGCGCTTCTTCCCGGTCGGCAAAGCGGACGGCGATGTCCGGGCGCGCTCCGACAGCAGTTTGGAGGTAGCGGAACAGCGACGCTTCGCCGAGCAATGCGATGATGGCGCTGCTCGCCGGCAACGGCTGGGCGAGGGCGTCGAGCCCGTACGCGCGCGCGGTCAGTTCGCTGCTCAGGTCAACATCGTCGTAGTTCGCGATCACCGCGCTCGCTGGCGCCACCACGAGCGCGGCGAGCACGATGCCGCCTCCGGCGCGAGCAATCGCCCGCCACGGCATGCTCCAGCGGAGGACGACATTCGCGAGGCCGCGCCCGAGCGCGACCCCGCCAACGCCCGCCGCCGCAGCGAGCGGAAGCAAGGAGGGCAGCGCAAAAACCTCAGGGTCGGCAACGCGGTAGAGGAGCGCGAAGAGCGCTGTCGGGACATACCACGCCCCAAGCAGCAGCGCGAGCGGCCACGAGCGCGCGAGCAGCCAGCCGAAGCCGAGCGCGGCCAAGATGAGGCCGAGCGGCGTCAACTGGCTGATCACAAGCTGCGCATACGCAAGGAGCGGGTTGCCCGGACGCGCGAGCGGGTTCTCCCCGAGAAAGCCGCCGTAGACCGCGCCGGTCACCCACCCAAGGAAGGTGGGGAGGTCGTTGCGGTAGGTTCCGTCGATTGAGCCGACCGAGGCTCGAAGCGGGAGGTAGAGATAGAGCAGCAGCCCAAGAGCGAGCGGCCACCATGTTCGCAGGAGCACGCTCGGGCACCACCGGCGAGGAGGAGGGAGCGCGCCGGCCGCCGCCGCCGCGAGCGCAAGGGCAGGCAGGAGGAGGACGAAGGTGCGGTGATGCGCAAGGCCCAGCCCAACTGCAAACGCGACCCAGCTCCAGCCCCGGCCGCAGCGGAGAGCGCGAAGGGTAGCGAGGACAGCGAAGAGCGCAAGCGCCGCCGCCAAGGTGTACACCTCGGCGACGATCGCCTGCGACCAGAACACACTCGAGCCGGCAAGCAGCAGCGCGCCGACCGCTGCCCCCACGCGGTCGCTCGCCCGCCGCGAGCCGACAGCGAGGACGAGGATGAGCACTGCCATTCCGCCGACGGCCGCCGCGCCGGCGACAGCCGAGAGGAGATTGACACGGTAGGCGAGCTCGCCTACCGGCAGAAGGGCAAAGAGCCCCAGCAAAAGCGCATAGAGCGGATAGCCCGTTGGGTGGAGGATGGCGAACTGGTGGGCAGCAAGGGGAAACTCGAGCGTGTCATCGAAGAGGGCGACGACCGAGGGCGCGAGGGTCTGGCGGTAGAGCAGAAACGCCGCGACTGCGAGGAAGGCCGCCGTGATCCAGTCGCCGACGCTGAGCGCAGCAGGCGGCTGAGACCGCTGCAAGCGCCCTGGGAACCTCGTCAGCATGCGGGGAGTATCAACGCGGGAGGAGGACGTCACCACGGTTCGGGGGGTAGCGGCTAGCCGCGCTGGATCCGAGAGTCAACGACGTACCATCTCCCGTTGATCCGCTCGAGATCGTACTCCTGACGAAGATTGGATGGATTGGTCGTAATGAGCGTTCCGTTCTCGGCCCGCAGCGTGTCGTTCCACCGCTCGACGGTCCGCACGGTCGCCGAGGTATTGCTCTGGAATTCGATGGACTCGATCCGGAGGTCGAGCAGCTGGGCGTCGCGGTATTGCTGATTGCTGCGCAGAGCGCGGACCTGGCTGGTGATCAGGTTCAGCCAGCGTCCGGCGAAGACCGTGCTCAGTTCATCAGTAGTGCCGCCCTTGCCCACTGCCCTCGCCCAAACAACGTTGCTCTGGCGGACAACATTCTGGACGGCCTCGGCGTCGGAAGGAAAGATGACTGCCCCCGTCACAACAACCGTCGGCACGGGGATCGTCGGCGTCGCCGCTGTTCCGGCCGTGCCAGTCACGGTGCCGGTTGCTGCCGGCAGCACCGGGCGGACAGTTGGGGTCGCAGTGGGAGTTGGGGTCGTCGTCAGCCCGAGAGCGCGGCTGACCGCCGGACCCACGATATTAAGGCCGCAGAATATGGCGAGGCAGATAAAGAGCAAACCGATCGTCGCGCCCCCAGCGGGGATCGCCCAAGAGGGGAGCGGCCGGATCGGCGCTTCGTCTTCGTCGTCGACCGGCTCGCCCGCCGGGAAGGCCGGCGCAACGCCGTTTCCGACGCTAGGCGTGATGAGAGACGCGTCGCGCCCGGTCGGCTCGATCCCTCCCGCTCGCGCGAACGCGTCGGCGAAGTCTCCGGCTGACTGATAGCGCTCGCGCGGGTACTTGGCCGCCGCGGTCTGGAGCACGCGATCGATCTCGGGAGGAAGGTCGGGGACGACAAGACGCACGCTCGGCAGCGGCTCGGTGATGTGCTTATTCGCTACCTCGAAGGCGGTGTTGCCGCCAAAAGGCACATGGCCCGTCAACAGCTCGAAAGCGACGATCGCTAAGGAGTAGATGTCGGTCGTCTTATCGACAGGCAAGCCCTGGGCCTGTTCGGGGCTCATGTAATACGGTGCGCCGAAGAGCGCGGCATTGCCTGTCACCGTCGGCAGGTCGGTCAGCTTGACGAGACTGAAGTCAGAGAGCAGGACCCACGGATGGGCATTGCCGTCGAGGAGGCTCCGCGGGCCGCCCCGCTCAACGAGCAGCAAGGTATCGGGGCTGACGTTGCGGTGGATCACCCCGCGCGAGTGGGCATAGTCGAGGGCGCTCGCAACCTGGGAAATGATCAGGTAGGCCTGGATGAACGGCAGCGGCTGGCCGAGGCGCTCGGCGAGGGTGCCGCCCTCGACATACTCGGTCACGAGGTACAGCAGACCGCTCTCTTCTCCAAAGTCGTGGACAGTAACGATATGCGGATGGCGCAGCCGCGAGATCGCGGCCGCTTCGCGTTTGAACCGCTCGATAACCGTCGGACTGACAGCGCCAGAGAGGTTGAGGACTTTCACCATAACGCGACGGCCGAGGGTCGTCTGCATCCCGACAAAGACACGCGCCGCCCCGACCTGGCCAATTTCGCGTTCGAGGACGTAGGGGCCGAGCTGAACCCCGCGAAGCTCCTGCACCTCGTCTCCTGTGGCGCGCTGGGCGCGGTATTGAGAGAATCGCGAAGGATCATATCAGAATGCGCGCGGCTTCACCGCGACGCAGCGGGAAGGCGGCTGCTGAGCGCTGAGAGCAGCGCCCCCGCCGCTATAGGGGCAGCGGACGCTAGGGCAGCAGCACCATCTGGTACGTCCCGTCGACGTTGAGGAAGATAACGCGATTGTTCCCCGCAAACGCGAGGCCGCGTTCATACGGCTGCCCGTCGCTCGGGAAGCCCGTCTCTTCGGTCGTCGCCCAGCCAAGCCGCGACACGGGGCCGCCAAGGGCAACCCACACGTTGAAGAAGGCATTCCTCGGCACGAAGCGGCCGGGCGGCGGCGGAACGATCGGCGCTGCGAGCAGCGGACGGGGGTCGCCGGCAGTCCACGTGCCGTCGTTGAAGAACACCCATGTCGTCGTGCCGCTCGGCAGGGTCCGGTAGTAGAGGAACCCGCCTTCGAACTCCTGCATCACCCCATACACCGAGGAGATCTGGTCGGTGGGGCAGCCGATATACTGTTGGAGCGCGGGCACTTTCCGGAAGGCGTCGGCATACAGCCGTTCCGGAGCGATCGCGCACACCGGTGAGACAGGGCGCGTCACGTCCGGCACCGCCGGCCGCCACGCCGGATTGCGTCCGTCCGAGAGGCGCTGCCACTCTCCGCCCGTTCGGTAGATGGTGTAGATATCCGACCCGAGGCCGGAGAGGACCGCGAAAGCGATCTGGTTGCCATCCGGCGACCAGCTGATCCGCTGCGTCCGGTCGATCGCGCCCTGGGCGATCCACTGGCCGTCAAACCCTTCGCTCGTTGCGACCCACAATTGGACCGGCGCGGTCGGGTCGTCGAAGCTGCGTTCTCTGGGTGTCGTGAGGTAGGCAAGCCGCAAGCCGTCCGGCGACCAAGCAGCCTGCAGCGCTCGTATCCCCGCGAGCCCCGGCAGGGGCCCGGCCTCGCCGCCATCAACGCGAATGTTCCAGATTTCGCCATTCCGGCTGAAAAGCAGGCGCGAGCCGTCGAGCCACCACGAGGGCGCTTCATTGAACCCGCCAGTAGCGATGATGACGCCGGCGCCTACTTGGAGGTCCCAGATGCCGAGGTCAGAGCCGAACGGATGCGGCAGCGTAAACGCGATCGCGCGGCCATCGGGAGACCAGGCCGGCCAGCGCCAGAGATCGCGCGTCAGGAGGCGGCGGGAGCCGTCCTGCAGGTCGAGCAGCCAGACCCCTGCTTCCGGCGTGCCGCTGATGACGTAGACGAGGCGGCGGCCATCCGGGGACCACGCCGGCATGTCGGCGCCCACCCCGCTGGGAAGCAGCTGTTCACCGCGCCCGTCGCTCCCGATCGTCCAGAGGCCGAACGGTCCGGCAAACGCGATCCGCCCCGCTCTCGGCTCCTGCGCCGACACGTTCGCCGGAATGATCAGCGCCAGCGCAAGCGCCAGCACCCAAAGAATCCGCATGGCACGCCCCCTTTCGGCCATCCTGTCCGGGTCCGACGCGATTCTCGAGCGCGAGCAGCAAGGAGTCAAGGAGGCGGAACGAACACTGGCCGACGGCGTTAAAACATCACTGTAGGAGATGAGGCGTGATCAAGCCGGGCCGCCGACCCGACCCGACCCTTAGTCCCCCGGTCCATTCATGTCTCTATTCCCTCGGCATGATGGCGCTCGGCGCGGTAGGAACCCTCGCGCTGCTGCTCCTTCTCGGCTACGCGGCGGCGGCGACAATCGTCGCCCAGTTCGCCGAGCCGGTCACCTTCGGCGCGAGCCCAGCAGCGCCGACCCCTACCGAACTTCCGGTCCTCGTTCCCGCCGCAACGCCGACGCCTTTTCCGGAGCTGCTCCCCGAGCCGACGCCCCGCCCACCGGGACGCTATGACGTGCAGCTTCGGATCTCAGAGGCGTATCTCAATTCCGTTGCCAACCAGTCGATCCCGACCAGCGGGATCGGCGCCGGCATCGACACCGTTGACCTCGACATCCGCCCTGGCAACATCATCGTCCTGCGCGCGCGTCCGGTCGGCGCGCGCGACCTCGCCCTCTCGTTTACGGGGCAGCTTTCCTTGGCGGGAAACCGCATTGCGGTGACGCCTCTCAGCTCCTCACTCCTGCTCCTGCCGTTTCGGGGGCAGATTGCCGAGGTCGTTGAGGAGGCGATCAACACCCGCATGAACGCCTACCGGAATGCTGTCGGCTTTCGAATCCTCGCGATCCAGACGAGCGAGACCGACCTTATTGCGGACTTGCGGCTGACCTGAGCGGCCAGCCGGCAGCATCGAGCAGCTGCATGACCAGGGGTACCGGCAGCCCGACGACAGTATCGTATCGCCCTTCGATCCGCTCGACCGGCCGGAAGCCCGGATGCTGGATTGCATACGCTCCCGCTTTGTCGAGCGGGTCGCCGCTCGCGACGTAGGCGGCGATCTCCTGGTCACTATACGAGCGCATGAGGACACGGGTGCGGTCAACCGCGGAGAGGAGAACGCCATCCGGACGGCGAACGGCGACTGCGGTATACACCTCATGCCAGCGGCCGCGCAGCCGGCGAAGCATCGCGACCGCTTCCTCGGGGGTTGCCGGCTTGCCGAACACCTCGCCTTCGAGGGCAACGACGGTGTCGGCGGCGATGCCCCAAGCGTCGCGCACCGGGGCCACGGCCGCTTTTTCGCGGGCCAGCCGCTCCGCGAGCTGCGCGGGGGACTCCCCGGGGCGGGGGGTCTCGTCGATGGCGACTGGGCAGACCTCAAAAGAGAGGCCGCTTGCAGCAAGGAGGTCGCGCCGGCGCGGCGACGCCGAGAGGAGCAGCAGCCGCATCATTTCCGGCGGCCGGGGCGTCCCCGCCCGCCCATGCCCGGCGGCCGACCGGAGCGTCGCTTCCCGCCCTGAGCCCGCGTCGGCTGGCGGTCAGGGGTCGGCCGGGGCAGGCCGGGCGTCGGAGGAGCAGAGACTGGCGCGGTCTCGCGCGCGCCGGCGGCGGAGCTCGCCTTGGCCTGCTTCGGGGGGAGCGGCCCTTCCGCCGCTTCGCCTACTCGCTCGCGCTGGCGGAAGACTTCGGCCAAGACGATTGAGCCGGCGACCGCGACGTTCAGGGAGTCGAATTCGCCGGCCATCGGCACGCGGAGCATCCGGTCGCAGTGTTCGCCGACGAGACGACTGATCCCGGCTCCCTCCGAGCCGACGACAAGAGCAATCGGCCCGGTCAGGTCCACCTGATCGTAGCGCAGGGGAGCGCGAGCATCGATCCCATACACCCACACTCCCCGCTCTCGGAGCTGGTCGAGCGCTCGGGGAAGGTTCGTGGCGCGGTGGATACGCAGCCGCGATACGGCGCCGGCAGAGGCGCGCTCCACTGCCGGGGTGACGGCTACCGACCGGTGCTTCGGAAGAAGGATGCCGTGGGCGCCAAGCGCGGCAGCAGTGCGGAGAAGTGTTCCGAAGTTCTGGGGATCTTGAACCGAGTCGAGCACGACGGCCAAGAAGGGGCGCCCGCTTGCGGCTGCCGCCTCGAAGAGCGCGTCGAGCTCAACGTAGGCGAACGGCTCCACCTCCGCCGCAATTCCTTGATGCTGAGCGCCGAGCCGGTCGAGCGTTTGGCGGTTAACGATGTGCACCGGGATGTCGTGCTGCCGGGCGAGCGCGGCGAGATCGTGGTACGACGGAGGCACAAGCCCCCGCGCGCCGACCACCAGCAGCCGACGGATGGGACGCCCGGCGCGAAGCGCCTCGCTGACCGCGTGCCGACCAAGGATTGTCTCCGTGGGCATTGCTTATCCCCGCCCGGTCGGTGTCGGGAGCGGCGGGCGGTAAAGCCACGCCTCATCGAGGCCGGGCAAGCCGGCGGACCAATGGGGCGCCCAGCCCTTCACGTTCGCGGCAACAGCATAGTAGTGCACTGGCGAGAAGAGGGGGGCGACCGGAACCTTATCGGCAAGGTAGCGCTGGAGGTCGAGCGCCGCGCGACGGCGTCCTTCTCGGTCCGGGCCGCGGCGCGTGCGAAGGAGCAGCTCCTCAAACCGGCGGTCGACATAGCCCCAGAGATTGCGCGGGGAGGCCGCGCTGTAGAGCGCGCCGGTCCAGTCATCGAATTCGGTCGAGGGCGCGGGCTGGATGAGTAGGAGGTCGAAAGCGCGGTCAGCAAGCGCCCGCCCGAGCAGAACCGGCTCGAGACGAGAGAGGCGAGCGCGGATCCCCGCCTCCCGAAGCTGCTCCACGATCCCGTCGGCGAGCCCGCCAAGGTCAGCGCTGGGATGCACCAGCAACGTCAGCTCGCCCGGGTCGACAACGGCCGCCTCTGCCCAGAGCGCGCGCGCTCGGGCGATGTCTCGGCGCCCCCACAACCGTTCTACCTCGTCCGGGAAAAGCGCCCAGTCCGCTACCGACGGCGGGACATGCCCAGACAAGACATAATTCTCGCCATACGCCTCGCTCGCCAGGCGCCGCCGGTCGAGCGCGAGCGAGACTGCCTGACGGAGGCGGACGTCGTGGAACGGCGCGCGGGCGTCGTTGTAGCCGAGCAGGATGACGGTCGGCCGCTGGATGCGGCTGATGACGAGGTCGGGGTTCGCGGCGCGCAGCGCGTCTGCCTCGCTCTGCAGCAGCCCGGCCGGTTCGATGCCGAGGTCGCTCTCTCGGTTTTTGAGCAGCGCCAGTTCTGTGGCGCGGTCCGGCACCAAGACCAGCTCCACCGCCTCGAGATAGGGCTGGCTGGAGCGAAAATAGCCGGGGTTTTTGCGGAGCACAATCCGGCCGCTGCGGTCGGGACGCGGCAGCAGGAAGGGGCCCGAGCCGACGGGATGACGCCGCAGGTCGACTTCGCGATCGATCAGCTCCGCCGGCACAATCCGCGCAAGAGGACTGGCAATCGCCGCGATGATCGACGGAAGGGGCTCGCGGAGCGTCAGCTTGAGGGTGTAGCGGTCGGGCAGCTCAATCCGGTCAATGGCGCCGAAGGCGAGCGGGGCGGCGGCAGGCCGCAGCGCGATCAGCCGTTCGAGGGTCAGCCGGACATCATCAGCGACGACCTCCCGGGCAGCGACCGGCGGGAGGTCGTGCCAGCGGACCCCGCGGCGCAGATAGAAGATGTAGACATAGTCATCGACCTGTTCCCACTTCTCGGCGAGGTCTTCGATAATCTCGGCCGAGTCGTAGGGCACTCCAGCGCCCGCGCGGGGGCGCAGAAGCCGGCTGTAGAGCAGCCCACACAGGACCTGGTTCGCGGGCGTTGTCACCAGCGGGTCGCCGCTCGGCAGTTCACCAGCAACCGCCACGCGCAGCATCCCCCCCGGCTGGATAAGCGGCGGGCCGATGTCGGTGCTGGCCGGCAGGATCGGCGCGCAGCGGACCGACGCCAGCCCCGCAGCCGCGCCCGCCAACTGGAGAAAACGACGGCGTCCGATCACCCCCCCGCGCTCCCGCGCCGAGGTCGGCTGAGCCCAACGAGAAGCGGGGTCTTTCGCCGCGCGAACGTGCTGCACATCGCTACCGAAGTGTACCCAATTGCTCAGCGGGCGACGATGGAAGGCGGCACGGCGAGAGAACGGTTAACGGCTCGCGCTGATCGAGCAGTCAGGCAGGCGAGCGGTTGCTGAAGAAATGAGTGATTGATATACTGCCGGCGGACTCGGCACGCGCGGGCGCCCCTCTTGCTGTGTCGCGCCTCGGCTCCCATGTGACAGTGGCGAGACTCTCAGGCAGCGCGACGCAATTGTTCCAATTGCCGCTCGAAGGACGTCTTGAGATGGAAAACTCAGTCCGCCCTCGCGAAGAGCGACTTGCCAGCGCGGCCGCCGCGCGAGCACATGTCTCGCTCCGCGATCGGTTTATTGAGGCCTACCCCGGGCTTTTCGCGTGGCTGATCGTCCTTGCGCCGATATGGCTGACGGCGATCCACCCGATGGCGGGCCTCGCGTTTGTGCTGATCGCGACGGGGATCTTCTTCTTCAAAGTCCTTCGCTTCGGGCTCGGGGCGATCCGGAACTACGCCCCGGTCCAGCGTGCCGCTGCGGAAGACTGGGCTGCCCAGCTCGCCCAATGCGATGGCTGGCAGGACTATCGGCTCATCCTTCTCGTGCGGGCGTTCCGCGAGAAGAATGTCGAGATGCTGCGCGCCTCGCTGCAGTCGGTGCTGAACAGCGCCTGGCCAGACCCAGCGGGGCTCCGCCAGGTGGAGGTCGTGTACGCAACCGAGGTGACCGACCCGATCACGCCGCCGCTGATCGAACGCCTCGCGGCCGAATTCGCCGGCCGTCTTCGGGTCCGCCAGATCCTCCATCCGGTCGAGCCGGATGTCCTGCCGGGGCCCAGCAGCGCGATGCACTACACCGGGCGGATCTTGTACGACGAGGTCGTTCGCGCGGGCGGCGACCCGGCGAAAGTGATCGTGGCCGATTTCGACTCCGATACTCGCCTCCATCCGAACTATCTCGCCTGTCTCCTGACGACATTCCTTCGCGACCCCAACCGGCACAAACGCGTCTATCAGCCGGTCGTCATGTTCACGATCGATTATTGGGCAGCGCCGCTCCATAGCCGGATCGCGGCGCTCGGGACCTCCGCCCTGACTTTAGGGTGGAACCGCTGGCCGGAAGTCGCTTTCACAGGCGCCGCTGCGAGCCTGCAGCTGCTGCACTCGGTCGACTTCTGGCCGACCCAGTCCCACAGTCAGGACAGCGGGGTCGAGCTGCGGCTCCGGATGCGGTATGGCGACGATTTTGCGGTGACTGGCCTCCCAGTGCCCACCTACGTCTATCCGGTGATGATCTTTGAGACGGGCCGAACCGTCTGGGCCCGGCTGCAGGATTACTGGACGAGCTTCCGCGTTCTGTTCCGGCAGAGCGCGCGGTGGCGAGAAGGGCCGCTCGACGAGTTCATTGAGTCGGTGAAAGCCGGCGCGCCCTATTTCACCGCCTGGAAACTGTGGGCGGGGATCGAGCGGGATACGCTGACCATCCTGCCGGGCTGGGGATTTCTTGCTGCGCGCAGCGTGGTCGAGACGCTCTATCCTCGCTACGACTTAACCCCGCTCGAGATGGGGCTGCCGTTCTTCCTCTCGATCGTTACGGTGCTCGGCCTTGTCGTCTTCTGGCGGCTGCTTGCAGCCCCGCTCTACGTGCCCGATCGCGCGCCGGTTTGGCGCCGGGTCGTCGAAATGGCGCTTTTCTACGTGATGATGCCGCTGCTGCTGCCGATCATTACCGGCGTCGCCGGCCTCAAAACATCGACTGCGTATGCGCTCGGCAGAAAGCCGACGGGCGCCTACATCCCTACTCCGAAGTAGCGCCCTCTCCTCGCCCCGGGCGCGAAACAGTTCTATACTTTTCTGCTGCAACAGCTGAGAGGAACGTTATGGTACGACTTCGTCTTCGCCGCATGGGGTCGAAGAAGAAACCAACCTACCGTGTCGTCGCCGCCTACGCGCACTCTCCGCGCGATGGCGCTTTCATCGAGATAATCGGCCACTACAACCCGCGCACCGAACCGTCGACGATTGTCATCGACGAAGAGAAAGCCTTGCGCTGGCTCCGCAACGGCGCTCAACCGACCGATCGAGTCGCGAAGCTGCTCGCTATTACCGGCATCACGGAGAAGTTCAAGCAGCTTGCCGCCAATAAGGCGTAGCCGCCGATGACGATGAAAGCACTGATCGAATATATCGCTTCGTCGATTGTTGACCACCCCGAGCAGGTGCAGGTGCGCGAAGTGCGGGGCCGCAACTCGACCATCCTCGAGCTCCGGGTCGCCCCGGATGATATGGGGCGGGTCATCGGCAAACAGGGCCGCATCGCAAGCGCCATGCGGACGCTGCTTAAGGCTGCGGCCACCCGCTCCGGCGGCCGGTACGTTCTCGAAATCGAGTGACCGATCGTCCCGCGCCGCCCCGGCGACCGCGAGAGGTGCCGGACGAGTTCGTCGCTGTCGGCCAGATCGTCGGCGCCTTCGGGCTGAAAGGTGCGCTGCGGGTGCGCCTCGAGACGGATTTCCCTGAGCGGCTGGTTCCCGGCCGCGAATTTATCGTCGCCAGCCGCCGCATGCGCCTCCGCGAGGCACGCATCATGGGCGCCAACGCAACGATCACGCTCGAAGAGGTCACTGACCGCACCGCTGCCGAAGCGCTGCGCGGCGAGTTTCTGCTCGTCCCGAAAGCAGAACTCCCCCCGCTGCCGGAGGGCGAATTTTACATTCATCAGCTCGTGGGGCTTCGCGTCCAAGACCGGCAGGGCCGGGTTTTCGGCACGGTCACTGATGTGCTCTTTACCGGCGCCAACGACGTTTATGTCGTCGCAACGCCGCACGGTTTGCTCTATCTCCCTGCTATCGAGGATGTGGTGCTCGCGATCGACCTCGAGGCGGGGGTGTTGATCGCCGAACCGCTTGAAGGAAGCATCCCGACCCCGCCCAAACCGCGCCTAGGACGGCAGCCGAAGCGGCGGCGCCGCTCTTCACCCCAGACGCCGGCCCGCGGCGAGAGCGCAGCGGGGCGCCCGAGCAAAGCGGCCGCCACTCCTGCGCTCGAGCAGGAAGCGCCGCGCTAGCGCACCTTGCGGAACGTCACGTCATAGGAGTAGTGGCCGACCGTGATGGTCTCGACGCCGTTGCAGAAGCGCTCCGCGTGCTCCTCAGGGGTGATCGTAAAGATCATCGTGTCCATATTCACGGCGCGGTCGGAGGTGACGGGGCGGCCGTTCTCATCCTTCTCGACCCAAGCAGTCCAATTGCCGCGGTAGAAATAGGCCTCGACCTTGCCGGGCGCTTTGGTTCCCGAGATGTGCCGGACGATCGTGTCGCCGCTCTGGGTGACGATCGTCACCTTGTCAAGAGGGCGACCGTCTTTATCCTGCACTTCAAAGAAGCCGTGGCCCATCCAGGCGTTTTCGCAAGCCGTGCGCTGGCGTAATTTGATGATGATGAAGTCGGCGTTCGGCACCTCTTGGAGGTAGGCGGGCTGGGTGCGGCGACGCGGGTCGATCTGCCGCACAATTGTGCCCGCACTGCTCGGGACGGGGGTCGCCGACGCGGCGGGACGGGCCGCGGCCGCGCGGTCGGCCGGTTGAGCGGGGCGCGGCGTGACGGCGGGAGCGCGCAGCACAGGGGCCGGACCGTGACCCTCATATCCCGGGGCGGGATGCGGGGTTGCGGGGCCGCTCTCAATCATCCCCGCCTCTTTGAAGATGTCGCCGCCGTTGGCGATCGTCACCTGCCCCGCCCGTGCCCACGGCTGGTCGGTCTTCCAGAGCTGGATCACAGCCCGCTGCAGACGGACCACATAAACCGGTCCCAGGTCTTCGATGCGCGAGGTCGGCAGACCGTACTGAAGGAGGGGGTCTCTCGCGGCAAAGTAGGCAGCGCGGATTTGCGGATTGTCGTTGAGGACTGCTTGGCGGGTGACAATGATCTGTTCGAAGGGAACGTTTCTCGGCTCCTCCGGGATCGTGCGGTTTGGCACAAGACGAACCGTCCGCAGCCAATCATCGTAGCCCGCCTCGCTCAGCTTATCGAACACATTAACGAAGACGGCCCGGTTTTCATTCTTCCGCCATTGCAGGATACCTTTCTGGAACGCCTGCGAGGGAAAGCCGTCAAGGAGAAAGCGGCGCGAGATGGGATAGCCGAGAACGCTGACACCGCCGTAGCGTTGGAATTCGGTGTAGAACAGGTCACCGCCATTGTCTGAGACAGTGAATCCATAGGGGCTTCGGTCATCCCCATTGGCTTGAGAAAAAAAGTGGCCGTTCGGGACGGGATAATCGCGCGGCGGAGCCCCAAACGCGAGGTCAGCCGTCAGCAGAGAGGCTGGCGCAACCACCGCCAGCACGAGGGCGAGCGTCACCAAGCGCCATCGCGTCATCTGCAGTTTGCCTCGGCGCGTTGTCCAGCCTGCGGTGCCGATGAAGCTGGCAAGCTGGCGAGCTAATGCTAGAAAGCGTCCATCCGCTTGTCAAGCGTGCTTTCAGCAGGGAAGCACCCGCATGATGGGGGCCGGTGCCGCCGACCTTCAAGATAAAGGGCGGTCCGGGCTGAGGAGGGGAGAGGGCGTGGGCAAGGGTCGCCGGCGCGCCGCCGAATGCTTTGCGAATTCCTCGTGCGGGGTATATACTCGGGCGAGTCCCAGAAGCTGTTGGCTGCTTGAGGATTCGCAGGTTTGGCGTGACCCTCGTGAAGAGCTACCAAGACCACTCGACCGACGAAAACGGTCTGACGATGCAAGAGCTTCTCGACGCCAAGATGGGCACGAGTTATGCCGTGCTTCGGCGCGGCGACGTGATCGAGGGCTCGGTCGTCGCGATCGACCGGGAGGGCATCCTGGTCGATATTGGTGGCAAGTCGGAAGGGCACGTCCCGGCGAACGAGGCAACCTGCGTCGCCTCGGGCGAGGAGCCGCTCAAGGTGGGCGACACCGTGCTGGTCTATGTCGTTCAGCCCGAAGATGTCGGCGGGGTTGCGGTGCTCTCGGTTGACCGAGCGCGCGCAGAGCGCGGCTGGCGGCGCATCCAACAGCTGTATGAGACTCAAGCCATCTTCGAGGCCGAGGTTGTCGACTTCAACAAAGGCGGGCTGATCGTTTCGATCGATGGGGTGCGCGGCTTTCTGCCGAGCTCCCAAGTGATGGGCCTCCGCACCGAGGGAGGAGCAGAAGCGCAGCTTGAAGAACGGCTGAAGGAAATGGTGGGGCGGACGCTCCGCCTGAAGGTCGTTGATGTCAACCGGCGGCGCAACCGCGTTATTCTGTCGGAGCGGGCGGCGATGCAGGAATGGCGCTCCCAGCAAAAAGAGCGCCTCCTGGGTGAACTCGCGCCGGGAGATGTTCGGCGCGGCGTGATCACGAGCGTCACCTCCTTTGGCGCCTTCGTCGACCTCGGCGGCGCAGATGGGCTGATCCATCTGTCGGAGCTGTCGTGGGACCGGGTGGAGCACCCGAGCGAGGTAGTCAAGCCGGGCGACGAAGTGAACGTCTACGTGATGAACGTTGACCCGGAGACGAAGAAGATCGGACTGAGCCTCCGGCGCGCTCAAGGGGAGCCGTGGCAGCGGGTGCTGGGAAGGTATTCTCTGGGACAGCTCGTAACTGGTAAAATTACGAAGCTGACGTCGTTCGGGGCGTTTGCCCGACTCGAAGAGGGGATCGAGGGGCTGATCCACGTCTCCGAGTTGAGCGACCGGCGGATTACTCACCCGCGGGAGGTTGTCCGCGAAGGGGACGTTCTGACGTTGAAGGTGGTCAAGATCGAGCCAGAGCGGCACCGGCTCGGTCTGAGCCTCCGGCAAGCGGTAGAAGACCTTGGGGAGGACGCCTTTCGTGGTCGTCGCAATGACCATGATTAATCCCACCGAACGACGCAGAAGCAATTCGTTCAGGGCGCGCGGCGCCCAGCATGGAGCAGGCGGCCATGGCTGACCGCTTTGACAAATTCACTGAACGCGCGCGGAAAGTCTTGACCCTTGCTCAAGAGGAAGCGCAGCGCTTCAATCACAACTACATCGGCACCGAGCACCTCTTGCTCGGCCTCGTCCGCGAGGGGGACGGCGTCGCTGCGAAAGTGCTCGCCAACCTCGGCGTCGAGCTGAACAAGGTGCGTTCGGCGGTCGAGTTCATCATCGGCCGCGGCGACCGGATGGTGCTCGGCGAGATCGGCCTTACCCCTCGCGCCAAGAAGGTGATCGAACTGGCCGTCGACGAGGCGCGCCGGCTGAATCACCACTACATCGGCACCGAGCACCTGCTGCTCGGGCTGGTGCGCGAAGGAGAGGGGATCGCTGCGGGGGTCCTCGAGAGCCTTGGCGTCAACCTCGAACGCGTGCGGGCCGAAACAATCCGTGTCCTCAGCCAGTCGATGCCGCAGTCGCATCCGGAGATGCGCAGCCCAGCGCGGACCCCGACGATCGATCAGCTCGGCATGGACTTGACCGCCGCGGCGCGAGCCAACAAGCTCGACCCGGTCATCGGCCGGCAGAAGGAGATCGAGCGGGTCATCCAGATCCTCTCGCGGCGCACGAAGAACAACCCGGTGCTGATCGGCGAGCCCGGCGTCGGAAAGACGGCTATCGCCGAAGGGCTGGCGCAGCGCATCGTCAACGGCGATGTGCCCGAGACGCTGCTCGGGAAGCGGCTGCTCACGCTCGACATCGGCGCGCTTGTCGCCGGCACGAAGTATCGCGGCGAGTTTGAAGAGCGCCTGAAGAAGGTGATCGAGGAGATCCGCGCCTCGGGCAACTGCATGCTCTTCATCGACGAGCTGCACACCCTCGTCGGTGCGGGTGCCGCCGAGGGAGCGGTCGATGCCGCCAATATCCTCAAGCCGTCCCTCGCCCGCGGCGAGCTGCAATGCATCGGCGCGACCACGCTCGACGAATACCGCAAATACATCGAGCGGGATGCTGCGCTCGAGCGGCGCTTCCAGCCGGTGATGGTCGAGGAGCCGACCATTGAGGAGACGATCGAGATCCTGCGCGGGATCAAGGACCGCTACGAGCAGCACCACCGCCTGACGATCACCGACGAGGCACTGAAAGCGGCCGCCGAGCTCGCCGCTCGGTATATTCCCGACCGCTTCTTGCCCGACAAGGCGATCGACCTGATCGACGAAGCTGCCTCGCGCGTCCGGCTCCAGCGGTCGATGACGCCGCCCTCGCTGAAGGAGGCGCTCAAGGGCCTCGAGACGGTCCGCCGCGAGAAGGAAGCGGCGATCAGCAGCCAGCAGTACGAATATGCCGCGGAACTGCGCGACCGCGAGCTGAAGCTGGCCGACAAGATCGAAAAACTGGAGATGGGCTGGCAGTCGTCGCAAGGGTCGTCGAAGCCGGAGGTCGGGCCGGACGATGTCGCCCAAGTGGTCTCGATGTGGACCGGCATCCCCGTCGTCCGGATCGCCGGCGACGAGTCGCAGCGCCTGGTTCACATGGAAGAGGCGCTCCACAAGCGCGTCGTCGGCCAAGATGAGGCGATCTCGGTCGTCTCGAAGGCGATCCGCCGCGCCCGCGCCGGCTTGAAAGATCCCAAGCGGCCGATCGGGTCGTTTATCTTCCTCGGCCCGACGGGCGTCGGGAAGACTGAGCTCGTCCGCGCCCTGGCCGAGTTCCTCTTCGGCAGCGAAGACCACATGATCAAGCTCGACATGAGCGAGTTCATGGAGCGGCACGCTGTCGCCCGGCTGGTAGGCGCGCCGCCCGGCTATGTCGGGTACGACGAGGGCGGCCAACTGACCGAGGCGGTGCGGCGCAAGTCGTACAGCGTCGTCCTCTTCGACGAGATCGAGAAGGCGCACCCCGACGTCTTCAACATCCTGCTGCAAATCCTCGACGAAGGGCGGCTGACCGACGCGAAAGGGCGGCGGGTCGACTTCCGCAACACGGTCATCGTGATGACCAGCAACGTGGGAGCGGACCTGATCAAGCGCGACGTCGTGACCGGCTTCCGCACCACGCGCGATGAAGTGAAAACGCGTGAACAGGCCTACGAGCGGATGAAGGAGAAGGTGATGGCAGAGATGAAGAATCTCTTCCGTCCCGAATTCCTCAACCGGATCGACGCCACCGTCGTCTTCCATCCGCTCTCGCGCGAGCAGATCCGAAGCATTGTCGACCTCGAGATCGCCAAGGTGCAGAAGCGCCTGGTCGAGCAGTCGATCACGCTCGAGATCTCCGACGAAGCCAAAGACTGGCTCGCCGAGAAGGGCTACGACGAGACCTTCGGCGCTCGCCCGCTCCGCCGCGTCATCCAGAACAACGTCGAAGACCGGCTGTCCGAGGCGCTGCTTGAAGGCACGGTGCGGCCCGGCGACACGGTCCGGATCATCGTCGAAGGCGACGACCTCGCCATCCGTACCGCTGCTCTGGTCGAAACACCCTAGACCTCATGGACAGGCGGCGGGCCCCCGGCTTCTCTTCCCGGGGGCCTTTTGCTTGTTCCCGATTGAGCGACGCGCCCGGTAATCGGTAGAGTACCCCTATGGCAGTCCGACGGATTGGAGTGCTCACTGGCGGCGGCGACGCGCCGGGGCTTAATGCCGTCATCCGCGCCGTCGTCAAGACCGCCATCCATGAATACGGCTGGGAAGTCATCGGCATCCGCAATGGCTTTGAGGGGCTGATCCCTCCCTCGAGCGCCGGACCGCTGACGCTCGACGGCGTCCGGGGGATCCTCCCGCGCGGCGGGACAATCCTCGGCACCGCCAATCGCGGCAGCCCCTTCGTCCGGCGTGTCACCGCCGAGGGGCGCGTTGAATTAGTCGACCAAACCCCCGAAGCCATTGCCACTCTCGACGAACTCGGCATCGACGCTCTTGTCGTCATCGGCGGAGACGGCACGCTCAACATCGCCCACGAGTTAGCCAAGCGGGGCGTGCCCGTTGTCGGCGTTCCTAAGACGATCGACAACGACCTCCCTGAAACCGACCAGACCTTCGGGTTCGACACCGCCGTCCTCACCGCAACCGAGGCGATCGACAAGCTCCATACCACGGCGGAGAGCCATCACCGCGTGATGGTGCTCGAGGTAATGGGCCGCGATGCGGGCTGGATCGCCATTCACGCCGGCATTGCGGGGGGCGCGGATGTCATTCTCATCCCCGAGATCCCATTCCACGTTCGGAAAGTCGTCGAGAAGATCGCGGAGCGCGACCGAGCGGGCCGGCATTTCAGCATTGTGGTCGTCGCGGAGGGGGCAAAGGCCGCCGGAAGCGGCCAGTTCTACGTCAAGCCAAAGGATGAGCTGTCGCTCGGTCGGCTCGGCGGCATTGGCGAATGGCTGAGCGACACCCTCGCCATGTCGAGCGGCCATGAGTCGCGCTGCACGGTCCTCGGTCACCTCCAACGGGGCGGCACGCCGACCGCATTTGACCGCGTTTTGGCGACGCGCTACGGAGCCGCCGCCGCGCGCGCCATCGCCAAGGGGCGGGTCAACCACATGGTGGCATTGAAAGGCAATGTCATCTGTGAGGTGCCGCTCGAACAGTGCGTCGGCCGCATCCGCACCGTTCCGCCCGACGGCGAACTGGTGCAGACCGCGCGCGGCCTCGGCATCTCGCTCGGCGTGTGACAAGGCGGCGCCCCGGCCTCGCTTCTGCTGAGGCCAGGGCGCGCCATCAGCCGTGGAAGAGGAGGAAGAGCGGCAACAGCACGAGGGTGATCGTGCTGAACAGCTTCACGAGCACGTGCAGGGAGGGCCCTGCCGTGTCCTTGAACGGGTCACCCACGGTATCGCCCACCACTGCCGCAGCATGCTCCGGCGTCGCCTTCTTGATGATCGACCCGTCGGCGGCTTTGAGGTTCCCTGCCTCGATAAACTTCTTGGCGTTGTCCCAGGCGCCGCCGGAATTGTTCAAGAAAGTGGCCACGAGAATGCCGGCGATCGTGCCGACGATGAGCAACCCGCCTGCCGCCTGCCAGCCGAGCGCAACGCCGACGACGACAGGCCCCGCCACGGCGAGCAGGCCCGGCGCGACCATCTCTCGCAGCGCGGCGCGCGTGGTGATATCGACGCAGCGGCCGTAGTCCGGCTTCGAGGTGCCCGCCATGATGCCGGGGTCAGCGCGGAACTGCCGACGCACCTCTTCGATAATCTTGCCCGCGGCGTTCCCCACCGCCCGAATGGCGAGCGAGCTGAACAGGAAGACGATCATCGCGCCGATCAGCGCGCCGATAAAGACATCAACCTTGGCAAGATCGATCGTGATATTGGCGAGGGTCGCGACGCCGCTGTTGGGGCGAGCAGAGAGGAACAGCCCTACGTTTTCAATGTAGGCCGAGAAGAGCAGGAAAGCGGCCAGTCCTGCGGAGGCGATCGCGTAGCCTTTGGTCAGCGCCTTCGTCGTGTTCCCCACCGCATCGAGCGCGTCCGTGATGTGACGCGTCGACTCCGGCTGATGCGACATTTCGGCGATCCCGCCCGCGTTGTCGGTGATCGGGCCGAACGTATCCATGGCAAGGATGTACGCCGTTGTCATCAGCATCCCCATCGTCGCGATGGCAGTGCCGAAGATCCCATAGATGAGACCGGCCGACTGGGCGTAGAACGCTTTCGCGTTCGGATCGATCGGGATCGCTTGGCCGGCCTGCTGTCCGAGCCAGAAGGCAAGACCGAGAGCGAGCGAGATGGCGATAGCGGTTGGCGCAGTTGTCTCGAACCCGACGGCAGTGCCGTTGACGATGACTGTTGCGGGCCCGGTGCGCGAGGCGTTCGCGATCTCCTGCACCGGCCGCCAGCTGCCGGCGGTGTAGTACTGCGTGATATAAACGAAGGCGATGCTGGTGACAATGCCGATTACGCCAGCCAATGCCAACTGCCAGCTGTTCAAGATCAGCATCGCCGAGCCGACCATGAAGATGGCCGACAGGGCCGCCGCGAGATAATACCCGCGGTTGAGCGCGCTCATCGGGTCTTCATTCTGACGAGCGCGCACCACCAGTAGTCCCGCCGCGGAGGCGAAGATCCCCAGCGCGCGGATGATGAGCGGGAAGAATACCCACGCCGAGTTGCCCGTCAGCTGCGCCACGGCGACGCCGAGGATCATCGCGCCGATACTCTCGGCCGCCGTGGACTCGAAGAGGTCCGCGCCGCGGCCAGCGCAGTCACCGACATTGTCGCCGACAAGGTCCGCGATAACGGCAGCGTTGCGGGGGTCGTCCTCCGGCACGCCCGCTTCCACCTTCCCGACGAGGTCTGCTCCCATGTCGGCCGCTTTGGTGTAGATCCCGCCGCCCAGCTGCGCGAAGAGGGCGACGAACGAGGCGCCGAAGCCATAACCGACGATGAGATAGGGCGCCGTCTTCGGGTCGACAAGGCCGCCGTACAGCACAAAGAGGATGTAGACGCCGAGCAAACTGAGCGCGACGACGAGAAAGCCGGAGACCGCCCCGCCTCGCATCGCCGCCGACACGGCGCCATCAAGGCTCGTGCGAGCAGCCGCAGCGGTGCGGATATTCGACTTCACGGCGACGAACATGCCGGTAAAGCCGGAGATCCCCGAGCAGAGCGCTCCCAGCAGAAACGCGACCGCCGTCCGCCAGCCAAGGTCAAACCCTTGGGGAAGACCTTCGGGCTGCGGAATGAAGGAGAGCGCGACCCCAATGATGATCGCTCCGACCACAGAGAGGAGAGCGATCGTTTGATACTGGCGGCGGAGAAACGCCATCGCGCCTTCGTAGATGATATCTGCTATCGCCCGCATCTCGGGGGTGCCGGTGTCCCGTCGGAGCACATCCCAAGCGAGATAGATCGCGAAGACGACGGCGAACACTCCAGCAACTGGAACGATCCAGAAGAAGTGGTCCACTCGATATCCTCCATTACGCGTCGGCTGCTGAACGTGGGGTCATGAGAGACCAAACGCGTGCCGGTACTTCCTTGTGGAGAGGCGCTTTCACCAGAACGCCTGCCGAGTCGAGGGCGCGATCAGACCGGCGCATGCCAGGCAAAACCGTCGTCTCTGCGCGCCGGTTCGCCGGCAGTCTAGCATGGGAAGCCGAAGCCTGCAACGCGACGCGCGCTAGTCGGTGCAGCGAAGGAGCGAGGCGAGCTTCGCTTCCAGGCGCGCTTGGCGAATGGCGAGGGTTAGGTCACCGCGCGTGCGTTCAAGGAGCGCGCGAACGCCGTCGGTCGTCCGGCGCAGTCCTCCGGTCAGCGTGTCGGGAAAGTCCATCGTCACCAGCACACTGTAGATCGCGTCCATCGTCTCGAGCAGCTCCTCTGAGCGGCCGAGTTCGCCGCGGCGGAGCAAATCGAGGATCGCCCGCCGCAGCTCCCCGACCGCTTCCCCCAAGCCGTTCACGTAGGGCACAACGCCGACCCCCAGCGAGTGCGGGGTCGGCAGCGGGTCCCCCGCAAGGAGCGCGACCGTCGTGGCTGCCTCGGCATACTCTTTCTCGGCATCTTGCAGCCATCCCGCATAGCGAAGGTCGGGGTGCTCCCGCAAGCTCGCGGATGTTGCGGCAAGAGCGCTCCTTGCAGTGTCGAGCAGCTGGCGCGCACGCTCCAGTTCGCCCCGGTGAACCGCACGGATCGCGTTTGCCGCCGCGCGGATCACCTCGCGCTGGGCCTGCAGGCCCGCCTCACGCAGCCGGTTCTTCTCCTCCAGTTCCGCGCGGATCGCCTCGCCGACCGCTTCGATCTCGGTCATGGCGTCTCTCCAAACGCTGCAGCGAGCTGGCGCGCGGCCGTTTCGGGGTCTGCTGCCTGCGCGAGTGCACCGATGACGGCGATCATGTCGGCTCCCGCCGCGATCACCTCCGCGGCGTTGCTCGGCGTGATCCCGCCGATTGCGGCAATCGGGCAATCAACGGCCGCGCGGATAGCGCGCAGGCCGGCTATTCCTGCTGGGCGGGTGTCGGTTTTCGAGGCCGTTGGGAAGATGGCGCCAACGCCAAGGTAATCGGCGCCGTCGGCGACCGCCCGCAGTGCCTCGGCAACGGTATTCGTCGAGCAGCCGATGATCAGCCGCTCCCCCGCAACTGCCCGGGCGGCGCGGACCGGCAGGTCATGCTGGCCGAGATGGACGCCGTCCGCGCCCGCGGCGAGGGCGATATCGAGCCGGTCATTGATAAAAAACAGCACCCCAGCTTGGCGCGCACGCGCCCCGAGCGCCTCAGCACGGCGAAGCGTTTCCGCCGCCGGTCCGCGTTTGTCGCGCAACTGGAGGAGGCGCGCGCCGCCGCGGATGGCAGCGTCGGCAAGGGCGTGGATGGCACCCGCTTCGGGGTCGAGAATGACGTACAGCCCGCGCAGCCGGGCAGCGACCTCTTCTCGCCGCGTCAGCTCAAAACTCCCGGCTTTCGGCGGCTGCCTCATACTCTTTCAGCAGCTCGCCGGAGCGGCCTTTTTCGACGATCTCGTCGATCTGGGGCATCAGGTCGGTCATTCCGAGCTCTGCCATCCGCTTCTTGGCATACAGCCCGATATTTCGGCTATCGCGATAGAAGTCCTCTCCCGGCATTTTCGAGGTGTCGAGCTCGGCAAGGCGGTCTGCCTCGGTGCGGTGAACGGCAACCCGCGGCATGATCCGGCGCAGATCGGTGCTCCCGCAGTGCTCGCAGACGGCAGTGTACGGCTGACTGACGGAGCGCGTGAAGATCTCGACGCGCCGGCGGCAGCGAAGGCAGCGGAACTCGTAGATCGGCATCAGTCGTCTCCCCCTTCCTCACCGCCGTCCTCGGTCGTATCGTCTCCCCCGCCAAACTCGCCCATCTCGTCGGGCATTTCGCCGGCTTCCATTCGCTCGATCATCTCGTCGAATTCAGGACCGAGCTCCTCCCCCATTTCGGCGCCCATCCGGCGCGCCCAGCGCGCAATGCTGCGCGGGTCGTTCTCATCGAGGTCGCCGAACGCGCTCGGGTCGGCAAGATCATCCAGCCGGCTTTCCTCGCTGCGGAGGACGGCAAAGAGCGAGACGAGGCGCCGCATATCGCGCGAGCCGCACTCTGGACAGACGGGGTCGGTTACTGTCGCCACGCTTCGAAAGAAAAGGGTCTGCCGCTTTCGACAGCCGTTGCAGCGATATTCGTAGATCGGCATCGTCGGCCGTATCCCCCGAACGATCTCCGGCTTCGAGTATAGCAACCTATACCGGAGAGGGGTACGGAAGGAGCGACAGCGCCTCCTGGATCATGCCGACCCGCGTCTCTGTGCCGGGAGGATACAGCCGGCCGCGGCTGTCCGGCGCAACGATTGAGAGCGATTGTCCCTCGACCTCAACTTCGTACGCGACCGTCGCGCCGAGGAATGCCGTCTGCTTGATCACCGCCGGCACGCCGTCACCATCGTGAACGAGGCGCAGCGCTTCCGGCCGCGCGACCAAGATCGCCCGGTCGCCGCAGTGATAGCTCGCCGCCGCGCGCCGGTCCGCGGGAACCGCGATCCGCCGATCGAAGACCCGCACGAGCACCACTCCCGCGCCAATCCCATCGATCATGCAGTCGAGCAGGTTCGCGCGCGCGACATAATCGGCGACGAAGGGCGTCGCGGGCCGGTAGAACAGTTCAACTGGAGTATCGATCTGCTCGATCCGTCCCGCGCGAAGAAAGGCGACCCGATCGCTGTTGGACAAGGCCGCAGTGCGGTCGCAGGTGGCTGCGATCAGGCTCGCCTCGCTGCGGGTGGCGAGACCGCGCGCGAGCGCGAGGCCGACCGCGGGGTCTCCCACGGGCTCATCGACCAGCAAAACCTTCGGCTCGATCGCGACTGCCCGCGCCAGCGCCACGCGCCAGCGCCCTTCATCGGTCAACGCGCTTGCCGGGCGGTCAGCGACCGCCGCCAGCCCGACGCGGGCGATCAAGTCCTCCGCGCGTTCGCGGACCACCGCGTCTGGTTCGCCGCGAAGACGCAGCCCAAACGCGACGTTGTCGAACACCGTCAGGTGGCCAAAGGTTGAGTTCTCGTGCGCGACAAAGGCGGTCGGCCGCTGGCCGGGGGGGAGCGCCGTGATCGGCTCGCCGTCCACCACAACCCGACCGAGCCGGACAGGTTCGAAGCCGGCAAGGGCGCGCAAGAGGGTCGTCTTTCCCGCCCCCGGCGGGCCGAGGATGACGACGGTCTCTCCCGACGCTGCTGTCAGGGAAATCTCGCGGAGCGCGCCCGCGGCAAGCTGCTCGACGATGATCATGGCTCTTCTCCCAAGCGGGCAGGACGCGCCACCCACGCGGCGACACCGCGGAGGATGGCGACGCTAGCGAGAATAGAAAGCGCGGCGGCAGCGGCGACCGGCCGCTGCGTCACCTCGCCGGCCGCAAGCACCAGGCTGACAGGATGATCGAGTCCGGCGAGCACCACGAACGCCGCTGCGCCGGACCCAACCGTTTTGGCCGCAAGCGTCAGCGCAGTGGCCGTATCGCGGCGCAGCCCAATCGGCGGGGCGATCAGGGCGGGGTGCGCGCCGAGGGCAGCCGCCGCCTCCTCCGCCGCAGGAGGGAGCGGCTGACGCGAGGGGAGGCGAGACGCGGCAAGATGAACCGCAATCACAAGGGAAACTAAGGCTAGCAGAAGCAGCGATCCCAGCTCGAACGAACGCACTCCTTCTCCCAGCGCGAGAACAACGCCTCCCGCCAGCACCGGCGCGGGAACCGCGCGGAGCACGCCAGACACGCGCCGAAAAGCGCTGCTCCGTCCCTCGCCGCCGAGGGCCGCGACAGCGGCCGCTACCGCCCCGAGGAGAGCCCCGCCGAGAGCGGCCGGCCATGCCGCGATCACGGGGCCGATTGCGCCGCCGGCAGCGGTGACGAGGACAAGCGGCGCCATCGCAAGGGGGAAGAGCAGCGCCATCGCGATTGTCAGGACGAGCGACGACCATCCGGGCAGCAGCTCGAGGACGGGCCGACTGAGCCGAGGCAGGCTGGCATGCCGCCACGCAGCGAGGCCCGCGACACTGCCGAAACTGAGCCAGACGATCATCATCGCCGCGACGGCCGCTGAGTCGCCCGCACGCGCCTGCGTCCAGATAAGGCCGGGAAGGGTGAGGAGAGGTCCGGCGAGCAGCACCGGCGTGACAACATCGGTGAGCGACCAGACGAACACTCCTGCTGCGATGGCAGGGAGGGCAGGAGCGAGCACCGGCCAGAGCACAACCCGGAAGCGGAGCCAGCCGCGGGCGCCGAGGTCCCGCGCCGCCTCATCAGCGGCAACGCTCGCCTCGGCCGAGGCGCCGATCAGCTGTTCGGCGACGATCGGTCCGAGGAGAAGGCTTTGCACCAGCGCGACCGCGACCACTGCCAGCACCGGGTCGCTCGGCTGGCCTACCGTCAGCAGCACGGCGAGCGCAACGACCACTGTCGGCACTCCGGCCGCCAGCGGGAGGGCGCGCAGCGCCACCGGCCGGAGCTCCACGGGGCCTGCGGCGGCAGCAAGCGCGAGCGCAACGCCTGCGCTGAGCGAGAACAGGGTCGCTGCTCCCGCCACGAGGAGCGAGTTGACCGCTGCAGCTGCTGTTCTGCTCAGGTCGAGGGCGTGGGGAGATGATGCGGCGGCAGCGATAAGAGCGACCAGAGCAGCACCGCTGAAGGCAAAGACGGCGATCGCGAGCCATTGGCGTGCTCGCCAGGCAAGGGGCGGCGCCGGAGGGACAGCGCCATGCCGAATGCGCGGTTCGCCTCGGCTCGGAACGGTCGCCAGCGGCCCCCCGAGGGGCCGGAGGATGGCAGGAACGCGGGCCATCAGGATTTCCTCCTTCGCCCGCATCCTACCACTGCCAGCTTGGCTGCTCTATCAGTTAGCCGGCAGGGCTGCTTCCTTGGATGAGCAAGGCCGCCTTGCGGCGGCCTGAAGAGTGCGCGGTAAGGGTGCTGCCCTTCGGCGGGGGAGGCGCGTCAGAGCGGCGGACTGTTGACGCTCCAGGCTGGGTCTGGCGGGATGATCCGACGAGCGAGCGGGGTGGTCGGCGGACGGGAGGGTTGGCGGAGAACGATCTCCGGCACCCGCACCTCAGGGGCGTCGGGGAAAAAGACCACAACCCCGTCTTGCCCAGCGGCCGCCGCTTCTGCCAGCCGCGCCACAATCGCATCGCCGAGCATCACGTTCCTCCTGATTGCTTTCCAGTCGCGACGTGAAGGGCACGAGCAGGCGCGGAGCAAACGCAGACAGAGGGCGCCCATCAGCGCCGTGATTCGCCCCTGCCCCGCCCGCACATGCCGCTACGAACTGTAGGCAGTCAGCGTGAGAGGAACGTGAAGAGAAGCTAAGGACTTGCTAAGAACTGCCGCCCCGCAGGAGGCAGCCGAGCGCACGCTGCCAGAGGAGCGCACCCGCTACCCCCACACTGGCGCAGTGATCGCGCCTTGGGAGGCGGACGAGACGCTCGCCGCATACTTCGCCATTACGCCGCTGGTGTAGCGGGGCGGCGGGGGCGACCAAGCGGCAAGCCGCCGGCGGATCACCTCCTCCGGGACATCGAGCGTGAGCAGGCGGTTCTCGATGTCGAAGATGATCGGGTCGCCCTCCTCGACGACTGCGATCACCCCGCCGCGGGCGGCCTCAGGGGCAACATGGCCGGCCATCAGGCCCCGCGTCGCGCCGCTGAACCGGCCGTCGGTCAGCAGCGCCACCGTCTCGCCCAACCCCTCGCCGACAATGGCAGCCGTCACGCCGAGCATCTCCCGCATGCCCGGTCCGCCGCGCGGCCCTTCGTAGCGGATGACGACCACATCGCCCGGGCGGATCTGTCGGCTCGTCACCGCCGCCATCGCATCCTCTTCGCGGTCGAACACGCGGGCGGGGCCGCGATGGTACATCCGTTCGTGACCTGCGATCTTGACCACACACCCTTCCGGAGCGAGGTTTCCCTTCAGGATAACCAGCCCTCCCTGCTGTTTGAACGGCCGGTCGACGGTCGTGATAACGGTCTGGCCGGGAGTTTCAACGGCCATCGCTGCTTCTTCGGCGATAGTTCGGCCTGTCGGGGTGAGGGCATCGCCGTGGATCAGCCCGCCGGCCAGCAAGCGTTGCGCGATGATGCCGCAGCCGCCGGCGCGGTCGACATCATAGGCAGTGAACCGTCCTCCTGGCTTCAGGTCGGCGATGATCGGCGTTCGCCGGCTGATCGTGTCAAAGTCATCGATGGTGAGCGGCACGCCCGCTTCATGAGCGAGGGCGAGCAGGTGGAGGACGGCGTTCGTGGAACCGCCCGTCGCCGCCACCGAAGCGACTGCGTTTTCAAACGACTTGCGGGTGAGCAGGGTGCTCGGCTTTCGGCCCGCCCGGAGCATCTCCATCACCAGCTTGCCTGCCTCAAACCCGATGCGGTCTTTGCGGGGGTCGACAGCAGGTGCGCTCGCGGTGTTCATAGGCGAGATGCCGAGAAACTCAAACGCGGTCGCCATCGTGTTGGCTGTGTACTGGCCGCCGCACGCTCCCGGCCCGGGACAGGCGACATCCTCGAGAGCGCGCAGCTCCTCATCCGACATCAGGCCGGCGGCGTTTGCACCGACCGCCTCGAACACGTCGAGGATGGTGACGTCGCGCCCCTTGTACTTTCCGGGAAGGATCGTCCCGCCGTAGAGCACAAACCCCGGGATGTCGAGGCGGATCAAGCCCATCGCGGTGCCGGGCATCGTCTTGTCGCATGCGGCAAGGCAGACCATGGCATCGAACAGGTAGCCCCGGCCTGCCAGCTCGATCGAGTCGGCGATCACCTCGCGGCTGATTAGGGAGGTCTTCATTCCTTCCGTGCCCATCGCGACGCCGTCCGCGATCGCGATGGTGTTGAACTCCATCGGCGTGCCGCCGGCAGCGCGAACGCCGGCCTTCACCTGCTCAGCAAGCCGCCGCAGGTTGAAGTTGCAGGGCATCGTCTCGATCCAGGTGTTGGCGATCCCGACGATCGGGCGGGCAAGATCGTCATCCGTGAAGCCGATCGCCTTGAGCATCGCCCGGGCGGGAGCGCGCTCGCGGCCGTTGGTGATGGCGGCGCTTCTCGCTTTGGGGTCATACGCCATGCTGCTCTCCTTCGAGGCGGTGGAACAAATTGTGCCAGAAGACGAGGCGAGAGAAGGCTCCAGCGTGCCAGTGCAGCAAGCTACCATGGTATGATGAAAAAAGATCGCATGTCGCACCGCATTCTTGTCATCGACGACGACCCCAAGATCCTCAACACCGTCCGGCGCGGGCTGGCCTATGAGGGATACCAGGTCGACATTGCCGGCTCGGGAGAAGAGGGGCTGCGTCTCGCGCGCGAGCATGCGCCAGACCTCGTCATCCTCGACATCATGCTCCCCGGGCTGGACGGGTTTGAGATCTGCCGGCGGCTGCGGGCGGGGGGCGATGTGCCCGTCCTCATGCTGACCGCCCGCGACGAGGTGTCGGACCGCGTTCGCGGGCTCGACCTCGGCGCCGACGACTATATGGTGAAGCCGTTTGCGTTCGAGGAGCTGATCGCGCGGGTGCGCGCCCTCCTCCGGCGCCGAGAACCGAGCAGCAGCGGCATCCTGCGCTATGCCGACCTGACGCTTGACCCCGCCAGCCGCGAGGTGTTCCGCGGCGACCGCCCGATCGAACTGACCAACCGCGAATTCGAACTGCTCAGCTTGTTCATGCGCCATCCGCGGCAGGTGCTCCCGCGCGCCACCATTCTCGAGCGCGTCTGGGACTATGACTTCGGCGGCGACTCGAACGTGCTGGACGTCTACATCGGCTATCTCCGGAATAAGCTGGAAGCAAACGGCGAACCGCGGCTGATCCACACGGTCCGCGGAGCGGGCTACGTGCTCCGCGAATAGCGATGTCTATTCGGCTGCGCCTCACCTTCTGGTATGTCGCGCTCCTTGCGATCATGCTGGCGCTGTTCAGTTCGTTTCTCTATGTGCTGTTTGAACGCAATCTGCTGGAAGAGATCGATAACTCCCTCTACGCCCGGGCCGACGAGATGATCCGCGTCCTCTCGGCCTCCGGACCGCTCCTCATTTCGCCCCGCATCCCCCCGACCGTCGATGCGTTCGCGTCGGGCGAGTTTTTCATCCAGCTGATCGACGCCGAAGGCAACCTGCTCGATCGCTCCAGCAACCTGATGTCGCAGCGGATCCCCGCCGACCCCGCGGTGCTGGCGCGGATCGTGCGGGACGGACGCGCCGGCTACGACACAATGCAGGCGGAGCGGCATCAACTGCGCGTCTACACTATCCCGCTGGTCAGCGGCGGGCGGGTGGTCGGCTTCCTGCAGATTGCGCGCTCCCTCGAAGAGCTGAAGGCGACGATGCTCCGCTTGCGCCAAGTGCTGTTCGTCAGTTCGGGATTTATCCTGATCGTCGCTTTTCTGACCGGGTCGCTGATCGCTCGCCGGGCGCTCATGCCGATCGACCGGATCACGCAGACCGCCCGCCGGATCGGTGTCTCCGGCAACCTGACCGAGCGGGTGCGGGCGCCCAGCCCGCAGGATGAGATCGGCCGCTTGGCGAACACCTTCAACTGGATGCTCGACCGGCTGGAACAAGCGTACAGCCGCCTCGAGCAGGCGCTCGCGGCGCAGCGCCGTTTTGTCGCTGATGCGTCGCACGAACTGCGCACCCCCCTGACAACGGTGCTCGGCAACCTCGACTTTCTCACCCGCCACGCTTCCTTCCACGACCCCGATCTGCGCGACGCGCTCGCCGATGCCAAATCGGAAGCGCAGCGCATGAGCCGGCTGGTGGAGGACCTGCTCTTTCTCGCCCGCGCCGACGCCGGCCAGCGGCTGCAGATGACGACTGTCCGCGCCGATGAGACCGTCCGCGAGGTGGTCCGGCAGGCGCGGCGGCTCGCCACCGGTCAGACGATTGAAGCGGGGCCGATCGCGCCGGCGACCATCGTCGCCTCTCCCGATCATTTCAAGCAGCTGCTGCTGATTTTGGTCGACAACGCGATCAAGTACACGCCGCCCGGCGGCACGATCCGGATTTCGGCCGAACTCGGCGGCGACCCGCCGGAGCTAGCGATCGAGATCGCCGACACAGGGCAAGGCATTCCCCCGGAAGCGCTGCCGCACATCTTCGAACGGTTCTACCGCGCCGAGCCGGCGCGCGCCGGGTCCGGCTCGGGGCTTGGCCTTGCGATTGCCCGCTGGCTGGTCGACGAGCACCAAGGCCGGATCGAGGTGACAAGCTCGGTGGGCAACGGCTCGGTCTTTACCGTTCGCCTCCCGGTCCTTGCCGTAAACGATGTCGCTCTGCCCGAGCCAGCGACGACTGCTGTCTCATCCCCGCGCTGAAGAGCATGTGAAGGAGCAGCCCGTGAATGTGCGCGTAATCGTTGGGGACATCACCACAGTCGACGCGGACAGCGTCGTCGTCAACCTCTTCGAAGGCGTGACCGCCCCCGGCGGGGCAACCGGCGCGATGGACCGCGCGCTCGGTGGCGTCATTTCCTCCTTGATCGCGAATGGCGACCTCAAAGGCAAGTTGAACGAAGTCGTCATCATTCCCGGCCGGCCGGACGGAGGAGCGCGCCGGGTAGCGATTGTCGGGCTCGGCAAAGCAGCAGAGTTCACCCTCGACCGTGTTCGCCAAGTGAGCGCTGAGGCGGCGCGAGCGCTCCGAAGCCGAGGCGCGCGCCGGATCGCAACGATCGTCCATGGTGCCGGCATTGGGGGACTCGACCCGGGCGCCAGCGCCAGAGCAACTGTTGAAGGCGCCCTGCTCGGTCTCTACCGCTTCCGCGGCTACCGCTCATCCGACGACACGCCCGACATCGAAGAGCTGATCATCGTCGAGCGCGAGGCAGCGCGGATCCCTGCAATCGAAGCCGCAGTGGCGCGGGGCGTCATCCTCGCCGAAGCGCAAAATCTCGCCCGCGACCTCCAGAACGAGCCTGCCAATCGCCTCACCCCTACCCTCCTCGCCGAGCGGGCCCGCGCCGCGCTTGAACCGTATGGCGTGGAGGTCGCAGTCTACGACGTCGCGTGGATGCGCGAGAAAGGGATGGGAGCGCTCCTTGGAGTCGCCCAAGGAAGCGCCGAGCCGCCGTGCTTTCTTGAGTTGCGCTATCGCGGGCAGGACGACCGCCCTCCCGTCGGGCTGGTCGGCAAGGGGATTACGTTCGACAGCGGCGGGATCTCGATCAAGCCGGCAGAAGGCATGGAGTGGATGAAGACCGACATGTCGGGCGGCGCGGCGGTGATTGGGGCGCTGCAAGCAATCGCTCGCCTGAAGCTGCCGCGCTCGGTGGTCGGGCTGATCCCGGCGACCGAGAACATGCCCGGCGGGCGGGCTCAGCGGCCGGGCGATGTCGTCCGGACGATGCACGGGAAGACGATCGAGGTGATCAATACCGACGCCGAAGGCCGGCTCATCCTCTCTGATGCCTTTGCCTACGCCCAAGCGCTCGGTCTCCGGCCGGTGGTCGACGTGGCGACGCTGACCGGAGCGATGACCATCGCTCTCGGCAAAGTGCGCACGGGCGTCTTCGCAAACGACGAGGCAACCCTGCACACCCTCCTCGCCGCCAGCGAGCGCAGCGGGGAGAAGCTGTGGGCGATGCCGCTCGATGAAGAGTATTTCGACCAGATCAAATCCGAGATCGCGGACGTCAAGAACACGGGCGGACGAGCAGCGGGGGCAATCACGGCGGCGATGCTGCTGAAGATGATGATCGAGGGCACGCCGTGGGCGCATCTCGATATTGCGGGCACTGCCCGTTCTGAAACAGTGAAGGGCTACCAAGTGAAAGGCGGCACGGGGGTCGCGACGCGCACGCTTGTCCATTTCGTCGAAGTGCTCACCGAGCGCGATCCCGAGGCGACGGCTGCGCCGCAATAGGCGCGCACCGCTGCAATTGACGCGGCGCTCGGCCTAGAGCAGGATCTTGGTGCCCTCGAAATCGAAGCGGAAACGCACTTCTTCGAGCCCACAGCGCGCCATCGCTTCCCGCAGGCGGTTGCGGTCGCGCGCATAGAAGAGGAGGAAGCCGCCGCCGCCGGCGCCGACCAGCTTCCCCCCAATCGCGCCGGCGCGACGGCCGGCTTCATACCACTCGTCGATCTGGGGGTTCGACATGCCGCGCGAGCGCCGGCGCTTGTGCTCCCAATGGTCATGCATGAGCGCCGCAAACTCCTCCGTTCTCCCGGCTTCGAGTGCACGTTTACTCTGCAGGCCGAGCTCCTTGATGTAGTGGAGGTTCGCGACCATCTCGGGGTCCTCCGCTTCTGTCCGCTGCTGCTGATCGCGGAGCACCTCTGAGGCGCCCCGCTCGAACCCGGTGAAGAAGAGGAGGAGATGATCTTCGAGATCGAAGAGGGTCTCCGGGGAGACCCGCAGCGGCGTTGCCGTCACCGTATCGTCGGGGTGAAACTCAAAACAGGTGAGGCCGCCATAGGCAGCGATATACTGGTCCTGCTTTCCGATAGGGCGGCCGAGCCGGTTGATCTCGATCTCGCAGGCCAATTCGGCCAGCTCCTGCTGCAGGAGAAGCCGACGGCGGTGAAGAAAGAGCGCCTTCAGCAGCGCCGTCGTAAAACTGCCGGATGACCCGAGCCCCGTTCCGGCGGGGATGTCTGCGAGGGTCGTGATCTCGATTTGGGGCGTCCGGAAGTCAAGGAGCCGCAGCGCTTCTCGAATAATCGGATGGTCTACCTCATCGATTGTCGAGCAGCGTTCCAGCTTCGAGTATTTGAGGAAGATCCCCGGGCTGAACGGCCGCATCACCGTGACGTAGACGTACTTGTCGATCGCTGCAGCCGTCAGGAACCCGCCATATTTCCGGTAATACGAGGGGAGATCGGTGCCACCGCCGCCCAGCGTAATTCGGAGGGGGCTCCGCGCAATGATCACTGCCAATCCTTCGCGCTCGCGCGACGCCGCGAGCAGAGACTCGAGCAGCGCTCGTCGGTGAGCGCCGCTCGGCTCAATGATTATGGCGAAGGACCAAGCAGCGGGTCGAGCCGAAGCGGGGGCGCCGTCGGCGTGACGCGCCCTGCTACGGCAGTCACTCGGTCGCGGCAGGGACAAGAGGGCCGGCTAGGAGGAGGACGCCGCGAACGACTGCGCGCGCCTCGCTGCTGTACGACGCGGCCTGCAAGTGACAACGCCGCTCTGCCCGCTCCCGCAGATTAGGCAAGGTCGTTGCCGCGCGCATCGATGGCGGGAGTAGACGAGATGCGCTCCTCATCGAAGACGGCGGTCACTCCCGTCATCCGACCAGCGACCAGATGCTGCATCACCCGCGCGCGACGGCCCGGATCGCCGAGCGTGATCAGTTCGAAGGTTTCGGTTGGCCCCTCCTTGAGACGAAAGTGCAGCAGGATGACACGCCGGTCAACCGGCCAGGCAGCGCCGGTTAGCTGCTCCCCTTCGATCAGCAGCCGACTTCCCTCGAACCGGCCAGCATAGCGGCGCACTTCGACGGCGCCATTGCGCGTGTAGATATTGCGCTGGGCATACTGGTTCGCCACCCAGTCAAGAGCGATGTCGCTGCGCGCCTCGTGGCGGTCGAGAATGTTCCCCGACGCGTCGTAGAGAACGTAGCGGCTTCTCCAGACCCCAACGTGCGCCTCCCAGAGAGCGCGCTCCCACGGCTCCATCGGCATGCTCCTCTTCGCCAGCAGACACTAGACGGTCAATATGACAGAGTACTGTCAGTTTGACGAGCATGACCTCCCCTCCTGAGGCCTCTGAAGCGTTTCAAGCTGTCCTGCTAGCCCTCTTTCAGCTTCACGGCGAGGTGCTGCAGGCCGCTGACGCCCTCTCGGCAGAGCTCGGCTCGAGCGGGGCGCGCTGGTAAGTGACGAACGTGGCAGCGCGTCGTCGTTGACCGTTTCCCGGATCGCCCGCCGGCTCAGCTTGGCACGCCAAAGCGTGCAGCGGACCGTCAGCGCGCTCGCCGCGGAGGGCGTGATCGAGTTGCAGCCGAACCCCGACGACCGCCGTGCTCCCCTCGTGATCCTCATCCCCAAAGGCCGGGCGCTTCATCAGGCGCTCAGCCAGCGGCAAGCGCGCTGGGCGAGCGCGTGCTTGAACAGGATCGAGGCCGAGACGCTGGCGGTGCTTGCTGCGCAACTGCGCGACATGACCGAGCGTGTGCGCCATGCGAGCGCACTCCTCCGCCCGCACCGCGCGCCGATCGCGCTCCCGACCGCGCCGGGCCGCCGCTTGGTGCAGGTCACCGCGGGCGAGCAGCGGGAGGAACCGTTCTGAGCGCCTTCCCGGTATCCCGCTCGTCGCATGGCAGCGAACGGGACGTCTCGCACACCTCCTCCAGCGCTCCAACCGCCGGCTCCCCTCGCCGAGCGGATGCGCGACCATGCAGCAGCCGCTCGCCATTCCGGCGCGAACGGGCACCATCCTGCTGCTGCGCGGTATCCACCTCAGCAACTCTTCAGGATCTAACCGCGCGGCAGGCCGTGGCGCCCGGGGACTGGACCGCATCGGCTGCCCGCCCTTGGAACGCGTTGTCCCAAGCGCGGCACACCGCTCGGCATGAGGCTGACCCGCCGGGATACTTGCGTCCGCTCTCTCCTTCTTCCCCTCCTCATTGCGGCAGCTCTCGCCTCGCTCCTAACCGGCGGGTCTGTCGCTGCCCCATGGTATTCGACACCGCTCTGATCGACGTTGGTCTGCTTGTGGTCGGCCTCGGCCTCCGCTGCGTCTGCGCAGCTGGCTTACCGTGTTCGACAAGGCGGCGAGGGGCGGCCCCGAGGAAGCCCGCGAAATCAGGCTCGCTCGTTGGCTCGGGCCGGCATTAGTGCCTTTCTCAGGGGCACGAAGTTGGGGAAGCGGTCACGGTCAGCGGAACGGACAGTCCCGATTGCGGACCGAGAGGCAGACCGCAAGCGCCCAGTCCGCGTGCAAGCCGATGCCGGGCCGATTGCCGCACGTGAGCGTGACGGCTCGAGGCGGCTGCGGTGAGCAGGCGCGATGCTGCCCTTCGACCGTCCAAACCTCGCCGGTGACATGAAGTTTCGGGCAGGCAGCAAGAGGGAGCTGGCATGGAATGCCCCTTTCGGAAGGGGAAAGCGCGACGGGAAGAGCAAGGATGTGAGTGCTTCGAGACAGCGAGACAGGCCGATCGTCGGTGTACCGCAACAGTCTCCTCCACCCGCCGACCGTCAGCCTGCGCATTCAGCGCGTCAGACGGCGCGACGGAACGATATAGGCGCGTGAGGCAGATGCTGGGAGTACCCCGCCAGAAGAGCGTTCAGGGTGCGGCAGGTCGTGACTTGGCAACTGTACCAGATCGACAGGATGCAGCGTATCGAATTTTCTCTACTGGATGGGGCGACGATAGGGATCGGTTATAGCACTCCCGTCAGCATCGGCCCCCCTCTCCGCCAGCCCAAGCAACGTGAGCGGTTGCAGCCGGCTTTGGCTGGGAGACGAGAGCGCAAGCGCGCCTCCTCTCGGCGGCACCTTCCTGTCTCTAGGAGGCGGCACGCTGCTGTCAGCAGTGCGACGCCCGGCTTCGCGCTGACGGCTGCACAGTGCGCTCCCCCTCACCCGAAGAGCGCCTCACTATCCTGCAAAGAAAGGGCGATGGGTGTGGACACGCCGCGCGCTGAGACCGCCTCCTTTCAAGCGTGCTCAGCAGACGGGCCTCTCAGCGTGCTCGGGGCAGGGAGCACGATCGCGCGCGAAAACGCGGACACGGTTGGGAAGACACGGCCGTCAGGGGATCCCGCAGCGTCAGTTCGCCCAGCCTGAGCGTCTGCTCCTGACCATCGGGGGGCAGCAGCCGTCACTGTTCCGGAGCGCGGGCATGGAAGGAAAGGGCTCAGAGGGGAGCGGAGCCGATGTTCGCGAAAAGCCCGCTCGCTAGCCGCGCGAGCGTCACGCGGCATCGCCCCTCGCTCATTCGACGACGATCAATTCGGTTCGACCGCTCGTCAACAGTTCGTTCCCCTGCTCCCGAATGAGAAACGTGTCTTCGAGATGGAGCGCTCCAAATCCCGCTTCCATGTAGACGATGTCGATATTCATCGTCATGTTGGCCTGCACCGTCTGCATTGGCGAGCGGGGATTGTCGGTATGCTCGAGCCCGACAGAATGGGGAGCGCAGGCGACAAACTCCGGGAAGCCTTCCCGCCGCACGGTCTCGCGAACGGTTTCGCTGATTTCGCTGAACGGAACGCCCGGGCGCGCCTTCTCGTAGCCCGCCTCGAAGCCGCGCCGCATCGCCTCGAAGCGCTGGCGGACCTTCGCGGCCGGCACGCCCCACGAGACTGTCCGGCCGAAGTCCCCGTGGTAATGCTGCCACGTTCCGAGTGCATCGACCATTAGGAAGTCCCCCGGCGCTGGCCGGTAGTCGGTGAACTGATGCTGGAAGGTGCCGGTGTGATGCGGCGAGCCGGTGAGCAGGTATTTCGCCTCCCCTCCTCGAAGCGCAATCGCCGAGCGATAGCGGGCGACGATCTCATCGATTCGCAGCCGCAGTGGGATCAGCCGCACCGCCTCGAGCGCCGCCGCTTCATTGACCTCCGCCGCTTTGCGCATCTTCTCGATCTCGGGCGCCGTCTTGATCATCCGAATGCGGCGCACGACGTCCACCGCGTCAAACGGCTGGAACCCCTCGAGCGGAATGCGGCCGGCGATCCCCGGCTCATCGAAGCCGATCCGGCCGCGCTCGAGGCCCCGGTCGGTCAGCGCCTTGGCAATCGCCTCAAACAGCGTGGGACTGGCGGTAGGCGCGAGCGTATCGCGCAGCTCCCGGAGGTAGCGCTCGGATTCCAGTAGTTCCTCGGCGAGATAGAGGATCGCGTCGCCCCGCGAGACGAGATAGACATCGCTGATCCACGGGTCCATCTCTGCGGCCGCGTTGAGGGTCAGGATCGAGCAGATGAGCGCAGGCTCACCCTGCGCCGGGACGAGAACCGCGGCGTAGCCGGGGAAATGCCAGAGCGGAGGCGAATCGAGCCCCGAAAAGTAATAGACATTGTGGGCAAGCGAGCAGACGACTGCTTCGAGCCCATGACGGCGGATCTCCTCGCGCGCTCGATCGTAGTCGGCGAGCGGCGGAAGGCGGCGTTGCGTGAACGAGTTTGTCATCCTTCCCTTGCTCCGTGGTGGAATGAAACGCGCGCAGCAGCCGCCGACTGGCGCAGGCGCTGTCGGAGGCGATCGATCGGCTGCCAGCCGTGCAGCGGGTCGCAGTACAGCCACCGCGCCCAGCCGTTCGTTGGGCCGCCGGCGAGGAGACGCCCCAGCTGATGGATCGACCCCTCGCGGCCGCGCCAGCGGAGCCGACCGGTCGCAAGCACCATTGCCATTTCGTCGGACCGGTCAAAGCGCAGCAGGTCGCCGGGGTGAAGCAGCCCAGCCTCGAGCAGGGCACCGAACGGGATGCGCCGCTCGCGAGGAGGAGGCCAGTCAAGCGCCACGTCGGCGACGGGCGCGACGGCGGCGATGCGCTGCCGGGCCATCGCGACGTAGGCTGCGTCCTGCTCGATGCCGATCCAGCGGCGGCCGAGCTTCTTCGCGACCGCTCCTGTTGTCCCCGTGCCGAAGAACGGGTCGAGCACGACATCGCCCGGCTGGCTGCTCGCGAGCAGGATGCGGTAGAGGAGTGCCTCCGGTTTTTGGGTCGGATGCGCCTTCCGCCCCTCGACGCGAAGCCGCTCGCTGCCGGAACAGACCGGCAGATACCAGTCGCTCCGCATTTGGAGATCGTCGTTGAGCGCTTTCATCGTTTGGTAATTGAAGGTGTAGGAAGCGCCGCGCTCACGCTGGGCCCAGAGGAGGGTCTCGTGGGCATTGGCAAACCGAACGCCGCGAAAGTTCGGCATGGGGTTCGTCTTGATCATCACAATGTCATTCAGGATCCAAAAGCCGAGGTCCTGAAGAATTGCGCCTACCCGATAGATGTTGTGGTAGGTGCCGATCACCCAGATAGTTCCCGTCGGCTTGAGGACACGCCGGCAGGCAGCGAGCCACCGTCGCGTGAAGGCATCGTAGGCGGCAAAGGAGCCGATTTGGTCCCAGCTCGCATCGACCGCAGCCACGCGACTGCCGTTTGGCCGATAGAGCGGCCGCTGCAGCTGCAAGTTGTAAGGAGGGTCAGCGAATACCAGGTCGACTGATGCGGGAGGAAAGGTTTCGAGGATCTCCACGCAATCGCCTTCAAGAACAGTATCGAGCGGGAGCGTCGGCACGAAAGAGATTGTAGCGCTACACTCCCGGCGTCCTGGAGGGAGCATGAACGTCTTGGTGACGGGCGGAGCGGGCTTCATCGGCAGCCACACCGTCGATCTCCTCGTGGCACGCGGCTATGCCGTGCGCGTGTTCGACGCCCTTCTCCCCCCGGTTCACCCGGTTCCCGTTTGGCCAGACTACCTTCCCGACGGCATTGAGCGCATCGCTGGGGACGTACGCGACCGTGACGCCCTCGCCCGCGCTCTGCGCGGGGTCGATGCCGTCATCCATCTCGCTGCTTATCAAGATTATCTGCCGGACTTCTCCACCTTCTTTCACACCAACGCGGTTGGAACCGCGCTCCTCTACGAGATCATCGTCGCCGAGCGGCTGCCGATCCGCAGGGTCGTGGTCGCCAGCTCGCAAGCGGTCTACGGCGAGGGACGCTACCGCTGCGAACGAGATGGCGACCAATACCCGCCGCCTCGGCCGGTAGAGCAGCTCGACCGCGGGGAGTGGGAGCCGCGCTGCCCAGTCTGTCGCGAGCCGATGGCATGGCAGCCGACCGATGAACGCCACGTCGACCCGCACAATCAGTATGCCCTTTCGAAATATACGGAGGAGCGGATCGCGCTTCTTCTCGGCGCGCGGTGGGGTATTCCCTCAGTGGCGCTGCGCTACTCGATCACGCAAGGCGCGCGTCAAAGCTTCACGAACGCCTACAGCGGTATTCTGCGCTCTTTCACCGTCCGCCTGCTCACCGGCCAGCGGCCAGTGGCCTATGAAGACGGGCAGCAGGTCCGCGACTATGTTTCTGTCAGCGACGTGGCGCGGGCAAACCTTCTCGCCTTGGAGGATGACCGCGCGATCGGCCGCGTCTTCAATGTCGGCAGCGGGCGGCCAACGACAGTGCTCGAATATGCGGCGCGCCTTGCGCGCTACCTCGGGTCCTCCCTCACTCCCGAGACGCCCGGCCTGTATCGCGCGGGCGATACCCGCCATATCGTCTCGGATATCTCGGCATTGCGCGCCCTCGGCTGGGAGCCAACCGGGACGCTCGACGCCATAATCGCCGAGTATGTCGAATGGGCGCGCCGCCAGCCAGGGCTCGATGACCACTATGGCGCAGCGATGCAGCGCATGCTTGCCACGGGCGCGCTGCGCCGGGCGACGACGTGACCCGGAAGCGTCGGGAGCCGCCTCCCTCGGCTCGCTTCTTTTGAGCTGTCGCCTGTTCCCGGGCAACGGGCCTGAAGGCGCGACGCTGCGAACGCGCGTCCGAGAGCGATGCCCGAGTATGCCGACGCCAGCGCGAGACCTGATCCAGCGGCGGTCATGCGTGCTCGCTCGACCGGCGAGATCGGAGCCGTATCGCTCTAGCCCGCTCGTCCTCCTCGACACGCCGACGCCGTTTCGCTATATCTCCCGGTAATGCAGGCGTCGAGCACTGTAAGCCAACGCCGACTGTTCAGCGCCGGAGGAGCCGGCGTCGCGCTCCTGCTGGCGGCGTTCGCGCTCCGCATCTCCAACCTCGGCAGCGACAGCTTCTGGATGGATGAGCTCAATACTGCGCTTGTCTCGGCGCAGCCGCTTTCTGCGATCCTCAGATGGAACCTCGACGTCGGGGTCCACCCGCCGGGACACCTGATCCTCGTCCATTTTTGGCAGCGGCTCGTCGGGGGGAGCGAGTTCGCGCTTCGCCTGCTCTCGCTCATTGCCGGCACGCTGGCGGTCGCGGCGGCATATCGACTCGCGCTCGACCTGTTCAACCTGCGCGCGGCCGTGATTGCCGCCCTGCTGCTCACCTTCTCGAACCTGATGATTTACTTCGCCCGCGAAAACCGCGCCTACGCTTGGCTGTCGATGCTCGGCGTGCTTGCCGTGCTGGTGACGCAGCGCGCGCTCCAGCGTGGCGGCGGTGTCTGGCTGGTGCTGCTGGGGATCCTGACGCTCGCCCCCTATCTTCACTACTACGGCGTCTTTGTCGCTGTTCTCGCCGGGGGTGCGGTTATCGCTTCCCTGCCGGCGCTCCCGCCAGGCCAACGCTGGCGGCCGATCGGACGCTTCGCGCTTGTCGTGCTCGGCGCAGCGGCGCTCTACCTGCCGTGGGTCCCGGGAGCGCAGCTTCAGCTGCACAACCGGCCTGATCTGGGATACTTCTGGCCGAATTCTCTTAGCGCCTTCCTCGACACCCTGGCCGCGATCACGCCGGACCTCCCCGTCTGGCTCCCCGTGAGCGTCATCGCGTACGCCGTCGTCCGCCGCACGAGCCGTCCTGTCCTGTTCCTCGCCGCTGTGCTCGCGATCGGCGTCGGCGCCGTGCTGCTGCTGAACGCCTTCAAAGCCACTCTCTTCTTCCGGAATGTGATCCTCTTTCTGCCGGTCTACACCGTCCTCTTCAGCGGCGCGCTGCTCGTTCTCGCCGCCGACCTCGCCCGCTGGATGTCGCTCCGTCGCGCGGCGCCGCTGCGTTCCAGCCTGATTGCGCAGGGAGTGCTCGTGAGCGCCGTCGCGCTCTCGCTCGTGCAGGCGCCGCCCACGCTTGCTTGGAAGGCCGCCCGACCCGATTGGCGCGGGGTAGCGCGGATGCTCGACGCGGAGGCGACCCCTGCCGACCTGATCCTCGTTGCCCAGTGGCCGTTCACGCTCACCTACTACCTTACCAATCCTCGCCTCGTCGACCGCGTGCAGGACGCGCTCAACACCAATGACGCCCTTGCCAGCGGACCCTGGACGTTTGACCAGCCGGCGACGGTCTGGTGGGTCATTCTCGGGCTCGAATCGAAATACGCCCCGGCATTCGCTGCCTCCCTTGGCGAGGGGTATGAGATTGACGATCGCTTCTTTGAGCTGACGGTCGTCAAGCGTCGTGGGGTTGCCAGCCGGGCGGAGGCGCTCTATCGTGCGGGTGAGGTGTTGGAGGCGCTCGGCCTTGCCCAGCTAACCTATCCCCACGATCCGCTCGCGCGCGGGCTGGAGCTTCTCGAGCGTTCGAATCTGCCGCAATCCCCTGTTTCCCGGCTCTTCCGGGCAACTCGAGCGGCGATGCGCCAGCCCCTCTCGGCGCAGCTTCAGCTCCGGCTCGGCAATGAACTGCTAGCGAACGGGCTTGAGGAAGAAGCGGCTGCGGCATTTGAGAAGGCAACCGAACTGGAAGAGCAGGGGGCTATTCGCCACCTCGCGGCGCGCAACCTTGGGCAGCTTCGCCTCCGCCAAGGCCGGGTCGGCGAAGCGCGGGAGTGGTTCGAGACGGCGATCGACGCCCAGCCAGACTGGGCGTTCTGGCCGCTTCTCGGGCTTGGCGAAGCGCTTCTCCGCCAAGGCGATCGCTCTGGCGCCGAGGCGGCATTCGCCCGAGCCGCGAACGACGAGGCGCACCCCGACCGGATCGTCGCCGTCAAGCGCCTCGCCGCGTTCTACCGCGAGGACGGACGGCTGCACGACGCGCGCGAACTGCTCACGCGCTACCTCGCGCACTCTCCCCGCGACCCACGAGGCTGGCTGGAGTACGGCGATGTGCTGAGCGCCTTGGGCAGCCAAGGGGAAGCTGAATTCGCCTATCGCCGCACGGTCGAACTCGAGGCGATGGGAGCACTCGCTTACGAGGCGGCGATGCGCCTCGGGAACGCCGCGAATGCCCGCGGCGAGCGAGCGCAGGCCCTCGAGTGGTACGCCGTCGCCCGCGAACGCCAGCCGGCGTGGACTTTTTGGCCCAGCCTTGCCCGAGCCGCAGTCTTTCGTCAAGCCGGACAGTTTGCGGAAGCAGAGCGAGAGATTCAGCGCGCGCTGGCCGTCGAGAACAACCCCGACCGGTTCGTCGCCCTTGCTGAACTGGCCCTCCTTCGTGCTGCCGAAGGCCGTGCCGAGGAAGCGCAGTCGCTCGCCGTTCAGGTCCTCGCCCTCGGAGGGGTGACGCCCGAAGTCGCTGAGCGGATGCGGGCGCTCCTCCGTCCCTAAACCGGTCTGCCGCATTGAGGCGCTGCCCCTGGCGAGCGATGTTTGCTGCGGCGAGCCAACGTCGTGGAAGGTCTGGGTCTGCGGTGGGACGGGGCGGAGCAGACAGGGTAACTCCCTCGGGTCGGGGCGCCCGGAGCCGGTATCCCGGTTGCTTGTCTCATCCTTCTCCCGGTGCGGGCGCAGGCCGGCGGGAAAGCCTCCAGCTGCGCCCGCCAAGCCGAGCTTGGCCTAAAGCTCGGCGGGCGTCTGCCGGTCGCGCGCAGGGCGGAGGCGCCGCGCCGACCGCCCCTTGAACAGCCTCGACCTCAGCGTCACCACGCCGACGCCGACTGCACCCCCACCTCCCCTGCCGACGCTCATCGGCCGGCTCCGCGTACCTATCACCTCCCTGACGGCCGCCGCGTGAGCGGCGTCGCTCAGACGCTCTTGGTGATGCCCTGGATGTTGAAGCCGAATGAGACGCCCTTCTTGAAGTCGTTGATCTTCGACGAGTAGCCCCAGATCTGCGTCGGCTGGTAGAGCGGAGCAACGACGTGCAGGTCGTTGATGATGCGGATGCACTCCTGGAGCAGCGCGAGCCGCTTCGCTTGATCGAGTTCGGCGCGGGCAGCGAGCAGCGTTCGGTCGAACTCGGGATTTTCCATCCGGCGGGTCGCTCCCTGCGAGGTCCAGAACTGGAGCGTCAGGTCGGCGTCCAAGAGCGGCTGCACGAGCGAGAGGATGATCTGCATCGGCCCCAGCTGGCTGGCAAAGAACCGCGTGTTCCAGACGTTCAGGTCCATGGCGTCGATCTGCGCCTCGATGCCGATCTGGCGCAGCTGGTCCGCGACGTACTGGCCGACATCGGTGACAAACGGGATCCCCGTATTGAACTCGAGGGTCGTCTTGAAGCCGTTCGGGTAGCCGGCCTCGGCCAAAAGCTGGCGGGCGCGCGCGGGGTTGTATTCAGGGTCGCGCGCGTTCGGGTTGTAGCCGAAGGTCGCCTCGCCGACGAACTGGCCGCTGATCGGCCGGTAGTAGCCCGAGAAGAGGTTGTCGATAAGCGGCTTCTTGTCGATCGCCATCCGGACGGCCTGGCGCACGCGGATGTCCTTGAACGGAGTGTCGAGCAGCGGGCTGAGATAAACTGAGACGACGGCGCCTGCCGGGATCGGCGCGATCTTGAAATCCGGCGAGTTGGCAAGCGCCTTCGCGGCGTCGATCGACAGGGCGGTGGCGATATCCGCTTGGCCGGTGCGGAGCGCGTTCAGCCGCGCGCTCGGCTCCGGGACTAAGAGCCACACCCACTCCTTCGTCTTCGAGGCACCGCGCCACGACTCCGGCCACGCCTCGATTGTCACCGACGTGTTCGGCACGAAGTTGGTGATGCGGTACGGGCCGCTGCCGATAGGGCGCTGCGCAAAGGCCGCCTCGCCCACCTGCTCGTAATACCGCTGCGGGATGATCCGCATATCGACCAGCCGGCCGGGGACGAGCGCGTCCGGCGTCCGCGCCACGACCCGCACCGTCAGGGGGTCGACCGCGACGATGTCCTCGATCGTGGTCGCGATGCGGCTGAAGCCGGTCATCGGCGCGCCGTTCGGCCCAGATGAGATCCCGCGCTTGTAGGAGAAGACGACGTCGCTCGCCTGCAGGGGGTCGCCGTTCTGGAAGCGGACATTCGGCCGCAGGGTGAACGTCCATGTCTTGCCGCCATCCTCCGACCGCCACGCTGTCGCCAGCCCGGGCGCGATCCTATCGTTCTCCATCCGGACGAGGTTGTCGAAGACGGCGTCGATCACCTCGCCGGAGTCGCCGACGATGAGCAAGCCCGGATCGAAGGTCGGCGGGAACAGCTGGGTCGCCACCGTGATTCGTTCGGCGATGCGGGCCGGCTGCGGGGCGGTGCCAGCCCCCGGCTGCGCGGGCGCGCCGGGCGAGGGTTGGGGGGCACAGGCAGCGAGCAGCCCCCCTGCGACAGGGACGCTCCCTGCAAGCGCCATCAGTCGGAGCAGGTCTCGTCGCGAGAGGGATGAAGTGATGTCGCTCATTGGCTCCCTCCTCCAGTGACCACAGCACACAGTGTAAAGTGCGTTGATTCGCTTCGTCAAAATTGTTGCCGCGTCGCTCGCGCTGGAGAAGACGCTACGATCGAACGGAACAGGAGGCTGCCCTGCCGATCCGCTATCTCCCGCCTGACCTGCGGGAGCGCATCGCTGCCGGCGAAGTGATCGAGCGTCCTGCCTCGGTCGTCAAGGAGCTGGTCGAGAACGCGCTCGACGCTGGCGCCCGCCGCATCGTCATCGAGGTCCGCGCCGGCGGGTTCGGCGGCATCACGGTCTCCGACGACGGCTGCGGGATTCCGGCCGATGAGTTGCCGCTTGCGGTCGCGCGCCACGCGACGAGCAAGCTGGCCGCCGGCGACGACCTGCGCGCTATCGCCACCTTGGGCTTTCGCGGCGAGGCGCTGGCGAGCATTGCGGCAGTGAGTGAGCTGACGATCCGCTCGCGCCCGCCGGAGGCTGCTGTCGGCGCCTGCCTGACCGTCCGGGGAGGGCAATGTGGCGCGAGCGACTGGGTCGGCGGTCCGCCGGGGACGACCGTGACGGTCCGCGACCTGTTTTTCAACATGCCGGCGCGACGCAGCGGCCCAGCGATCAGCCGCCCGATTACTGACGTCGTTGCCGCCTATGCGCTGCTCCACCCGGACGTCCGCTGGAAGTTCGTGAGCAACGGCACAGTTGTTTTCGAGACGCCCGGCACCGGCCTGACCGGTTCGCTGGCCGCCGTTTTCGGGCACGAGACAACACGGCGGCTGCTTCCCGTTGCAAGCGTTCTCGTCGAAGGCGCGATCAGCCCGCCGGGGCTCAGCCGCTCCGACCGCCGTCACCTCGTGATCGGCGTGAATGGGCGCCCCGTCCGCAACCCGGCGCTCTTCCGGGCGGTCGAAGCGGCATACCGGTCGCTCCTCCCGCGCGGTCGCTCGCCGCTCGGCGTGCTCGACCTCTCCCTCGATCGCGACCGTGTCGACCCAAACATCCATCCAGCGAAGCTCGAGGTCCGGATCGACGATGAGCGCGCGCTCGCGGAACAGCTGCAGCAAGCTGTCGAAGCAGCGCTCAGCCGCCGCCTCGCCACGCCAGCGTGGCCGCGGCGGGCAGTGCTCGGGCTCGCAGGCGGGCAGGCGTCGTTCGGCCGTGACTTCGGGGTCGCGGAAGAGCCCGCAGACTACGCGCCGGACGAGCCCGATCTCACGCAACTCCGCGCGATCGGCCAGTTCGACAACACCTTCATCATCGCTCTCGGTCCCGACGGCCTCTATCTCGTCGACCAGCACCGCGCCCATGAGCGCATCCTCTACAGCGACCTCGCGCGCCGCGCCGCGGAGAATGTCCAGCCGCCGCTCTTTGAGGGCCCCGAGGGCGACGACGCGCTCGCCCGCGCTGCCTGCACCTCGGCGCTCAAGGCAGGCCAGCCGCTCGACCCGGGCGAGCAGCAAGAATTGCTGCGCCGCCTTGCTCTCGCCGATGTGCCCACCACCTGTCCCCATGGCGCGCCGACCATCCTCCGCTTCGACCGCCGCTTCCTCAAGCGCCAGTTTGGCCGGCGCTAGCGCCAGCAGGTTTGCCGACCCCCTCGCCGGCCGATGCAGGGCATCGACCTCTCTCTGCTTCCGGCGTAGTGACCGCGCGGCACCGCTGCGGGAAGCGTTCCCAACCCGCCCGTTCATTCACCCGGCCGGTGAGGCGATGGCCAGACAAGCACTGCCGCTACCGTATCCTCGCCACCAGCAGCGAAGTCGGTGTCGTTGCGACCTGCCGCAGACCGATGCGCAGCCTCGGGCGCAGCCGGGGCGCACCGTCGCGAGGCAGCTCTCGCCTTCCCAGTTCGGGATTGCCTCGGCCGCCTCCGGCGGCCTCGCAATGACGAGGAGGACCACGCAACCGCTGTTCCTCGACTGCCTCGACCACTCGCAATGACGAGGAGGACCGCGCCGTGCGCCGCACGACGCTGCCGCGGCCTCCCTCCTGCGCACGGGCGATCGGACGCTGACCTCGCTCCGCGGCCCGGATTACGCCGATTTCTCGCCCGCCTAAGGACACCGGCAGAACGCGGCGCGCCGCCCAGCGCTGCCGCGGCTCGCGCGCGGGCGACCGGCAGGATGTTCGCTTTGCCTAGGCACCAGCTTCGCTTGCGCGCTGTTCTGAGATGAGGAAACGCATGAGCGCGCCTGTCACCCGCGCGGCGAGAGCGCCGCTAGTAGCCTTTCTCTGGGTCGCAGACATTGAGGAGCGGCTGGCCGGCGATATAACGCTCGAGGTTCGCGATGAACAGGCGCAGGACGCGGTGGAAATGCCCCTCATACGAGCCGGAGACGTGCGGAGTGAGAATGACGTTGTCGAGGTCCCAGAGCGGACTGCTTGGCGGGAGGGGTTCGGTCTGAAAGACGTCGAGCGCGGCGCCCGCAATCACCCCCTCGCGGAGCGCAGCCGCTAGCGCCTCTTCGTCTACCAATGCGCCTCGAGCCACATTGACAAGATAGGCGCTCCGCTTCATCGTCTGCAGCTGGCGCGCGCCGATCAGGCCGCGCGTCTCAGCAGTGTGGGGCGCGGTGAGGACGACGACATCCGCCTCCGCAAGCAGCCGGTCCAAGTCTGCAGGGCCGCCCAGCCAGGCGACGCCAGGCGGCGGGGCGGCCGGCCCGGACCGGCGAATGGCGATGACGCGCATGCCCAACGCCTGAGCGCGACGCGCGAGTTCGCTTCCGATTGTCCCTAATCCGACGATGCCGACGGTGATCTCCTCGAGGCTGAGCGCGGGATGGCGATCCCAGCACTTTGCGGGCTGCTGCCGGATGTAGCGCGGCAGGTTCTTGGCGAACGCAAGGATGGCGGCGAGCGCCCATTCGGCAACATAGCGGGCATTCAGCCCTTTGGCATTCGTCACCACAATGCCGCGCTCAAAGACACCGGCGGCAGCGACTTGGTCCAGTCCGGCCCACGGGATTTGGATCCATTTCAGGTCGGGCGCACAGTCGACGAGCGGACGCGCCGGTCCCATCAGGAGGAGCGCTTCTACCCCAGCGAGCTGAGAGGGAAGAGCGGCCACGAGGGCGCGGTACTGCTCGCTCTCCGGCGGGGCAGGAGGGTGCCAACTTCCCCAGACTGAGAGGTCGACCAATTCGACATCCGGCACTGCCCGGAGGAGCTCCCACTCTTCCGCACTGAAGGTTCCCGCAATCGCTGCTTTGACGGTCATAGCCGGCTCCGGGATGAGGTCGAGCAGATTGTAGGCTGGTTGACCGGCACTCTTGCGCGTGCCTATCATCGGCAGCTCCGAACAACTCGCACAAACGATGAGGGAAGACACCATGGCATCACGCCCCGAGCAGCTGGAACGAGGACGGAAGCGCATTCAAGAGATATTCGGCGAGTTCGCTCCCGAGATTCGCGCCGGCTTTGAGGATATTGCGCCGGACTTTTTCGAATATGCCGATGAGTATGTCTTCGGCGGGCTCTGGTGCCGCGAGGGGATCGACCTCAAGACGCGCATCCAGATTGTCATCGGCGCGCTTACTGTCCTCGGGCTGGACTTCACCCTCGGGCACCACATCCGGGCGGCGCTCGTCAATGGGCTCACCAAGCAGGAGATCATCGAGACCATCATGGCGGTCGCGCCGTACGGCGGTCACCCCCGTGCGATTGGCGCTTTTCGCGTCGCCAAGGCGGCTTTCACCGAGTGGGACGCCCGCCATCCCGACCAGGCGCGCTCGAACGCCTCTTAGGATTCTGTGACGGGAGCCGGGGCATGAAGTGGGAAGAGCGGCAGAACCCAGCGAAGCGAACCAGAGTATCGCACGATGCCGCCGGCATCTCGTTCCTAAGCGGGGCTTCTCATGCCCGAGCGCACGCCCTCCCCCTAGCGACCGGTTGCGGACAGGAGGTCTCTCCGCCCGCGAGCAGCCGAGAGGGCACGAGGATCCGTCCCCAGCGCCCTTCGGCAACCGGCAGGCAGCGAAGCTGGGGGAGACGGCGCCGTTGCGTCTGGCCCGTAGCGACGGCGAACCCAACCGGCTGCTTCGCGCAATCGGGCTGCCTATACTAGGAGTGTGCTGCGCCCCCGCCGGATGCGCGATGACGACATCCTCGCCTGCCTTGATCTTGACCCCGGCTACACCACCGACTGGGCATGGCAGCTCGAACGGCGGGAATGGGGTGAGGAGACTAGCTTTTCTCTTCGGCCGGTCAAGCTGCCCCGTCCTCGGACAGTCGACGGGTATCCGATCATCCCGCCCCTGGAGGAACGGCTGGAGGACGCCGACTTCGCGCTCCTCCTGGAGGACCTCGCGGTCGCGGCCTACATCCTCGCCAAGCGGGTCGGCGGCCGCGCGATCCTCGACCTCGTTGTGGTGGGGGCGCCGTGGCGACGTCAAGGGCTGGGCGGGCAGCTGGTCGGCGAAGTCCGCGCATGGGCGCGACGATGCGGTCTCCGCTTTCTTGAGGCGAGCGTTGACGCGCGGAATGCGCCGGCAATCCGCTTTCTTCAGAAGCAGGGATTTACGATTCGGGGCGTGCGCGACGTCGTGGACCGCGAGGACGAGGTAACGCTCCTCCTCGCCGCTCCGCTCACGTAAGCGCCCCGCAGGAGGATCCGTGGGCGTGCGGAAGCAACTTGGGATTGGGCTGCTCGGGCTCGGCACCGTTGGCAGCGGCGTCGCGCGTATCTTGCCGACAAAAGGCGAAGCGCTGTTCAGCCACCTCGGCGCTTCGCTGATCATCCGTCGCGTGCTCGTGCGCGACCCCGCAAAGCCGCGGCCGGTGCGCCTCGATCCCGCACTCCTCACCACGAACCCTGCCGACGTCCTCGACGATCCCGAAGTCGACATTGTGGTCGAGGTGATCGGCGGCGAAGACCCGGCCCTCCGCTTCCTCGAACGCGCAATCGCCAACGGCAAGCATGTCGTCACCGCGAACAAAGAGGTGATCGCCAAGCACGGCCCAGAACTGCTGCGCGCCGCCGCCGCCCAGGGAGTTGCAGTGAAATACGAGGCGAGCGTCGGCGGCGGCATTCCGATCATCGCGGTCTTCCAGCACGACCTGAGCGCGAACGAGATCCGCGAGATCCGGGCCATTATCAACGGGACGACCAACTACATCCTGACCAAGATGGCAGTCGACGGAAGCGACTTCGAGACGGCGCTCGCTGAGGCGCAGGCGCTCGGCTACGCCGAACCTGACCCCGCCGCCGATATCGACGGCCATGACGCGGCCTATAAGCTCGCCATTCTCAGCTCGCTCGGCTTCCATGCCGACATTCGGCCCCATCAGGTCTTTCGCGAAGGGATCCGCCGCCTCTCGGCGCGAGATTTCAAATATGCCGCCGACCTCGGGTACGCGATTAAGCTGCTGGCGATTGGGCGGAACACCGCGCGCGGCATCGAGGTGCGGGTACACCCGACCCTCATCCCGCGCGACCAGCTGCTCGCCAAAGTCGACGGCGTGTTCAACGGCATCGAGGTCGAAGGAGACCTCGTCGGACGGCTGATGTTGTACGGGCGCGGCGCAGGCGCGGAGCCGACGACGAGCGCGGTGGTCGCGGATGTGGTCGATCTCGTCCAAAATCTCGTGCGCGGCGTCTCGCCCGCCTCAACAGAGCCGCCGCGCCGCCCCGTTGTCGTCATCCCGATGGACCATGTCAGCTCCCGGTTCTACCTGCGGCTCATCGTCGCCGACCGGGCGGGTGTTCTCGCCCAGATCGCGCGCGAGTTCGGCGACCACGCTATCAGCATCGCCTCTGTCATCCAAGTCGCCGCCGACGCCGATGCAGGTACCGCCGAACTTGTCGTGATGACCCATCGCGCCAGCGAATCGGCAATGCAGCAGACGGTCGCTGCCATCGCCCGCCTTCCCGTCGTCGCAACGGTCGCCAGCTTTCTGCGCGTGGAGGAGTGAGGTGCAGCCGCTCGAGTGGAGTCGCTTGAATGGAACGATCGCCTGGCTGGAAGATGAAGCGCGGCAAGCAAAAGCAGGGCTCAACCGGCTGAGCGGCCAATACGACCAGCTCATCGGCCTGATGCGCGACTTCGCCGACCAACTGCGCGTGATGCAGGACTCCCTCGCCGCTCTGCGCTCTCAGACCGGGCACATCGCCACCCTCGACGAAACGTTGAAAAGCGTCCAAGGCGCGCTCGCCCACTGCCGCGACTCCCTTGCCGACCTCACTGCGTCCACCGACCGCGCCCGTAAGGCCGACCAAGGGGAGGTCGAGCGGCTGCGCGGCATTCTCTCCGAAGCGTGGCGCCGGATTGAGGCGCTTCGGAGCGACGTCGACCCCCTCACCGGCAAGATCCAAAACCTGAGCGAGTCGCAGCAGCGCATCATCGAGTCGATCCAATCCGCCCACAGCGCCAACGACGCCCTCCGCGCAGAACTGGCGCAGCTTGCCCAGAAGATCCAGATCAGCGCGGAGCGTGAGAAACGGGTTGACGACCGCTTCAGCGACCTGCAGCTTCAGATCGACGCCCTCTCCCGTCACCACGAAGCGCTGGCTGACCAGCTTCGGATCCTTTCTGACCGCCTGCACCACGCTGAAGATCGCCTCGCGGCATTTCTCGCCGAGGAGGACGCTCGCCGCGCCCTCGAACAGCAAGTCAGTCTTGTCCGGGTGGCGCTCGCGCGGGTCGAAAAGCTGACGCACGACCTCGACGTTCGAACGACAGAGCAGAAAAATCAGATCGATGAAACCTATCGGCTCGCCAAGCAGGTGGACGACCGCCGAGCCGCTCTCGCCGAGCGGGTCACTGAGCAGGCGGCGGCGATCCAGCGCGTGCGGGAGGAGCTCGCCGAACTGCTCGCAGACTACGAGTCGCTCGAGGAGCAGCATCGCGTCCGCCTCGTCACGGAGCTTCAGCAGCAGATCCGCGACGTCCGGGCGCGGATCGCCAAGGCGCGGGGGAAATGACCCTCACGGTTCGTGTGCCGGCCAGCAGCGCTAATCTCGGTCCCGGCTTCGACTGCCTGGGGCTTGCGCTCGCGCTCTATAACGAGATCCGCATCTCGGCCGCTTCCATTCCTCACATCAGCATTACCGGCGAAGGCGAACACGACCTGCGACGCGACCCCTCGAACCTCGCTTACCGCTGCGCGACGATCGGCTACCAGCTCTCCGGCCGGGCTGCGCCGGCCTTCGCTCTCGAACTGCGCAACGCGATCCCGCTCTCGCGCGGGCTGGGCAGCAGCAGTACGGCGATCGTCGGCGGGCTGCTCGCGGGTGCGACCCTCGCCGGCCTTCGGCTGTCGCGCGAGGAACTGGTGACCAAAGCGGCCGAGATCGAAGGCCATCCCGACAATGTCGCCCCCGCCGTCTACGGCGGCTGCACAGTCGCCGTCGTCGCCAACGGCGTCCAGGTGGCGCCCATCCCCTTTCCAGCGGGGCTGCGGGCGCTTGTGTATGTACCGACGCGGCGGCTGCCGACAGCGAAGGCACGAGGAGTGCTGCCCGAGACCGTTTCGCGCGCCGATGCCGTGTTCAATCTCGGCAGAACGGCGCTTCTCGTCGCGGCGCTCTGGGCCGACCGTCGCGATCTGCTGCCGATCGCGTGCGAAGACCGGCTGCATCAGGACGCCCGCGCCGCCTTGATCCCCGCGCTTCCCCGGGTGCTCGCCGCAGCGCGGGAGGCGGGGGCGCGTTTGGTCGCCCTCTCTGGTGCGGGACCGAGCATCCTCGCCCTCGTCGACGAGCGGGATGAGGAGGTTGCCGCCGCGATGGCGGCTGCGGCCGGCAGTGAGCTGCCGGGGCGAGTGCTGCCGCTCGCTATTGCCCGCGAGGGGGTGACGGTCGAGCGATGAACTTCCGCGATGCGGTCTACGCCCTCGTCTCGCGCATTCCGCCGGGCCGGGTCATGACGTATGGGCAAGTCGCCGCGTCGCTCGGGCTGCCGCGGGCAGCGCGCGCCGTCGGCACGGCGCTGCACTATCTGCCCGACCCGACCGCCGTGCCGTGGTGGCGCGTCATCAACCGCGAAGGGCGGATCAGCACGCGCTGCTTCGACCATCCGCCGGAGTATCAGCGGCACCTCCTGCTCGAAGAAGGGGTTGTGCCCGACGCAGACGGCGTAATCTCCCTTGCGCGCTACCGCTGGTGGCCCTCGCCCGAGGAGGAAGCCGCCTGCCGCGTCACAGCGGTCCACCTCGACCGGCTGGGCGAGGCGCTTCAGCCGCGGCGCGCACCCGGCCGCAGAAGGGGCAGCAGTTCCTCGCCGGCGCGCCGCACTTGGTCCGGCACCCCCTGCGGGTAGCTCGCCGGGATTAGGATCAGCTTGCGCGCCCCCGCATCGACAAACCGCTGGATGAACTCAGCGCAATCGGCCGGCGTGCCGAGAGCGAGAAAGCGGTCGACCAGCGGATGAAAGTCCTGCTTGTAGTTGTCCGTCATGAAGTCGGCGGCGGCACGGCGCGCTTCTTCTTTGCTATTGGCGATGTAGTACTGCAGATAGTGCGCCGCCGCAATCGCCTCCGGCTCCCGCCCGGCCTGGGCTGCAGTCTCCCGCACCTTCTGCAGGCTCGTCCGATAGCGCTCGGGAGTAAAGAGATAGGGCAGATAGCCATCGCCGAGCAGCGCCGCGCGCCGGATGGCGGCGTCGGAGCGCCCCGCTACCCAAATCGGCGGCCCCCCAGGCTGGACCGGCAGCGGCTGCAGCCGGACATCGTTCAGCTGGAAGTATTTTCCCTCGAAGGTGACCCGCTCGCCCGACCAGAGCTTCTTGGCAACAACGATCGCCTCATCAGTGCGGCCGCCGCGCTGCTTGACCGGCACCCCGCACGCCTCGAACTCTTTCGGGTATTCCCCGCCTACCCCAATCCCGAGGATGAGCCGGCCGCCAGAGATATAGTCGAGGGTTGCGGCCGTTTTCGCAGTGATGGTGGCGTGGCGCAGCGGCATCAGATAGACCGCCGTGCCGAGCTGGAGGCGCGGCGCCGCCGCAGCGTAGTAGCTCAGCACGGTCATCGCTTCCAGCACCGGACCATGAAAGACGATGTGTTCGCTCACCCAAATCGAGTCGAACCCAAGCGACTGGATTTCAGGCGCGAGGGTGTAGTGCGAAAACCCCGGATTCATGCCGACATGGTCGAGCATCGCCCTCCCCTCACGAGGCTGGCCGTCGGCGAACGAGGAAAGTCCACGGTCCTTCGGTCACGACGTCGTTATGCTGGTTGATGATCGCCACGTCATACCAGACGATGCCACGGTCGGGCTTCTTCGTCTCGCGCTTGTTCTGAACGATGCTCCGCACCCGGATCGTGTCGCCGACAAAGAGCGGCTTCTTATAGCGAAGCGTCACCTCGAGGACCACAATCGCGCCATTGTGAAGGCCCGAGCGGGAGACGAGCCCCGTCGCGACAGCGTAGCCGGCCTGCCCATGAAAGATCCGCCGCCCAAATTCAGACTGCTTGGCGAACTCTTCATCTGAGTGGATCGGCAGCCAATCGCCCGTCCAACTGCAGAACCAGACGAGATCGGCCTCGGTCAGCGTGCGCGCCGGCGACCAGAATTCGTCGCCGATCGTCAGATCTTCCCAATACAGGATTGGTGGCGCTCCTGCCACATCCCCTCCTCGGACATGGAATAGTGCCATCGTAGCCGATCTGCGGGAGCGCCCATGGATGATCTTTGGCGTTCGCGTTGCTATGATGCCCCGCGGATCGTCGGACCGGCCGACCTCACGGAGGGGAGACAGAGTGGCGCTACATGCCGAACGCGCTGCGGTACGGGCGCTTCGTCTGCCTTCCGTCTCCCGCCTCGGCAGCGTCGCGCTCACCCAGGGTGGAGCGCTGCTGTTCATTCTTGTTATCGCCCTGTTCTTCTTCGCCTCAGGCGCGAGCGGGCTGATTTATCAAGTTGCTTGGGTGCGCATTCTCAGCCTCATCTTCGGGGTGACGGTTCAAGCCGTCAGCGCCGTGCTCGCCGGCTTCATGCTCGGCCTCGCCGTTGGGAGCTATCTCGCCGGCCGCTTCTCCGACCGGATCAAGAACCCCCTCGTCGCCTACGCGTTCATCGAGTTCGGCATCGGCATCACCGGCCTCGCCACGCCGTGGGCATTCGGCCTCCTCCGCGATGCTTATCCCGCGATCTACCGGTGGAGCGAAGGCGTCGCGGCAACGCTCGGCACCCTCGGCCCGCTCAGCCTGACCGCAGCCCTGCTCCCCGACTTCATCCGGCTGCTCCTCGCCTTCGGCATCCTGCTCATTCCCACGACCCTGATGGGCGCGACGCTCCCCGTCATCCTCCGGTCGACCATCCTGAACGGCAGCTCGCTCGGCTGCAGCGTCAGCCTCCTCTATGCGATCAACACCGCCGGCGCGATCTTCGGCGCAGTCGCCGCGGGGTTTGTCCTGATTGCGAATTCGGGGGTGCAGGGGAGCATTCAGACCGCCGCGGTCATCAACATCGCCATCGGCTTTGCTTCTCTCCTCCTTGCCGCGATCGTCAACATGCTCACCTCAACCCGAACGACCGGGCTGAGCCAGTCGGCGGTCTTTCTCGCCTTCGGGCTTTCGGGGTTCTTCGCTCTCGGCTATGAGGTGATCTGGTTCCGGCTGCTCGGCATCTTCTTCGAGAACATCACCTACTCGTTCACCATCATGCTGGCAGCGGTCCTCTTCGGCATCGCGGTCGGCAGCTACGTCCTGGGACCGGTGCTCGGCGCATTCGGGCGCTTCATCAACTGGTGGATCATCTTCGCGCTGCTCCAGTTTGCAATCGGCCTCTGCGCTCTTCTCTCGGTGCGCGTGCTGGGCAACCTCGAGGCCGCGATCCAGACCCTACAGGGGTGGGAGTGGCTGCAATTCATCACTCAGTACGAAGACTATCGCTCGATCTTCGCGGCAGTCGCCGCGATCGCGCCGGCGATGTTCTTCTCCGGAATGACCTTCGCGGTGGCGGCGACGCTCTATGTCGGAGACCGCGAGGACGCCGGACGGCGCGTCGGGACGCTGTACGCCGCAAACTTGGTCGGCTCGATCCTCGGCTCGGCGGTCGCCGGCTTTGTCCTCATCCCCATCCTCTCCAGCCAACGCAGTCTGTTCCTCCTCTCGACGGGGTCGCTTCTCGCGGGAGCCCTCGTCCTCTGGCTTGCGCCCCGCCGCAGCACCCACTGGGGCTGGAAGGTCGGCCTGACTGCGCTCGGCGGGTTCATCTTCTGGGGGGCGGTGCAGACAACGCCGGACCTGTACGAGAACGTGCTCGCAACCAAATTCCCCCACCAAGAGATCCTGTGGTACCGCGAGGGGGTCGAGAACTCCGTTACTGTCGTTCGCAATCCCGCCGATAAGTACGTCACGCTGTACACGAACAGCCGCGGCCAAGCGCGTGATGAGCCGGCGTTGGTGGAATTTCACCGTCTGCTCGGCCATATGCCGATGCTCGTCCACCCCGATCCCAAGCGCGCGCTGATCGTCGGCCTCGGCGGCGGCGCGACAGCAGGGGCGATCGCCCAGTATCCCGGTGTTCAGGTCGATGCCGTCGAACTGTCCGACGCCGTTATCGAGGCCGTCCGGTTCTTCGAACATGTCAACTACGCGTTCTTCCGGCTGCCGAATGTCACCATCCGCCAAGCCGACGCCCGCAACTACCTGCTCCTCACCACCCAGCGCTACGATGTGGTCTCGGGCGACGCCATCCGCCCAAACGACGCCGGGTCAGCCACCCTCTACTCTGTCGAGTATTACCGCCTCGTCGCCAGCCGACTGACTGAGAACGGCGTCATGGCCCAGTGGATCCCGCCTTTCTCAGACTATCAGTATCGGATGATCCTGCGGACATTCCTCGCCGCTTTTCCGTACGCCACGCTCTGGCAAAGCGGAGACCTGATCATCGGCTCGAACGCGCCGATCACGATCGAGCGAGCGCGGCTCCAAGCGCGGTTCGCCGACCCGAAGCTTGCCGCTGTGCTGCGCGAAGCAGGCATCGCCAGTCCCAACGACTTCCTCAGCCGGTTCAACGCTTCGGCAGACGAGGTGCGCGCGCGGATCGGACCCGGCCCGATCATCACTGACGACCGGCCGTACATCGAGTATTTCCGCTCGCTCCCGCAAGACGGTCCGCCCGATACCACGGGCTACAGCCGCAACGTCCAGCCGCTCTTGCGCTAGGCCGCTCGAGCGCGCGCCCGCGACGACAGAGGCGGTCCGCCTGTCTGCCGCACGGCCGAGGCGCGCAGAACGAGCGGCCCTTGCGGGGAGACAACGGCTACGACTTCAGTTCGCGGGTCAGGAAGTCAACCATCTTCTGCCACGCGTCCTTCGCCGCCTCCATGTGCACAGGATTGTCGGTCGTCCGATGGAACGCATGGGCCGTGTTGGGGTAGATCTCATAGCTGAACCGCTTGTTGCTCGCCCGCATCGCCGCTTCGAGATCGGGCAAGCTCGCGTTGATCCGAGCGTCGTTGCCGGCGTAGACCGCCCAAATCGCGCCGCGGAGGTTTGGCACTTGATCCAGCGGCGGCGCAGGGCCGTACCATGGCGTCGCTGCCGCGATCTCGGACGAGGCGAGCGCGAGCCGGTAGGTATAGCCGCCGCCGAAACAGAACCCAAAGACGCCAAACTTGGCCGGCTGCACGCCCGGCTGCTGCTTGAGAAAGGCAAGACTCGCCAGCAAGTCGGCCGTCAGGTCGTCGGCCGGCGTTTGGCTGAGGGCGGCGGCAATGCGGGCAGGGTCGGCGACCGTCTTGGTGCCCCCCGCTCGCGAAACGAGGTCCGGCGCGAGCGCGATGAAGCCGACTTTTGCGATTCGGCGCGTTACCTCCTCGATATGCGCCGTCAGCCCTTGGTTTTCATGAATGACGATGACGCCGGGATATGTTCCCGGCTGAGTGGGGCGAGCAAGATAGCCGATGAGGGGACCGGCCGGACCGGGATAGGTCACTTCGCGGGCTTGCACCGCGGGGTCGGTGGGGGTGACCGTCGCGTCTGGACCGACGACAGGCGTGGCGGTGGCTGCCGGGGGACGGGTCGCTTGCGCCGGCACCGGGCTTGGGGTCGCCGCGAGCGAGGGGCCCGCTCCTGCTGCTGGCGCGTTCGCGGGCGAGCAGCCAAGCATGGAGAGCGCCGCCGCCGCGCTCGCCACGCTCCCTGTCACGAGCACCGCTCGGCGCAGAAGCTCCCGACGGTCGAGTCGGCCCTGGAGATACTCCTCGGCAAATTCCTCGAGGAGGTAGCGCTGATATTCGTTCAACGACGGCACCGTCTCCTCCTTGGCATGCTACCGCAATCAGTTTACGCGCCATCGTTGTCGCCTCGAAGATTTTTCACTGCCTATAATCGCCCTGAATGACGCGCTGAGGAGACCGATGCACGGCCTGCACGTCCAATTCATCATCAAGCCCGGCAGAGAGGAAGACTTTCTCGAATGGAAGCGGCGCGAGGGGGAACTGCAGCGTAAAGCCCCTGGCTTCATCAAGCGCTCGATGTGCCGCAGCCTCGAGAACCCCCGTGTCTTCTACTACACGACGTGGTGGCGCTCCGCGGAGGAGATGCACGCGTTCAGCCAAACCCCAGAGTTCAAACGGGCGCAGGAAGAGACCAACGTCCTGACCGCCGCCGAGGAGCGGATCCTCACCCCGGTCAGCGAAGTGTTCGACGAGCGGGGCGAGCGGCCAGACGGCTAACCGCCTCGCTTGCTGCTCCGGAGAGCAGCGCGGGCCCGCTCCTGCGGCACCGACCGCCGGGCAGTGCGGCAAAGAGCCCCCTCCTGCGGCGCGGGTCGAGCGCGCCAGTCGGGTGGCGCGGGAGCGGCCCCCGTCTCGACAGGAGCGGCCTCGTCCTGCCCGGCCGAGGCGACGACGTTCTCCGCCCAGAGAGGCTCTCCGGCCCAGGACCGATGACTGCCCTTCGCGGGAGAGCGATCTTCCGCAGCGATGCGCTTGCCGAGCGCCGCAGATAGCGCGGCAGACCAGCAACGAGCCGAGCAGGGACACTCTTCGCCGTCCCGCTGCTCTGCGCTGAGGCGCTCCTAGCCTCAATCGAAGGCGAGCGTCGTGCGCAGCCCGTCGTAGCCGACCGTCACGTGTTCGAACTCGCGGCGCGCTTCGTCGATCCAGCGCTCGGGGTCGGTCAGCGCCGGGCTGAAGTGGGTCAGCCAGAGGCGACGCGCGCCCGCGGCGGCGGCGAGCGCGCCTGCTTCGCGAAAGAGCATGTGCTTCCGTTCGACCGCGCGGTCGGCTTGCGCTGGGTCTGCGAACGTCGCCTCGCAGATCAGCAGATCGACCTCGCGCAGAAACGTCGGCAGCCGCTCGGTCGGCCGGGTGTCGGTGACATACGCCACGCTCAGGCCGCGGCGAGGCGGGCCGAGCACGTCTTCGGGCGCGATGACGCGGCTGCCGAGCTGAATCGCCTCGCCTCCCTGCAGCACTTTCCACTGCTCGACTGGGATCCCCAGTTCGCGCGCCCGCTCGGGGAGAAAGCGGGGCGCGCGGGGAAGGTCGAGCCGATAGGCGAAACAGGGCGCCCAATGGTCACCGAGCTGGCAGGAGATGCGCAACGGCCCGACATCAAAGGAGGCGCCTTCCTGCAGCTCGAGCGAGTGCACCTCGAACGGCAGCCGCCCGCTGAAGACGGTCACCGCCTCAAGCAGGCGGCGCAGCCCGGGGGGGCCGGCAATCAGCACCGGTTCGCGGCGATCGGCCAGCTCCATCGACAGCAGGACGCCGGCGATGCCGCCGGTGTGATCGGCGTGGTAGTGTGTGATCAGGATCGCCTCGATATCTCGGAAGCTGAAGCCGTGCTGCCGCGCCGCGATCTGCGTGCCCTCGCCGCAGTCGATCAACACGACCCGCCCTTCAGCGCGCACCATTGCGCTCGCAAGCCAACGGCCAGGTAAGGGCATCATGCCGCCCGTGCCCAGCAAGGCGACATCAAGCATCGCTAGCGCCCCGGCTTGCGCGTGAGCAGGGCGAAGTCGCCGATCACCTCGCGCACTTCATAGAGAGGCTCAAACTCAGCATAGAACTGCTGACGCAGAAACGGGTCGCGGCCGAAGATGATGATGACGCGGATCGGACGCCCGAACCAGTCGCCGGTGAACCGTCCCTTGTCGACATTCAGCAGATGCCACAGCGAGTCCTGGTCGACATAGTTCTTGTTGGGAAGATAGTAGGCGACATCTTTCCAAGCGAGGTAGAACTCGTCCGGCCGCAGGATCGACGCTGCAAGCGCCCCAATCTCGGGTCCGCCGCTGATGCCGTAGAAATAGTTCGTCGAGGTCGGCGAGAGCGACTGGTCATAGACAACCGGGAGGCTCCAAGCGATCGAGGCGATTGCGGGGAGAAGCACGAGCTGAGGGCCGATCCGGCGCGCAACGACCACGCCGACAGCGAGCGCCGGGAGGACAAGCAGCGCCGGCACCGAGAGAAGCGGCGGCAGGAAATCGAAAGTCCAGACGTTGATGTACGCCGAGCGTACCTCGAAGAAGAAGTATCCGACAAGCGCGGCCATCGTGAGGGGATGGAGCGCTACCTCGAGCGGATGCAGCCGGCGGAAGACCCGCGCTGAGAACAAGGCGACGGCGCCGGCTAGGGCCGGCATCGCGGCGATATGGTATTTCGGAAATTCGCCCGCCGTCTTGATGAGATAGATGAGGAGACAGGCCCAGGCGAGGGCGATGAAGAGATCGACGCCCTGCCCGCCCGTCACCCCATCAGCCGGCGGGCTCGCCGACACCACCGGCGCGGTGGGCGCCGGCCGGCGGGGCGCCGCGGCGGGGAGAAGATGCCGCCGGGCGCGCGCAGCGAGGCCGATGAGCGCCGCGATGAAGAAGCGGAGATGGTCGATGCCCCGAACGATCGTCGCGCCGGCCAGCACCAGCACTAAGAACGGCCCGATCCAGCGGAGCGCCGGCTGCGCGGCTTGGGCGATCGCGTCGAACGTGCGCAGCGAGCGGATGCCGTAGCCGGCGGCATCCTCAAACTCACGCGCGAGCACCTCAAACGGCATCTCGAACGGCATCCCGGTCATGAAGCAGACAAGCCACCAGCTCGGGAGAAAGAGCGCCACCCCAACGCTGCCGATCGTGAGTGCCTCGGCAACTCCGCGGTCAAGCCGGCCCTGCAGCGCCCGATAGACGACGACCGCCCCGAGAAAGAAGAACGGCGTCGTCATCTTTGCCCAAAGCGCGCCCGCAAACGCGACGCCGACAGCCAGCCGGCTCCACCAGCCCGCGTCGCGCAGAGCGAGGTAAAGCCAGACTAGGAGCATCACCATGACCGTCAGGACTGTGCCGTCGATATCGAGCAGCAGGGCGCTCTGCAGCGTCAGCGGGTTGAAGACATAGAGCAGCACGGCCCAAAGGGCAAAGCCGTCGCGGTTCGGATGCGCGCTGAGCGCAGCGCGCACCGCGAGAAAGAGGAAGAGGGCAGTCAGCATCATCGTCGCGACGCCGAGCAGGCGCGCAGTTGTTTCGCTGACGCCGAACAGCTTGAAGGTCAGCCCGAGCGTATAGAGATAGAGCGGCGGATGCCACAGCCCGTATTCATACTGCTGGTCGATCCGCCCCTTGTGATTGATCATGAAGCCGACGTTGGCGTAGGGGATGCCGGTTTGGGCGATCGCTTCCCCCATCTGGGCGAAGCTCACCTCGTCGTAGACATACCGCCGGCCAAGCATCGGCCAGAGCAGCGCGAGTACGACGGCCAAGATGAGCGCGAACGCGACCGCCAAGACGAGCGGCGTCGCCGCGGGCCGCTCGGCGGCCAAAACCCGCGCCGCGAGGAACGGCCGCGGCGACAGCGGTGGGACCGAGGGCGTGCGCAGCGTCACGGATTAGAGACTGTCCTTTCGCCTGAGAGCGACATACGCCGCTAGGAGGAGCACGAGCGCAAACAGCGCCAAGACGGCGAGATTGTGAGGCACTGCGATGTCAAATGTCCGCCCCCATTTATTCTCGTCGAGGATCGCGAGGCTCTGCCCCCCTTGCGCGCGCGCGATGCGCGGGATATCGACGATCGCGCCCAACGCCTCCCAGCTCCATTTGCTCAGCGTTGCGGCCGCGATGAGGCGGGCCAGCTCACCCATCTCGCGAACGGGGAAGATCGCGCCGGCAAAGATGATCTGCGGGAGAAGAAGGATGGGAACAAGGTTTCCGGCCTCATCGTTAGTGCTGACAAGCGCAGAGACGCCCAGCCCGAGGCACGTCGCGGCAAAAAAGGTGAGGAGCACCGCGGCGAAGAAGCCGGCGCGCGCTTCAAGCGAAGAGAGAGGAAGCGGAATCAGCGCGGCGACGATCCCGACTAAAAGCGCCGCCTGCACGACCGTGATGAGAACAAGCAGCGCGAGCTTCGCGGCGAGATAGGGCGCGATCTTGAGCGACACCATCCGCTCTCGGCGATAGACCGGCAGCTCTTTGACAATCTCTTTCGCGGCGTTCGACACTCCCAGCCAAATCGAGACGACCGTCAAGAGGAAGAGCACATTCATGCCGTTGTGCGCGTTGCCGCACGGCTGCTTCAGGTCGTCGCTCCGGAGCGCGGCCGGCAGGGCCGCAATTTCGTCATCGCTCAGGCCGCAGTTGCGCGGCCAGTCCACGGGCGAGAGCGGCGGGGGGAGCCGAGCGGCAACCAGCTGCTCTGGGGGAAGCAGCAACGGCCGCTCGCTGAACACCGCCCGGCCGTAGACCATCCCAATCAGGAGCGCGATGACCGGAGCCTGCAGCAGCAGAATGGCGAGCGCCCGCTTGTTCATCCAGAGCAGATCGAGCGAACGGCGCAGGAGGATGCTGAACTGACGGAACCGCGAAATGCCGTGGTCAGACGGTGGCGGACGGCGGCGCGCTGTCCCGGTAACGCCCTCGGGGTCGAGGGCGGCCACCTCGGCGAGATGGCGCAGGAAGTAAGGGGAGGCGCGGAACCGCTCCGCATACTGGCCCGGCGCCGGTTCCTTCTCGAGGACGTCGTAGATGTCGACAAAGTCCTGCACCCCAAAGAAGTCCAGCGCCTCCTGCGGAGTACCCAAGAAGGCGAGATAGCCGCCTTTGGCGAGAAAAATGACTTTGTCGCACAAGAGGATGTTCTGAGTGGCGTGCGTGACCAAGACCAGCGTGCGGCCTTGGTCGGCGAGCTCGCGGAGGAGGCGCATCATCCGCGTCTCCGTCGCCGGGTCGAGCCCGGAGGTCGGCTCGTCGAGGAACAGAAGGCTCGGCTTCGTCAGCAGCTCGACCGCCACGCTGACGCGCTTACGCTGCCCGCCGGAGAGGCGAGCGATCGGCGTCGTCTGCCGGTCGGTAAGCCCGAGGTCGTCGAGCACTTCATCAATGCGCCCTTCGCGCTCCGCAGGCGTCGTATCCCGCGGCAGGCGGAGCTCAGCCGCATAGCGCAGGGCGCGCCGCAGCGGTAAGTCGCGATGGATGATGTCCTCTTGCGGCACGTACCCGATCGACGTTCGGAAGGCGTCATAGGATTGGTAGAGGTCGATCCCGTTGTAGAACACTCTCCCTGCGGTCGCGGGGCGAAAGCCGCACAGGGCATCCAGCAGCGTCGATTTGCCCGTGCCGCTTGCGCCGACAATCGCGACAAACTCCCGCGGCTTGATCGTCAGGGTGACGGGCTGCAGGATCGTCACGCCGCGCCCCACAGTTCGCGTCAGGCCGACGGCGTCGATGCGGATCCCGCGCTCAGCCGTGACGGGCGCAAGTGTTCCGTCGGCGAGCGTAAGCGTGTAGGGTCCGATCTGGATCGTGTCGCCTTCTTTGAGCGCCTTCTCGGTGATCGGTGCGCCGTTGAGGAACGTCCCGTTCGTCGAGCCGAGGTCGATGAGCACAAGCTGCTCGCCCCGCCGCTCCAGTTTGGCGTGAAACCGCGACACTTGGGGATGGCTGAGAATGAGGTCGTTCGCGCGGTCGCGGCCGATCGTGATGACTCCGCGGCTGCCGACCTCGACCGCTGGAAGCTCGTCACGGCGTGCTGGAGGCGGCTCTTCCTGCGGCGCGAGGAAGACCAACTGGACGGTCTCACCAATCCGAACGGAGTCGTTGTTGCGCAGCAGTTTCTCAGCGATGCGCTGGCCATGGACGTAGATGCCGTTGCCGCTGCCGAGATCGACCAGCATCCATCCTGCCGGCGTGCGCCGAATTTCGGCGTGGCGGCGGCTGACGGTTGGGTCGGCGATGACGATGGTGTTGTCCTCGGCGCGCCCGATTGTGATGACGCTGCCCTCGAGCGGGAAAACAGCCGAGCGGCCGCCGCTCCAGACTAGCAGCTGCGGCGCGGCGGCCGTCGGAAGCGCCATGGTACCCGAGGGGAGAGGCAGCGCCGCGGTCTCGTCCGGTGTCGGCGAGGCGGCCGGCAGCAAGCGGGTCGTTCGGAAGGGCGCTTCTTCCTCGGGCGCTGCCGCTTCCCCCGCCGCGGTGTAGAGAAGGGAAAACGGCCCGATCTCGATCCGATCGCCGTCGCGGAGCGCAAACGGCTGGCGCGCCGCAAGACGGACCCCATTCACGACGGTGCCGTTGAGGCTGCCGAGGTCAACGATGACCACCGCGCCGTCGCGGCGAGCGATCTGGGCATGATGGCGCGAGACGGCGAGGTCGGGCAGCACGACGGCGTTGTCCTCAGCGCGGCCGAGAGGAGCAACGTCGCCGGCTAAGTCGTGCTCTGTCCGCTCGCCTTCGGGACGTTGCACCGTGAGGCGGCCAAGCGCCGGGCCGTCGGCGGGAATCACAGGGCTCCGATTCGCGAGAGATGACGGTGCTGCGCCGCTTCGCCGATGATAGAAACTGCCGAAAAACGGCGTCAAGCCGACCGCACGGACCTCAACTCCCGGGTGTTCCGGCCGCGCGGCCGACGGTGCGCCCGCTCTTCGTTACGAGGATCCCTCGCGCGCTCGCGTCGTCGCGAGCGAACCACCGTCGCGGCGGCGTCCCGAACTGATGCCGGCCCGCAGGGGTTTCCCGCGTCGACTCGCCTAAGAGCCGGTCAGGGCAGGGCGTGCTCCGGCTTCGGCCTGCGGCCTCAGGGCGGGACCGCGAGGGCCGTCAGCTCCCGCACGGAAAAGGCGGTGGCTGGCGAGAGAAGCCGCTCGCGAAGCAGGGTAGCGGCCGCGGGGCCGATCACCGGCTCAACAAGCGAGTTGAACTTGTCGATGAGCCAGACTGAGAGCGTCGGGTCGTCGGCTTCTCCGGTGGCGTTCAGCCGCTCAACCGACATCACCGACCCATCACGAAAGCGCACCGTCACCAAGGCAGGCCGGTAGTCCGGCACAAGCGCGGTATAGTCCGGGTCTTCGCGCAGGCGCACCCGTTCAGCGAGCTGCCGGATTGCCGCATGGCGCCGCGCGGCGGCATCGAAACTTGCGGGGCCGGCATCCCCGCGCACCCAGGCTGCCGCGAGGGTGAAGGGCAACGAGAACTTCGCCCCAAGCTCGGTGGTAGGATGCGGGTCCGCCAGCGCTGCGGCAGCATTGAAGGTGACGACCTCGATCGACTCGATATCCTCCGCCGCGCTCCCCTCGGCCATCCGCTCGCGCCGAATGGCGAGCAGCGCATCAATCGCCGCGTGGCCGAAGCGGGCGCACGCATACGGCTTGAAGTAGCCGCGGCGCATCTCCCAGTGTCGCCCAAGTTCGATCGTCGCGCGGCGGGGATTGAACGACGGCGTGACGAAGCGGCCGAAGACCTGCTGGACGCCCTCGGGGTCGCCCGTAAATCCGTCGGCGTGCAGCCGCGCCGCGACAATGCCGCGCTTTGCGCCGAGACCTGCCTGCAGATGACGGCCATTCGCTCCCGCCTGATGCACGCTAGCGGAGGAGAGCACCGTCAGCGAGGAGGCGAGGTTGATGGTCGCCGCGATGCCGGCGGCGTCATAGCCGAGTAAGCGAGCAACAGCCGCCGCCGCGCCGAGCACGGCCCACCCCCCATGAGGCGACATGCCCGGGCGCAGCCGTCCCGCAGCAACGCCGATCCGGGCGCCGACTTCGCAGCCCGCGATCACTGCCGTCAGCAGCTCCTCCCAAGTTGCGTCCACCTCTTCGGCGACGGCAAGCGCCGCCGCAACGACATGGATCGCAGGGTGGCTCCCAGAGGCGCGCTGTCCGCTGTCAAAGTCGAGCCAGACCCCCGCCGCGCCGTTGACAAGGGCAGCCGCTTCGGCAGAGGCATAGCCGCCTTGGCCGAGGAATGTGGAGCGGCCGCCCTCCTTCCCTTCGATGGCGGCCAACGCTTGAACTTCCGCCGCCATCGCGCCGCCGATGATGACGCCAATGCAGTCGAGCAGCTGGCGCCGCGCCTCGAGCACGACCTCTTCCGGCGTCTCAGCGAGCGACAACTGCGCGACGAAGTCAGCGAGCGGCTGGAGGGTCACCACTCCCCTTCCTTATTCACGATTCACGATGTCGGCCTGCGTTAGCGACCATCCGCTTCCTCGGGAAGGACAACGCGGAGGTGCAGCTCTTCGAGCTGGGCAGGGTCGACCGGAGACGGCGCTTCAAAGAGGAGATCGGTCGCCGACTGGGTCTTCGGGAAGGCGATCACCTCGCGAATGTTCGGCTGGTCGGCAAGCAGCATCGTCAGCCGGTCAATCCCGATCGCGATCCCGCCGTGAGGCGGCGCTCCGTACTCAAAGGCGGTGAGCAAGTGCCCGAACTGGCGGCGCACTGTCTCCTCAGGGTTGCCCATGATTTGAAATATCCGCTGCTGGAGCGCAGGGTCGGTGATCCGGATGCTGCCGCCTCCCAGTTCGTACCCGTTGCAGATGAGGTCATACTGGTCGGCGCGGACGCGCGAAAGATCTTCTCCATCAAGGAGCGGCAGGTCTTCGCGCTTCGGCTGGGTGAAGGGGTGATGGACCGCGTCCCATCGGTTCTCTTGCGGTTTCCATTCAAACGCCGGGAAATCGACGACCCAGCAGAAGGCGAGGGTGTTGCGGTCGGCCAGGCCGAGCCGACGGCCAATCTCCTCGCGCAGGTGCGCCAGCGCTGTCGCGACGATCTCGGGCGTATCGGCGACGATCGCGCCGAGATCGCCCTCGACAAGCCGGAGCCGGTCCGCGATTGCCGCCATCCGCTCCTCGCCAAGATAGCGGGCGCTGGGGGAGCGGAGGCCATCGGCTGCGCGGGCGATAGTAACAAGGCCTTTCGCGCCATAGCGGCGGGCAATCTCGGCCAGTTCTTCCACTTGCCGCCGGGAGTAGGCGGCCCCGCCGGGAATGCGCAGCCCCTTGATCTGGCCGCCCTGCTCGAGCACCGTATTGAAGACGCCGAACTCGCTGCCGACCGCAAGGTCGGCGAGGTCTTCCAATTCGAGGCCGAAGCGGAGGTCCGGCCGGTCGGTGCCAAAGCGCCGCATCGCCTCTGCATAGGAGAGCCGAGGAAACGGGGTCGGGATTGTCTTCTCCGGCCGAACGGCGCGCGCCACCGCCACAATCACGCGCTCAACGAGACTGATCACATCCTCCTGCTCGACGAAGCTCATCTCGATATCGAGCTGCGTGAACTCGAGCTGGCGGTCGGCGCGCAGGTCCTCGTCGCGAAAGCAGCGCGCAATCTGAAAGTACTTCTCCACCCCGGCGACCATAAGCAGCTGCTTCATCTGCTGGGGCGACTGCGGCAGGGCATAGAACGACCCGGGATGGAGACGGCTCGGGACGAGAAAGTCGCGCGCCCCCTCGGGCGTACTTTTGGTGAGGATCGGTGTCTCGACCTCGATAAATCCTTCCGCATCCATCAGGTCGCGGATCAGCTTGACGATGCGATGCCGAAGGAGAAGGTTCGCCATCATCTTTGGGCGGCGGAGGTCGAGGTAGCGGTATTTCAAGCGCAGCGCCTCATCGACATCGACGTCCTCGTTGAGGTAGAACGGCGGGGTCTTGGACTCGTTCAGCACGCGCGCCTGGCGCGCATGGACCTCGACCTCGCCGGTGGCGAGCGCCGGGTTCTCGGTTCCGGCTGGCCGTCGGCGCACCTCGCCGGCGATTTGGACGACGTATTCGTTGCGGAGGCGGTCGGCGACGGCGTGCGCCTCGGGCGACTCGGCCGGATTGAAGACAACCTGCACGAGCCCGGAGCGGTCGCGCAGGTCGACAAAGATGAGACCGCCGTGGTCGCGCCGGCGGTGAACCCAGCCCGCCAGTGTGACGGACTGGCCAGCATGGGAAGCGGTGAGCGTCCCACACGAGTGGCTCTTCAGCATTGGAGTTCCTTCAGGGAGACGGTGCCCGGATTATCGGCTCCGCAGGCCCTTGAGAGCAAACAGCGGGCCTGGCCGTCCCGGGGAGGTGCGGGACAGCCAGGCCCGCGGAAGGAGGGAAGAAGAGACGCTATTCGATCGGCTTGGGCGCCAGCGCTCCGGAAGGGGCAGGCAAGCGGATGAGGAACGACAGTCCAATCAGCACAAGGAGCGCGCCGACGACAAACGGCAGCGCCGGGCCGTAGTCGAAGAGGAACCCCGCAACAAACGGCCCCGTTGCCCGCGACAGCGCTCCAAAGGACTGGCCGAGACCAAGCAGCCCCCCCTTCTCCTCCGGAGGCGCCTCTTGCGAGATCAAGCTGGTGAGCGACGGATTGTAAACAGCGCTGCCCGCAGTCTGGATCGCGAGGATGACCAGCGCCACGATGAGGCTGTTCGCGAGCGGGAGCGCAAGCAGGGTGAGCGCGAAGATCGCAAAGCCCGCAATCGCCAGCACGCGCTCGCCGTACCGGCTGACCAGTCGGCCGACTGCAAGCCCCTGCATCAGCACCGACACCACGCCGACCGAGACGAAAATGATGCCAAGCGAGGCGGGAGTGAGGCCAAAGTTGCGTTCGCCAAGGAGCGGCACTGTCGCCTGCACGCCGGCGAAGGCAAACATCGCGAGAAACATCGCGCCGAACAGCCGTCCGACCGTCGGGTGGGTGAGCGCTTCGCCAAGGCGCAGGACCGCAAAGACCGGGCGGCGCGGGGCACGACCAGGCTGGAGCGACTCCGGCAGGAGGAAGAGCGCAAGGACAAAGTTGACCGCAGCAAGCGCCGCCGCTGCAAACGCGGCCGCGCCAAGGCCGAAATGGCTCAGGCTCGCGCCGAGCGCGGGCCCAACGATAAACCCTAGGCCGGTCATCGCGCCGATCATCCCCATCGCTTTGGCGCGCTCGCTCGGAGCGGTGACATCCGCGACATACGCTTGAGCCGCGCCGATCGCCCCGCCGAACAGGCCAGACAGCGCCCGAGCGAGAAGCAGCACGAGCAGAGAGTTCGCGAGGCCAGTCACCGCGAGCGAAATCGCCGAGCCGGCAAGACTGACCAGCAGCACCGGCCGGCGACCAATCCGGTCAGAGAGCGCGCCGAGCAGGGGAGAGGAGACGAGCTGCATTGCCGAGTAGACAGCGAGGGTCGCGCCAACCGCGAAGCCGGAAGCGCCGAGGCTCTGGGCATAAAACGGCAGCACCGGCAGGATGATCCCGATCCCCAGTAAGTCGACGAAGACCGTCAAGTAGACGATGAATAGGGGCGAGCGCCGCATTGATTCCTCCACACCGCCCTCATCGTAGCGCAATCTAAATCTCTAGTCAAGATAGATATTCGAAGAATCGGTTCCCTCTCAAGAGATGGCAGGACGCGCCGATACCCTCGATGGGAGGATGTCATGGAGGAAGAGACGGTCTCGTTCCGAACGCTCCTGCGTGTTCTCGCCGCCATCGAGCCGGGCCCCCCTCGCGCCGAGGGAGGCGAGCCGCTCTCCTACGCCCTGTGGACGATGGCGGTTCCCTCAAGCCCTGACCCCGATCCGCGGCCGCGCTCCCTGCTCCACGCCTATCTGCCGCGCGAGGCGCTCGCCAGCCAGTATTTGAACGCCACCGTCTAGCAAGGCGCGGCAGTGCTTTCGACGGCGCTCCTCCGCCGGCCGCGGCCCGCCATCGCCGCGAGCGGCCGTCCTCGTCGAGCTTCATCACGGCGCATGCTACAGTTCTGCTGCTGCCCTCCAGCGCCCGCTCGGGGGGACACGACCTCGCGATGATGCGCCGGCTGACGCAGTGGACCCCTCGCCTGAGCGTCCAGCTTCTGGTCCTCGGGGCGCTCGCCGCGCTTGTCGGCACGATTCTCAGTCTCCTCTTCGTCATTGCCGAACGGCGGGAGAGCGAGGCGGCAGCGGAGCGCAGCTTCCTGCAGCTGGCGCGGGCGCTCGCCGGCCGCGGGGAGCAGCAGATCGCCAGCTTGGCCGACCTGCTCGCGACGCTCGCTCTCTTCCCGGAGATCCGCACCCCCGTGTCACCCGCCTGCAGCGCGATCCTCGCTCAGGTTCTGCGCGAGGTTCCCGGGTTTACTGCGCTCGAGATTGCAGCCCCAGACGGGCAGGTGGTCTGTCGGGACCGCCCGGAGAGCGGGTCCGCCTCTGTCGGCGACCAGCCGTGGTTCCGCGAGAGCGTGACCACCGGCCGCTTCACGGTCGGCGGCATTACCGTCGGCGCTCCGCCCTTCCTTCCTCTTGCCGTTCCCATGCGCGACGACGCGGGGACGGTCGTCGGCGTTCTCGTCGCCCGCATCGATGTCGCCCTGATCGCCCAGCTGACCGCCGGGTTGGACCTGCCTCCGAACACCGCGCTGACGGTGCTCGATGAGAAGGGGCAGGTGGTCTACCGCTTCCCGGATGCCGCGCAGTATGTCGGCCGTCCGACTGGGGAGACAGAGCTCGGGCGCGCGGTTCAATCCTCCGCCGAGAGCACCTTCGTGGCGCCGGGACTGGACGGCGTGCGCCGGATGTATGCGCTGGCGCCGCTGCATCCCGCGGGGACGCTCCTTCTCGGCGTGCCGCTGGAGATCATCTACGAGCCAGTGACAACCGCTTTTCGCCGCAACCTGCTGGTCCTCCTCGGAGCGCTGCTTACCACGCTTGCCGGGCTGTGGGTTGCTGTGAACATCGTTGTCGAACGCCCGTTGCGCCGCCTGATCAGCACGACCCGCCGCCTCGCTGCCGGCGATTACGCCGTCCGAACTGGTTTAGAGAACGTGCCGAGCGAGGTCGGCGAATTAGCGCGCGCCTTTGACCGGCTCGCTGACCAGCTTGCCCAGCGGGACCGACAGCTTCAAGCGCAAATGGCGGAGCTGCGGCGGTCGAACGCTGACCTCGAGCAGTTTGCCTCGGCGATCTCCCACGACCTCCAAGCTCCTCTTCGCTCGATCGCCGGCTTCAGCCAGCTGCTCGCGCGGCGCTACCGGGGCAGGATCGACCCTGACGCCGATGAGTTCCTGCAGTACATCATCGGCGCTGTCGACCGCCTCAACGCCCTCATTGTTGACCTGCTGACCTATTCCCGCCTTGCCATCGGGCCCCGCACGCTGCAGGCAACTGATACGCGCCGCGCAGTTGCGCACGCCGTCGCCAACTTGCGCGGCCAGATCGAAGCGAGCGGCGCCCAAGTCCGGCTCGGCAATCTGCCCACCGTCCGCGCCGATCTCTCCCAGCTGACGCAGGTGTTCCAGAACCTGATCGCCAACTCCATCAAGTATCGCAGCACTGCGCCGCCCGTGATCGCGATCGACGCCGAACGCGAGGATGGTTCGTGGGTCTTCCGCGTCTCCGACAACGGGATCGGCATCGCCCCCGAGCACGCTGAGCGGGTCTTCCGCATTTTTCAGCGCCTCCATCCGCCCGATGTCTATGACGGCACCGGCATCGGGCTCGCGATTTGCAAAACGGTGATCGAGCGCCATGGAGGGCACATCTGGATCGAGCCGGCACCAAGCGGCGGGACAGTGGTCGCCTTCCGCCTGCCAGCCGAACTGGAGGAGAATAATCGCGACGAACGGCACCGCGCCTGCTAGAGTGAGCTCACTCGGACGGGATGAAGGCAGGAATGACGAGATGGAACCAGAACCGGTCACGCTGCTGCTGATCGAGGACGACCCCGCTGACGCGCGCTTGCTCGCCGAGATTCTCCGTGACGTCGGGCCCTCGCTGATTGAACCGCATCTGCTGGTCGAGCAGACCCTTCGCGCCGGCCGTGAACGGATCAGCGGCGGCGGGGTCGACGTCGTGCTGCTCGATCTCACCCTCCCCGACAGCACGGGGCTCGACACCTTTCATGCGCTCGCCCAAACCGCCTCGCAGCTGCCTATCCTCATTCTCTCCGGCCTCGATGACCAAGAACTGGCCATCGCCGCCGTCCAAGCAGGCGCGCAAGACTATCTGGTGAAGGGGCGGATCAACGGCGCCGCATTGACCCGCGCTGTCCGCTACGCTATCGAGCGGAAGCGCGCCCAGCTCGCGCAGGAAGCGCTGCTGCTCCGTCAATCGCGGCTCGAGGGAGTGCTGCTCGCTGCCCGCGAGATGGCCCACCGGATCAACAACGATGTTCAGCTCGCTGTCGGTTCGCTCTCCATTCTCGAAGAGAGCGAGACCGTTCCTCCCGAGCTGCGCGCGCTGATCGGCACGGCGCTCGAGCGTGTCCTCGGCCTCGCTGAGCATGTCCAGCAGCTGCAGCACGTTATCCGGGTAGAGACACGCTCGACGCCAGCTGGTCTGTCGCTTGACCTCGCTCGCTCGCTTGACCGTTCTGCGGGCGAGTGACCGGCAGGCTGCTGCGGCCAGCGGCGGCGCTCTTTGACCCCGGCGCCGCCGGAGCGATCCTCGCGAGTGCGGCCGCAATCTCTTCCTGCACTGTCGGGTCAGGGTCGTCGGCAGCGGCGAGCGCGCGGCGTGCGGCCTCTCCGCCGATGCGGCCGAGCGCCCAGGCGGCAGCGCCCCGAACGACGGGGCTGGGGTCATTGCGGAGGGCGGCCGCAAGCGCCGGAACAGCAGCGGGATCGCCGCTATTGCCGAGAGCAATCGCGACATTGCGAAGAAAGCCCTCGCGCTTCGCGCGCCGGATCGCGCTTCCGCGGAAGCGGGCGTCGAAAGCGGCGTCGTCAAGCGCCAGCAGCGGCAGCAGTGCGGTCCGCTCGCCAATCCCGGGGCGGGGCGCAAAGTCGGGCTCCCGGGCGGCTGCCGCTTTTCGATTGACAGGACAGACGTCCTGACAGACATCGCAGCCGAAGATCCAGTCTCCCATCGCGGGTCGCAGCTCGGGCGGGATCGGACCGCGATGTTCAATCGTCAGGTAGGAGATACAGCGCGTCGCATCGAGGACATAGGGAGCGACGAACGCCTCGGTCGGGCAGGCGCGCAGACAGCGGTCGCACGCGCCGCAATTCGTCCGAACGGGCTTTCCAGTCGGCAGCGCCACGTCAGACACAATCGCGGCGAGGAAGGACCACGACCCAAGCCGCCGGTTGAGAAGCAAGGTGTTCTTCCCGATCCAGCCGATCCCGGCAGCGCGGGCAAACGCTCGCTCTGCAAGCGGGCCGCTGTCGACGAAGAGGCGAGCGCGAACGGGCCGTCCCGCCAACTCAGCCAGCCGGCCGGCCAGCCGCCGCAGCTTCGGGCGAATAACGCGATGGTAGTCGCGCCCGCGCGCGTACCGGGCGACCCGCCCCGTGGGGCCGTGGTCGTCTGCGGCAGGCTCCGGCGCAGCCGGGATGTAGTAGCTCATTCCCAGCACAATGACCGAGCACGCCTCTTCCACTAATTGGGTCGGCGCGAACGCAATCACCCGCTCGTCATTCAGCCAGTCCATCCCCCGCAGCCGGCCCTCCGCGAGGCGCTGGCGGTAGGCAGCAAGGTCCTCGACGAGAGTGTCGGCAGGAGCGATCCCGAACAGATCGAAGCCGAGCGCCGCGGCGTCTGCTTCAAGGGCCCGGGCGATCGCGTCAGGGTCCAGAGGCGCCCTCTCCCGCGAGGGCAGCAAGGAGCGTCCGGCGCAAGCGAAGGAGCTGCCCGATATGGTCGAGAGTATGAAGGTAAGCGCGCTCCGCGACCGCCTCAAGAGTGCTCAGCCCGAATGCGGCCGACCGCACCGGACGGCTCCAGTCCTCCGCGTCAAGGCGATCGAGCAAGGCGGCAAGAGCGCGCCGGCCGGCAGCAAAATCGTCCACCACCTCGTCGTATGTCTCCGACGCCGGGCGGTGGGCGGCGCGCCACGCCGCAGCGTCGAAACGAGGAAAGGTCGGATTGTCTTCCAGCACTGCTGCCTGAATGCGGGCGATCTGGACGCCATGCTCCACGTCGCGCAGATGGGTGACAATTTGACGCGCTGACCACTCCCCTTCAGGCGCCCAATCAACGTGGGGGCGCGGAAACAGCTCGGCGCACCAAACGACATCCTCTCCGCTGGCACGCAACCGAGCGATGAGGCCATGACGATAGGGATCAGCCGCCATCTTTCGCTCCTCGCCTCGATTATAGTGGTGGGGAGGAGCGATACGGTGCGTCTCGGCCTGATTGCAGATACCCACGGCCATCCGCTGCCAGAGAGCGTCCGGCGCCTGTTCGCCGGGGTTGACCTGATCCTGCACGCGGGCGATCTCGGCAGCGAGCAGATCTTGACCGAGCTCGCCGCGATTGCGCCCGTGGAGGCGGTCGCAGGCAATATCGACAGCCCCGCCCTCCTCGAGCGGCTCGGGTGGCGGAAGATTGTGCTGGCAGGCTCAACCCGCATTGGGCTTGTTCACGGAGACCGCGGGTCCGAACGCACAACCGTTGAACGCGCGCTCGGCGCGTTCGAAGCGGGCAGTGTCGACGTGGTCGTCTTCGGCCACAGCCACGCTCCTCGGGTCGACTGGCACCGCGATGTCCTGCTCGTCAATCCTGGCTCGGCCACGGTGCCCCGCCTTCAGCCCCGTCCTTCCGTCGCCCTCCTGACGGTTGGAGCAGCCATCGACGCAGAGATCGTTTGGCTTCCGCGCTACAGGATCTCTCCACGCTGAGGCGGCAGTCATTGCAGTGAGGCGAGCGCTCGCTGGGGACAGCACGCGGAGCCGTCTCGCCGCAGCCGCCATCCTCATGCCTTGCGGAGCGCGCAATGCCACCGGCCGACCTGCCGCGCAGCTCCCGCCCGAACTCGCGCTTGCCGACGTGACCGCTCCGCCCGCGCCCAACGCGCGCGGAGATGATGCGCCCCGCAGCGCATCAGCGCATGAGCAGCCCTCCCGCAGGACGGCGCCGAAGCGCTGAGGAGACACCCGCAGCCGCCGGCGAGAGCGCTCAGCCCCGCGGAAAACGCCGGCGCGGGATCATGCGAGCGGAGCAGACACCGCCGCAGGCTAGCGCCGACGACGGCCCCGCATTCGGCGTAGGACCTGACCCTCCCTGCCCGACACCGTGCGCCAAGAGCGCGGGCGCTCTACGGCTCGACCGGCCTGCCGTCGGCGTCTGTCTCGGCAATCCGGACCGTGAGCATCGTGTCGCCGCGGCGGAGCTGCGTCAGCACGTCGAACCCGCTGACGATCCGTCCGAAGAGGTTGTACTGCTTCGGCAGCGGGGTGTCGCGCTTGAGGAAGAAAAACTGGCTGCCGTTGGTGTTCGGCCCGGCGTTCGCCATCGCCATGATCCCCGCGCGATATTCCCCTTTCACCGGCTCATCTTCCCACTGGTAGCCAGGGCCGCCGTAGCCGCGTCCGAATGGGTCGCCGCCCTGCACCACCCAATCCTCAACGCGATGAAAGGTGAGGCCATCATAAAAGCCGTCGCGCGCCAAGAAGACAAAGTTGTTGACCGACTTCGGCGCGTCCTTCGGAAGCAGTTCCACGCGGATCGTGCCCCGCGTCGTCTCGATGATGGCGTGGTAGGTGTGGTCCGGATTGATCGTCATCGGGGGCGGGGCCGGATACTGCTTAGCCATACTGCGCTCCTTTCCATCAGCCTTCGGTGATCGTGACGCTGGTCATCCGGTCGCCCACTTGGATTTGGTCGACGACGTCCATTCCACTGACCACCTTGCCAAACAGGTTGTACTGCTTGGGCAGCGGCGAATCGCGCTTCAGAATGAAGAACTGGCTGCCGTTCGTGTTCGGGCCGGCGTTCGCCATTGCCACCACTCCCCGGAGATACTCGCCCCGCACCGGCTCGTCTTCAAAGCGATAGCCGGGCCCGCCGCGCCCTGTTCCTTCCGGGTCGCCGCCTTGGATCAGCCAAGACTCGACGCGGTGGAAGGTGAGCCCGTTGTAGAACCCGTCGCGAGCAAGGCGGACAAAGTTGTTGACGGTGATCGGAGCATCTTGGGGATACAGCTCGATGACGAAGGTGCCGCGCACGGTCTCAATGGTCGCTGTGTAGATCTTCGAGGTGTCGATTGTCATCGGCGGCGGAGCAGTGTAGGTAGGACGCGCCTGCACCACCGGAGTGGGGGTGGGAGAGAGCGCCGGCGTTTCCGTTGCCTCGGGCGTCGGCGTGGGGTTGGCGCGCGCCGTCGCCGTCTCAATAGCGGCAGCGGTGGCAGTCGCGTTCGGGGTCGAGGTCGGCCACGGGGTGACCGTTGGAGTTGGCAAGGTCGAGATGATCTGCTGCTGGTTGAACAGATAGACCAGCCCCGAGACCACTGCGGCGCTGACGAGGAGAAATGTGACCTGCTGAAAGACCGGGTTGCGGTACCACGGCCGGCGGGGACGGGAGCGGACGACCTTCTTCGGAACCGGGCGCGGTTCGGCAGGCGCCGCGGACGCGTGACGCGCCGCAGCGGCTGGCGCAGGTTGGGGCTGCTCGTGAGCCCGTCGGCGTGCGGCTTCCCGCCGGGCGCGACGAGAACGGGTCATCGACCCCTCCTTAAGTACGCACAAAGGCCGAGCGAACGCTCGGCCCACCTTGGTACCCCGAGACGGACTCGAACCGCCGCTCCCGGCTCCGGAGGCCGGTGCTCTATCCTCTGAGCTATCGGGGCATCCTTTATTAGTATAGCGCGTGCTGCGCGCGGCGCAGCAGTTTTGACGTTGTCAGCGTTCAATGATAGACTGTCTGCCCGTGCCCGATCGAGCGCTCGAAGGTATCCGCGTCCTCGATTTCGGCTGGCATATTGCCGGCCCGTTTGCCACGAAGCTGCTGGCTGATTTCGGCGCCGATGTCATTAAAGTCGAGCGTCCCGGCCGCGGCGATCCAGCGCGCGACCTCGGCCCGTTCCCCCCCGGCAACCGCTCCCTCGAAACCTCCGCCACCTTCCTCTATCTCAACACGAACAAGCGAAGCATTGTGCTCGACCTCGCCCATCCCGCAGGCCGTGAGGTGGCGCTTCGGCTGGCAGCCTCGGCCGATATTGTGCTCGAGAATTTTCGCCCCGGCGTGATGGCGCGCCTTGGCCTCGACCACGAAACACTGCGCACCGTCAATCCCGACGTGATCACGGTATCGATCTCGAATTACGGCCAAACCGGTCCCTACGCGCAGTATGAGGCGACGGAACTGACCCTTTGGGGCCATGGGGAGATCCCCTATATCACCGGACAGAGCGACCGGCCGCCGCTCAAGACGGCCGGCGCCCAGCCCTCCCTGCACGCGGGCATCAACGCCTGCATCGGCGCGCTGGCAGCGCTCTGGCAGCGCGATCTGCTCGGCGAAGCCCAATATCTCGACGTGTCGATCCTCGAAGCGGTTGTCAATCTGATTGAGTTCTCGCTCGGGCTGTATCAATGCCTCGGCTTGGTGCACCGGCGCCGGCGGGCGACCGTCGCCGGTTTCCACCCGGCCGGACGGCGCGCCACCGCCAAGGGCGACCTGTTCCTCATGTTCGGCAGCCGGACAGGCGCAGAGGTGGCAGTGGCGCTCAACCTGCCCGAACTGAACGATCCCCGCTTCGCGACGAACGCGCTCCGCTACCAGCACCGCGAGGAGTTCGACCGCATTTTCCTTCCGTGGCTGGAGCGTCACACCGCCACCGAGGCATTCCGCCTGCTGCAGGAGCGCGCCCGGCTGCCGGTGGCAAAAGTGATGACGCTCGCCGACCTGTTCGAGGATGAGCAGTATCGGGCGCGCGAGTATTTCGTCGACCTCGACCATCCGCTCGCCGGCCTCGCCCGCTACGCTGGCCCTCCCTTCAAGATGAGCGCAACGCCTGCCCAGTACCGCCGCCCGGCGCCACGGCTTGGCGAGCATACGATCGAGATCCTGCGCGAAGCAGGGTATAGCGAGGGAGAGATCGCGCAGCTGATCGCGAGCGGCGCCGCTTCTGCCGCGTTGACGGCCTCCCCCGCAAGCGAGAACAATTGAACCGATGCGCTGGCCGACCCCTCTCACACGCTCTACTCTCCCGGCCGGCAGGGAGCGCGCTTGACTATTAGCCCGTGGTTTTACCTCATCTTCACTTTCTTCGTCGTTCTTCTTCTCCTCGCCGATCTGCTCGTTTTTCATCGCAAGCCGCATGCGGTCAGCCTGCGCGAGGCCGGCCTGTGGTCCGCGTTCTGGATTGTGCTCGCCCTGCTTTTCAACATCGGTGTCTGGTCTGTCCTCGGCGGCCAAAAAGGGCTCGAATTCCTCACCGGCTACCTGATCGAAAAGTCGCTCAGCGTCGACAATATCTTCGTCTTTGTGCTGCTCTTTTCGGCGTTCGCCGTGCCGAAGGAGTATCAGCACCGCGTGCTGTTTATTGGCGTCCTGAGCGCGCTCATCATGCGCGGCATCATGATCGGGATCGGCGCTTATCTTGTCTCTCAGTTCCAGTGGGTGCTGTTCATCTTCGGACTGTTCCTCCTCTTCGCTGCCTTCCGAATGCTCACCTCGAAGGAGGAGGAAGAGATCGAAGTGGAGAAGAACGTTGTTGTCCGACTTGTTCGGAAGGTATTTCCCGTCACTCCACGCTACTATGGACAGTCGTTCTTTGTGATGCTTGATGGCCGGGTGTATGCCACCCCGCTGCTGATCGTCGTCGCAGTCGTCGAAGCGACCGACTTGATGTTTGCTCTTGACTCGATCCCGGCAATCTTCGCGATCACCACCGATCCGTTTATCGTCTACACGTCAAATGTCTTCGCGATCCTCGGCTTGCGCGCTTTGTACTTCCTGCTGGCGGGAGTAGTAGATCGGTTCCACCTGCTGCGCTACGGGCTGGCCATTGTGCTGGGGTTCATTGGGCTGAAGCTTGTCGGCGCGGTGATCGGTCACCTCGAGATCGCCGGACGCGAGATCGACCTGCATATCCCGACGGCAGTTTCGCTGACGGTGGTGGCGACAGTGCTCCTCGTTGCGACCGTTGGCTCGCTGCTCTTTCCGCCCCGCCAACGCCGTGCCGCTCACCATGGGCCCGAGAACGCGCCGCTCCTAGGCGATGCGGGGTCGTCAGATGGGGCTGCGGGTGCGGCGGAGCGCGCTGCCGCCCGCGTTCCCTCCGCGCACTCAGGGGAGCGGCCGTAAGCTAGGCGAGAACGGCGAGGCGGAGCGTCTGCGGCCCTTGGAGGGACCACGCGCCCGTTCGCTCAATGGTGACGGGAACGATTGTCCCGGTCAGGTCGCCTTCCTGCTCCCAGAAGACAAGCTTATTCGTCCGCGTCCGCCCGAACCAGCGCCCGTTTTTCTTCCCTTCGACAAGCACCTCAACCGTCTGACCGAGATAGCGCGCGTTGAACTGCGCGCTGATGCGCTCCTGCAGCCGCTCGATGGCGTGGAGACGCGCTTTCTTCTCGGCGGGCGGCACATCATCCGGCAGCTTCGCGGCGAGAGTGCCAGGACGCGGCGAATACGCCGCAACGTGCACGACGTCGATCTGCAGTTCGGCGAGCAGATCGTAGGTATTCTGGAAGGCGCGCTCGCTCTCGCCGGGGTAGCCGACGATGACGTCGGTCGCCATCGAGACGCCGGGCACAAGCTCGCGGATCTTCGCGACAAGCTCGCGGTATTCCGCTGCGGTATAGCCCCGCCGCATCGACCGCAGGATCTCGTCGTCCCCCGATTGCACCGGCAGATTGATATGCTCGCACACCTTCGGCAGCTCAGCGACCGCCCGGATCAGCTTCTCGCTCATGTCGCGCGGGTGCGAGGTGAGGAAGCGAATGCGCTCCAATCCGTCGATCTCGTTGAGGGCGGTCAGGAGATCGGCGAGGTCAGGACGGTCCGGCAGGTCGCCGCCGTAGGAGTCGACATTCTGGCCGAGCAGCGTCACTTCGACGACGCCGCGACGAACGAGAGCGCGCACCTCATCCACTAGCTCCGCGAGCGGGCGGCTCACCTCGGTCCCCCGGCGGTACGGGATGACACAGAACGAACAGACCTTATTGCAGCCGTGGCTGATCGGGACAAAAGCGGTCGGCCCCTTCGGCGTGGGGAGAGGGAGGCGGCCCGGATCGAGGCAGCCGTCGCCGCTGCCGATCTTGTCGGCGGCGATCTTCAGGAGAGGAGCAAACTGCTGCGGCCGACAGAAGACATCGACGAACGGGAACTCCTTCGCCAGCGCCGAAGAGTCTTTCGGTACCATGCAGCCGACCAGCGCAAGCGTCAGCTCAGGGCGACGCTGCTTGAGGCGCTTGAGGAGATGCAGCTGATTAATCGCTTTCTCTTCAGCGGCGCGGCGAACGCTGCAGGTGTTCAGCACTACGACATCCGACTCGTCAGGACGAGCTGACGGAACGTAGCCGAGCTGCTCAAGGGCGGCGCCCAGCCGCTCGGAGTCGGCGACGTTCATTTGGCAGCCGACGGTCCAGATGTAGTAGCGAGGCATTGCTCTTCCCTGCTGCGCGAGATGACGCTTTCGATTCTACGCACGCTCATGGCCACTCGCCAGCAGCCGTTCGCCCCCCGGATGCCCCGCGCGGCGCGATCATCTCTCGCCCCCACGAGGCGGTGCAGGCTGCCGTCACCGGCGCTCTCTGCCCGCTTGCCCTGAGCGCGCCGCTGCTTGCGCGGCTACGACTCTGCCGGCAGCACGTCCCGGGCGTCGAGGCTGGCGGCGTAGATGCCGCAGCCAAAGACCATCTCGACGTTGTCGACATACCATCGCGTCGGCAAAGAGACGTCATTCACCCCGCCGATTGCGAGGAGCAGGGATTGGCCGCGATAGCTGGTGATCCCCGGCACGGCAAGGCGCCACCGCTCCCAACTGCCGCGAATGGAATTGTTCGGCACATCGCCGGCGGCGAGGATGACAGAGAGATCGGGGGTCGTCACCATGACCCGCAGCCAGTCGTGCTTTGTGACAGTCGAGTCGTTGCTAAACATCAAAGCGTAGAAATACACTGCCGCTGTGTCTGCCCAGGGCGGCACCACGACTGTCTGCACGATCGAGTCCGTCGAACTGACCGTCCAGCCGAAGTGCATGGAATAGTTGCCCGCCCATTTCCACAGCGTGCTTCGATAGGGGTTCCCCAAGACGATCGACCACGCGCCCTCATATTCAAAACCGCCGTTGAGCAGCAGGTCGGCTCGCTGGGCGCACGCTGTCGGCGTGGGAGAAGGCGTACTGGTCGGCGTGGGAGTGGGGGTGCTCGTTGGCGACGGAGTAGGAGTGCGCGTCGCCGTTGGAGAGAACGTGGGAGTTGCCGGCGGGGGCGGCACGCCGGGCCCGCCGCCTATCGGCGTGTTGGTCGGCCGTGGCGACGGCGGGGCGTAGCCGAGGTAGTCGAGTGGCGCATTGCGGCTGACGAGCGGCAGATAGTTCTTGCTCGGGCCATCGCCGAGCGCCAGCGCAGTTCCGTTGAAGAAGAAGCCGACAGCGAGCACGAGAGCGACGAGAGAGCGCATGAGAGTCCTCGGGCGGAGTTTTGTTGCTGTATTATACGTGTTTCCTTACTTATTTCAAACAATGTTTCCACTGCACAATAACAGCGGGAAGGACGGCGAAGAACAAGCGCGGGAGTGGCGCTCTGGCGCTGAAAAGGGCTGCCCCCTGCGCCTCGTTCAGTGGCAAGACGATGTGTCCCCGCTCCGGGGAGCGGGCGTCTTCCCGCTAGAAATGCCGCGCGAGGGCGCTCTCAGCTCGCCTCTTCGCGCTGGAGGGGTCCGGCAGGTGCGGTCGGCTGCTTCCTCTTTGTATACTCTTGCCGCGCTGCCGCACTAGCAGGGAGGAGGATGTTCCGGTGCCGATTGCAGACACTGTGGCGATCATTGGCGTTGGGGTGACCAAGTTCGGCGAGCTGTTCGATCAGAGCTATACCGACTTGCTCATCGACGCCGCGTACGCGGCGTACGCGGATGCAGGGATCGACCCGGGCGAGATCGAAGCGGCTTGGCTGGGAACGGCGTTCCCGCAGCTGAACGCTCTTCTCGGCGACGACGGCAGTTCGCTCACCGACCCCCTCAACCTGCCGAATATCCCCGTCACCCGCGTCGCCAATCTCTGCGCCACCGGGATGGAGGCCGTTCGCGCTGCCGCGCTCGCAGTCGCCGCCGGCGAGTACAACATGGTGCTGGCGCTCGGCGTCGAGAAGATGCGCGAGGTCAGCCCGCGCGGCTCCCTTGTCGCCCGCCATATCACGGAAACCCACCCCATGCTGACCAAAGGACGAACAGCGCCGGGGATGTTCGCCGTTCTCGCCAACCGCTACTTCGAGGAGTACGGCTACGACCGCACGACGCTCGCCAAAGTTGCTGTCAAGAACCATTACAACGGCTCCCTCAATGAGGGGGCGCACTTCCGCAAGCCGATCACCGAAGATCAGGTGCTGAAAGCGCCGCTCGTCGCCGATCCTCTCGGCTTGTTCGACTGCTGTCCAACGACCGACGGCGCCGCGGCGGTGATCCTCACGCGGAAAGAGATTGCCCAGCGGCTGAAAAAAGACTATGTCCTGATCAAGGGAGTGGGGGTCGCGTCGTGGGGAGGCTATTTTTCTGTCCAGTTTCGCCCTGACTTCGATTTTCTCGGCTTCCCTGCCACCCGCGCTGCCGCCGCTCAGGCCTACCGCCAAGCGGGGATCACCAACCCGCGCGAGCAAATCGACGTCGCCGAATGCCACGACTGTTTCACCATCACCGAGCTGATCAACTACGAAGACCTCGGCTTCTGCGGGCGTGGCGAGGGCGGACGCCTGATCATCGAGGGGGTGACGACGCTCGAGGGGGGCCTCCCGGTCAATGTCTCCGGCGGGCTGAAAGCGACCGGGCATCCTGTCGGCGCGACCGGCGTGCGCATGATCGCCGAGATCACCAACCAGATCCGCGGCCGCCAAGGGAAGCGCCAAGTGAAAAATGCGCGGACGGGACTTGCCCACACCCTCGGCGGTCCCGGCGTCATCTCCTGCGTCATGGTGCTCGGCCGCTAGGGTCGCTGCCATGCGCGCCGTCGTCGTCGGGGCGGGCATTGCCGGGCTCCTTGCCGGGCACACGCTGCGCGATGCCGGCATCTCGGTCCTCCTCTTCGAGGCCGGGCCCGTCCCCGGCGGGCGGCTGGCAACCCGCCAGACAGCGGCTGGCGCGGCCGATATCGGCGCTCAGTTCTTCACCGTCCGCGACCAGCGCTTTCAGCAGCTCGTTGAGGCGTGGGAGCGCGCCGGGCTTGTCCGCCAATGGTCGAGCGGCTTTTCCGACGGCGCGCGTCCTCCTGAAGACGGCTTTCCCCGCTACGTCGTGCGAGGCGGCATGCGCGCCCTTGCCGCTTACCTCGCGCAGTCGCTTGAGGTGCGCCTCGGGCAGCGCGTGCGCGCGATCGCGGCTGAGGGCGGGCGGTGGCGCGTTCAGAGCGACAGCGGCGAGACAGTCGTCACAGACGGGGTCGTCCTCACCCCTCCCCTGCCGGCAGCGCTGCCGCTCGTCGCGGGCGCACTCCCCGCGGGAACGTACCGCCAGCTCGCCGCCGTGCGCTACCGCCGCACGCTCTCAGCCGTCGTCACCGTTGAGGAGAGTGTTCTCCCTCCTCCGGGGGCCGTGCAGCGGCCCAACGATCGGCTCGCCTTTGTCGCCGACAACCAGCGGAAAGGGCTCGCGTCGGCGCCGGTGCTGACAATCCACGCCTCTCCTGAGTGGAGCGACGCGCTTTGGCCGCTCGACGACGAGGCAGTGCTGGCCCGCCTGATCGCGGCGGCGCAGCCCTACTTCCGCGGCACACCGCGCGACGCCATTCTCGACCGCTGGCCCTTCGCCCTGCCCGAGCCCGTCCTCCCCGAGCGCGCTGTCGCCGTCGGCACGCTCCTCTTCGCGGGCGACGCCTTCGCCGGGCCCCGCGTGGAGGGCGCCGCTCTCTCTGGACTTGCCGCCGGCGACCACCTCAGCGCGCTCCTCGCGGCATCGGGCGCCTGAGGCGCAGCTTGCCTCTCGCGCGCGACCACGCCTACTCTTAGCGAGAGCACCGCTGCGAGGTCGCTATGTCCGACGGCTCCTCAGCGCGCGCTGATCGTGGGCGGTACTTTAATCGAGAACTCAGCTGGCTCCAGTTCGATGAGCGGGTTCTCCACGAAGCGGTCCGCGAGCGCCATCCTCTGCTCGAGCGGGTCAAGTTCGTCGCGATCTCCGACACCAACCTCGACGAGTTCATGATGGTGCGCGTCTCGGGCCTTCTTGAGCAAGTGCGCGCCGGCGTTACCGAGCGCTCGCCCGACGGCCTGACACCGGAAGAGCAGCTCGCCCTTATCCGCCCGGCCATCCTCTCTCTGATGCAGGCGCAGCGCGCCTGCCTGCGCGACATCCTGCTGCCCGCGCTCGAAGCAGAACAGATCCGGCTGACGACTTTAGATCAGCTGAGCCCGGCCACGCGCGCCGACCTCGACCGCTACTTTGATCAGGAAGTCTTTCCGGTCTGCACGCCGCTCGGGTTTGACCCCGGCCATCCTTTCCCTTTCATCTCCAACCTCTCGGTCAGCCTCGCCGTGGTCTTAGAAGACCCCGAGGGCACGCGCCGCTTCGCCCGCGTCAAGATCCCGACCGTTCTGCCGCGCTTGATTCAGGCGCCGGGCGAACGCGAAACCACCTTCATCTGGCTGGATGACCTCATCATTGCCAATCTCAACAAGCTCTTCCCAGGGATGACGATCCGTGAGGTGCATACCTTCCGCGTCATCCGCGATGCCGATATCCAGATCCAGGACCTTGAAGCGGGCGACCTCCTCGAGTCGGTTCAGGCTGGGCTCGAGCGCCGCCGGTTTGGGTCGGTCGTGGCGCTCCAGATCAATCCCTCGCTGCCGGACTACCTGCGCACGCTCCTTATCGAAAAGCTGCCGGTCGACCCTGCGGATATCTACGTCGTCGATGGCCCGCTTGGGCTCGGCGCATTGATGGAGCTGACGCGCATCAACCGGCCGGATCTGAAAGACCCGCCATTTCACCCCCGGGTTCCCGCCCTTCTGCGCGAAAGCGATATCTTTTCGGTCATCCGCGATCATGATGTGCTGCTCCATCACCCCTTCGACTCGTTCGACCCGGTGATCGAGCTGCTGAACCAAGCGGCGGTCGACCCCGCCGTTTTGGCGGTGAAGCAAACCCTCTACCGCGTCGGTGCCCACTCGCCGGTTGTCGAAGCGCTCCTGCGCGCGGCCGACCACGGCAAGCAGGTGGCCGTGCTCGTTGAGCTGAAAGCGCGGTTCGATGAGGAGAACAACATTGAGTGGGCACGCGCCTTAGAGCGCGCCGGGGTGCATGTCACCTACGGCTTGGTCGGGCTGAAGACCCACTGCAAGCTGCTGCTGATCGTGCGGCGCGACCGCGAGGGATTGCGGCGCTACGTCCACATCGGCACCGGCAATTACAACCCCTCCACCGCGCGGCTCTACACCGACCTCGGGCTGCTGACTTGCCGTCCGGAGATTGCCGCCGATGTCTCCGAGCTGTTCAACTTTCTCACCGGCTATTCACGGCAGACACGCTATCGCAAGCTGCTTGTCGCGCCCTACACCATCCGCCACGGGATCCTCGACCGGATCGAGCGGGAGATCGCGGCGCACCGCCGTTTCGGCAACGGGCGGATCATCATGAAGATGAACCAGCTCGTCGACCCGCCATGCGTTGACGCGCTTACCCGCGCCGCCGAAGCGGGCGTCGCGATCGATCTGCTCGTCCGCGGCATTAACGTTCTGCGCCGCGATCGTCCTGAAGTTGCTCGTCATCTCCGAGTCCAGAGCGTGCTCGGCCGTTTTCTCGAGCACTCGCGCATCTACTACTTCCACAATGGCGGCGAAGAGGAGATCCTGATCGGCAGCGCCGACCTCATGCCGCGCAACCTTGACCATCGCGTCGAGGTGCTCGTTCCGATTGAGGACCCCGAGCTGCGCCGCCTCATTCGAGACGACATTCTCGCGCGGTATCTGCGGGATGAGGCGGGAAGCTACTTCCTTGAGCCCGAGGGATATTACCGCCCGCCGACGGGGGGCTTCGACGCCCAAGCCGACCTGCTCCGCCTCGCCGCCCTCGAGGAGGCGACGGTCACCCCCCTCACCGGCAGCCTATCCCAGCCCCAACGGGACGACCTCGATCTCTGAGCCGATGCGCCACCGCGACCCAAACCCGTATTATGGGCGCCATCATCTTCATCCGGAGGACGAATGTACGACCCGATCATGCTCACCTTGGACGGGTCGGAGCTAGCCGAGCGGGCGATCCCGCACGCGGTGGCGATGGCAAAGCAGTTCGGCGCGCGACTGATCGTTGTCCGCGTCGTGCCGCCCGTCGTCCAGCCGCTCGACGTCGACTACGGCATGAGCACCCCCTACGGATACGAAAAGCTGATCGAGGCAGAAGTCGAGGGCGCGAACGCCTATCTCGCCGACGTGGTCAAAGCGATCGAGGCCGAGGGACTGACCGTTGAGACCGTCACCCCGCTCGGCGAGCCGGCAACAGCGATCTTGGACACGGCCCAGGAGCGCGGGGCCGGGCTGATCGTGATGGCGACCCACGGTCGCGGCGGGTTCCAGCGGCTCGTCTTCGGAAGCGTTGCCGACCGGGTGCTGCGCGAGGCCGAGGTGCCAGTGCTGCTCATCCGCGCTCACGACCGGGACCAGTCTCCTAGTGAAAAGTCCTAGCGGCACGACCGCGGACTAAGGGGATCTCCGCATCATTCGTCCATCCGGCGGCCGCTAGACTGGAGGCATGAGTGGTCGGCGCCTCCTGCACGCAAGCGCCCCAGCGCCAGCGGCGTTCTCATGACGAGCGGCTGGTGGAGGCGCGTCGTCGAGCGCGCGCGACGGCGCGTTTCGGCTCGAGAAGCGCACTCCCGCGCGATCCTCGACGCGATCGCCCAGCCGCTGCTCATCGTCGACCGCAGCGGAACAGTCCGCCTCGCGAACGCTGCCTTTCTGCTGACGTTCGGGCATCCCCCAGCGCAGCTTGAAGGCCGCCCGATCACGGCGTTGCTGCCGGAGTGGGACGCGTTCACTCCGGCGCCCCCGCGAGCATCGCGGCCTGACAGCCGCAAGGTACCCCCCGGAGAGGAACGCCTCACCGCGCTGCGGCATGCCTCTGGCCACCTCATCCCGGTCGCGCCCGCTGTTCACCTGCTCAGCGACGACCTGATGCTCGTCAGCCTCCAAGAACGCGCTTCGCTCCTAGCAAGCCGCCGTCGTCAGCTCCTTCACGAGACGGATGCGCTCCTCGCTGATGCGGGAGAGTACGAGGAGACGGTCCGCGCGGTCGCCGCGCTAGCCACGAGACTGCTCGCCGACTGGGTCGCGCTCGACTTCTCTGCGCCTGATGGCCAGCTGCGGCGGCGTGTGACGGCGCGGGTCGCCGGCACCGACCTCCTCGTCGCGCAGCAGGAGCGGTCGCCCGACCTCGCGGCATCATCCGCCGTGTTCGAGACGATGTGGGCCGGCAAGGCGCGGCTGTATCACCCTGTCCCCGACCAGCTGCTCGCCCTTTGGGACCAGCAGGGGCCGAGCAGCGCAGGCGGACACCCCGTTTCGGCGATCATCGTGCCCCTTCTTCTGCGCGGCGTACCGCGGGGAGCGCTTTCGCTTGCGACGCTTGAGCGCCCGCTCGACGATGCCGATGTGCAATTAGCGCAGACATTCGCCGCCCGCGTGACGGGGATCCTTGAGACAGCGCGGCTGATTGCGTCGCTGCGCGAGGCCCTCGCCGCGCGCGATGAGCGCCTCGCCCAGCTTGACGCGATCCTGCGCACCGCCCCCGTTGGGCTCCTCTGCTGCAATCCTGATCTCACCGTTGCGGACCTGAACGACGTCGCCGCGGAGATGCTGGCGCTAGAAGGATGGCCAGCTGGGCAGGGGGCTGGCCCGCTGCAGGGCGAACTCGGCGCGATCATCGAGGCGCAGGCGCTGCGCGTCTTTCATACGGGCCAAGCGGTGAGCGGGCTAGAAGTCGAGGCGCCGGGGCGAGACGAGCCCCGCTGTTACGCCCTCTCGCTCTATCCTATCCGCCGCGGGGAGCGGGTCGCACAAGTCGGCGTTGTCCTGCTCGATAAGACCGCAGACCGTCAGGCAGAGGAGACATTGCGCGCCCGGCTTCAATTCGAGCAGCTGCTCGCCGCGCTCTCTACCCAGTTCATTGCCCTGCCAAGCGAGCGGATCGACGCCGCTATCGAGGAGGCGCTGCGCAGTGTCGCCCAGTTTCTCGATGTCGACGGCGCGCTCATCGCGCTGTTCGCGGACGACGGAACGCGCGGCGAGGTCGTCTCCTGCTGGCGGGCCGACAGCTCGCCGCCCACCGAACGGACGTTTTCCCTCGAGGAGTTCCCGTGGCTGACAGCGCAGCTGCGCGACCTCCAGCCCGTTGCCGCGGCTTGTCTCGATGAGATCGGCGCCGCGCCGGAACGGGAGCGGCTGGCGGCGCAGAATGTCGGCTCGCTGCTGTGCGTTCCCTTGATCACCCGCGAGGGAGCGGTCGGGTTTCTCAGCGTGGCCACGCTCGGCCGAGAAACGACGTGGACAAGCCTCGACCTCGCGTTCGCGCGGCTGGCAGCGATGCTGGTTGTCAGCGCGCTGGACCGGAAGCGTGCCGAGGCAGTGCGGCGCGAGACAGAACGGCTGACAGGGATCGAGCTGGCGGCGCGCGAGATGGCGCATCTGATCACCAACGACATCACCGGCGCCATCGGCGGTCTTGAGCTGCTGCTGAAGTCGCCCGACCGCCTCGACCGCTACCTTCCTCTGCTCGAGGGTGCGCTGCGCAACTTGCGCCGGGCGGCGGAGCACGTCCAGCAGCTGCAGGCAGTCGTGCGCGTGGCGACGAAAGAGACCGCGGTCGGCCCGGCCCTCGATCTCTCCCGGTCGCTGGCGAAGGAGGAGGCGAAAAGCGGCTAAGCCGCCAGATCGCGCTGCTACGGGTCGAGCCCGAGGGTGCGTCGGTACTCCGGGTCGGCGTCGGCCACCGCTCCCTGCTGCTGGAGAAGCGCAATATCGGTCGGCGAGAAGTCGAACGGCGCGAGCGGCGCGGTGCCGATCACGTCGGTAAGCGCCAGCACCTCGATCTCCTCGTCGGAGATCCCGAGCAGGTCTCGCAAAATCACGTGATTATGCTCGCCAAGGTCAGGAGCGGGAAAGCGGATGCCCGGCCGCTCGTTGTTGAAGACGATTGGATTTTTGGCGAACCAGAGTGGCGGCATCTGGCGGTCGGGGCGGAATTCAACGCGCTGGAAATAGTCTCGGGCTCGCAAGTGGGGGTCGAGCAGCACTTGACGGGCGCTGCTGACGGGAGCGGCGGCGATGCCGCGCTGCTGCAGTTCGTGGAAGAGCGCCTCTGCTTCCCAGCCCGCCGTCCAAGCGGAAACGAGGCGCTCCAGCTCCTCCTCGTTCGCTTTGCGCGCGGCCAGCGTCGCGAAGCGCGGGTCGTCGCCCAGTTCAGGATGTCCGAAAAACCGCGCGAACGCCTGCCACTCCTCATCGCTGCGGATCGCGATCCCGATCCAGCGGTCGGGGCCGGCGCAGGGAAAGTAGCCGTGCGGCGCCATCGACGGATGACGGTTTCCGACCCGGGGCGGCACTTCTCCCGTCAGCTGGCAGCCGAGGAGTTCCGCGCCGATCAAGCTCGAAACGGCTTCCGACTCCGAGAGGTCGATCCGCTGGCCGCGGCCGGTGCGCCGACGGTAGTGCAGCGCCATCAGCACGGCCGTCGTGCCGATCATCGCCGAGCACCAATCCCCATACGGCTGCCCGGTGGGGGAGACGTCGCCTCCGGGATAGCCGGTCAGCGAGGCAAGGCCGGACATAAACTCCACCGTCGTCCCGTAAGCGCGGAACGTCCGCCAGGGGCCGGTGTCGCCGAAGCCGGAGAGCGAAATCGCGATGATATCGGGCGCAACCTTTCGGAGCGACTCGTAGTCCAGCCCGACCTTCTCGAGCACGCCGGGGCGATAGTTATCGGCGACGACATCGGAGATAGCAGCGAGCCGGCGGATGATGGTCTGGCCCAGTTCCGAGGCGATGTCGACCGTGATGCCGTACTTGTTCCGGTTGTGATTGTTGAAGTACCACGTTGAGTTCCAGGGCCGGTCGCCGGGACGGTTGTCCGGCCACGCCGGAAGGACGCGCTGATAGCGGGTCTCGTCCGGCACTTGGATCGACTCGACTTTGATCACCTCCGCTCCCAAGTCGGCGAGCTGCTTCGTGAGGAACGGCCCAGCCACCACCCGGGTCAGGTCAAGAACGCGGATCCCTTCAAGCGGTAATCGGCGCATCGCCCTCCTCCGGCGCAGGGTATGGTAACGAATGCGCGTCCTGCGGCCGAATGGCGCGAAACCGCAAGCGCTGGTAGTCGACGACCCAGCGTCCGGCGACCCACTGCGTCGGGGCGGCATGCTCCAAGGCCCGGGCGATCACCGCGTCGCGCTGTTCTGGCGCGACGAGAGCGAGGTACTCGCCGGCAAAGAGGCGATACCAGTCGGCAAGCGCCGCCTCCCCTTCAAGCGGGGTCGGCCGCGGAAAGAAGTGAAGGACCTCAACCACGAAGCCGGCCGCTTCGAGCACGGCGGCATACTCAGCCGGCGTCGGGAAGTACCATGGCGTTGGCGCTGCTGCCACCGGCGCCCCCGCTTCGGCAAGAGCGGAGCGCAGCGCCGCCATCACCCGGGCAACGTTGCCTTTCCCCCCGAACTCGCCGACAAACCGCCCTCCCGGCCGAAGGGCCGCAAAAACGCGCGCTGCGACCGTCTCCGCCGCCGGCATCCAGTGCAGCGCAGCATTGGAGAAGACCGCATCCACCGGCTGCTCGACCACCAGCTCCTCCGCACGCGCAAGGCGGAAGGGAATGGCAGGATACAGTTCGCGGGCGCGGGCGATCATGCGCTCAGCGGCATCTACTCCTTCGACAAGGCAGCCCGCCGCCGCGAGCTGGGCAGCGTGATGGCCAGTGCCGCAGCCGAGGTCGAGGATCCGCTCGCCGGGCCGTGGCGCAAGGAGATCCAGAACGCCCGCCCCAAGCCGAGTGACCACGCTCATTCGCGCGTCGTAGCTTGCGGCGTCCGAGAAGGGACGGGAGGACGAACTGGGCAGCATCGGCGGCTCCTTGGCGTGCTCTGTCGATTGTGCCGCCGCAGGGGAGCGGGTGTCGAGCCGTCGGCGCGCGCTCCCCGGAAGCAGAGAGACGGCAGGGAACGATCGTCAGGATACGGCTGTCCAGCGCAGACCGCCCCCTTGGATGCCACCGCCCAGTTCGCTATGATACTCTCCGTCCCCGACGGCAGCTGTTCAGTTCGAATCGGGGGAGGCGCAGCTGGGATGAGCATCACCCAGCTTGTGGGGGGACGACAAAGATGCGAGTGCCGACCGGCGAAGCGATCCGGCTGCGGGGACGAGGCGGATGAGGGCGCAGGCATTCCTTCGCGCCGTGCTTGTCGCTCTGCTTGCTCTTGCACCGTTCGGCTGGCCGCGGCCAGCCCAGGCAGCACTCATCAGCGTCACCACGACCAACGATGAACTGGAGACCGACGGCAACTGCTCGCTCCGCGAAGCGATCCAAGCAGTCAATACGCGCGCGGCCGTCGATTCCTGCGCGGCAGGGACAGGCAACGACACCATCGTTCTTCCGGCAGGGCTGTACCCTCTGACGATCTCCGGCAGCGAAAACGACAATCTGCGCGGCGACCTCGATGTCTTTCCGCAGAGTTCAGCCGGCGGCGTCGTGACCATCCAAGGTGCCGGCGCCGGCGCAACGATCCTCGATGGCAACGAGCTCGACCGGGTGTTCCACCTCATCCGCTCCGACAGCACGCTGATCCTGCGCGACTTGACGATCCGCAACGGCAAGGTGACCAATGCCGCCGGCGGGGGGATCCTGAGCTGGGGCCGGCTCGAACTGCGCTCTGTCATCCTCGAGAACAATCGCGACGACGGATCATCGACCAGCGATTCGGTCGGCGGCGGGTTGTGCATCGGCTGCGGGCCCGGGACAGGCAGCGGGGTGCTCGAGAACGTCATCATCCGAAATAACGCCGCGGACCGAGGCGGCGGCATCTTCAGCAATCGGCCGCTGACGATCACTGCGAGCAGCATTATCAGCAACACCGCGCGGGCGGGAGGGGCGATCATCAACTTCGGCGACCTGACCGTCGTGAACAGCACAGTCAGCGGCAACGCGGCGACCATTAACACCGGCGGCATCTTGCACAGCGCAGGCTCCCTTTCCCTCCGCAGCAGCACCATCGCGTACAACCGAAGAGCAGGAGTGAGCGCGCAGGCGTTGCTCACCACCACGAACACCATCATCGCCTTCAACACAACAAGCGGCGTCTTAACCAACTGCTTCGTGAGTGGGGCTGTGACCTCGCTGGGATCCAACCTGAGCAACGACGCGACGTGCGCCAGTTGGTTCACCGCAAGCGGCGACCTGAACAGCGTCGACCCGAGGCTCGGCCCGCTGCAGGAGAACGGCGGCTTTACGCCGACCCACAACCTGCTCCTCGACTCACCCGCGGTAAACGCAGGCAGCAACGACAGCTGTCCATCGGCTGACCAGCGCGGCGTGGCGCGGCCGCAAGGCGCGCGATGCGACATCGGAGCGGTAGAGAGAGTGTTCGTCTACCTGCCGCTGGCGTTCCGCTAGGGCCGGCCGTTCCCGCTGGTCCGCGCCTGAGCGCGAGGCTGCAGCGGCCCGCTGCGCGCCTTGGCGCCCTGCTTTCGCCTGAGGAGCCGTATACTTCCGGCGTGACCAACGCGGACGTTCCTCCCCCCACTCTCCCTGCGCAGCGCTCTGGCGGCGTGATCGCAGCGGTGGAGCCGGCGAGCCCTGCCGCTCGGGCGGGGGTCCGGCCGGGCGACCGGCTGCTCGCGATCGACGGCCGTCCGCTGCTCGATGAGATCGGTCTTCGCTTCCGGCAGGACCGCCGCCGCCTTCGGCTTACGCTCGAACGGGAGGGACGCGAACTGGTGCTCAGCGTCGCGAAAGAGCGGGATGACGACCTCGGCCTCCACTTCGCCGAGGGCCTGTTCGACGGCGTGCGCGAGTGCAACAACCGCTGTTCCTTCTGCTTCTTGAAGGGGCTGCCGAGCGGCCTGCGGCGCTCGCTCTATTTCAAAGACGACGACTACCGCCTCAGCTTTCTCTACGGCAACTTCGTCACCCTGACCAATCTGAGCGACCGCGATTGGGCGCGCATCGTCGAGGAGCGCCTGAGCCCGCTGTACGTTTCGGTGCACGCCACCGACCTTGCGCTCCGCCGCCAGCTGCTCGGCAACCCGGCAGCGCCGGACGTGATGGAGCAGCTGCGGTGGCTTGCGGCTCACGGCATCCGGACGCACACCCAGCTTGTCATCGTGCCGGGCGTCAACGACGGCGAGGCGCTGCGCCGCTCGATCGAGGACCTCGCCTCGCTTGCGCCGGCGGTCCAGTCGATCGGGGTGGTGCCGGTGGGGCTGTCGGAGCGGGGCGCGTTCAGCCAGCAGATCCGGCCGGAGCTGGCAGCGCGCCTGCAGCAGCGCGGCGGCCGCCCCGCGCTCGTGGACCGCGCCGGCGCGCGCGCCGTGATCGACCTTGTTCAGCCGTACCAGCAGCGCTTCCGCAGGCAGTTCGGGCGCGACCTCGTCTATCTCGCCGATGAATACTACCTGCGCGCGGACGCCCCCATCCCGCCGCGCGCCCGCTATGACGGCTACCCCCAGTATCAGAACGGGATTGGAATGGTGCGCGATCTCCTCGACCAAGCGAAAGCGGCGCGCCGGCGGCTGCCGTATTTCACGCGCCCAGTCCGGATTACCGCCGTCTGCGGGGAGCTGATCGCTCCGGTGCTGCAGCCGCTGCTCGCCGACCTCGCGGAGGCGGCCTCCAATCTCGTGATTCAGCTTGTGGCCGTCCGCAACCGCTTCTTCGGCGCGACCGTGACCGCCTCCGGCCTGCTGACCAGCAGCGACATTCTCGCCGCGCTTGCCGGCCGCGACCTTGGCGAGGGGGTCGCCATTCCGCGCGCGATGCTGGACAGCGCGGGGGTACGTTTTCTTGATGACGCCACGCCGGCCGACCTTGAGCGGGCGCTCGGCGTGCCGGTGCAGCCGGTGGCGACGCCGCGCGACCTGCTCCGCTGGGCGGCAACGCTCCAATGAGCGTCGAAGAGCGTCTCGCCCAAGGCGATCTCGTCGGCTACGCCCGCGAGGCGGGCGCCGCCGCCGTGCCGACCCTCGCGGCACTGCTGGACGACCCGGGGCGGCGGCTGGCGGCGATCGAGGCGCTCGGAGCAACCGGCGCCCGCGAGGCCGCCGACCGGCTGCTGCCCCTTGCCGACGACGCGGAGAAGGCGGTCCGCAAGGCGGCCCGTGCCGCTCTGCACCGCCTGAAATCAGCGGGGATTGCGCCGACCCCCGCTTCGTCCCCCCCACAGCCCGCGGGCTCGCTGCTGCTTGGCGGCGCCATGAGCAGCTTCGACAGCAGCTGGTCGCACCTCGTGCGGCTGTACGTTCGCGGTACGCTCGGCGCGCGCCGTGAGCTGAGCGTTGTCATCAATGCGCGAACCGGCATTCAGGCAGTCGGCTGGCGCGAGCTCGCCAAACCGGTCGAGACGCGGCTCGCCGAACTTGTCACGAGCGGCGACCCTGCGGTGAGCGGGCGGTGGACGACGATCCCGCCGGAGTACGCAACCCATCTCCTCCGAGAAGCGATGAAGCGCAACACCGCAACGGGCCACGGCATCCCGCCCGCCTTTCTCGAGGCCGAGCGCTACCTGACCTTCGACGACCCCTATCGCGAGCCGCTGATTTATCGTCATGTCCGCCCAATCGAGGTGACGCTCGACCCGACGCTGCTCGCCCATTCTGAGGCGATCCTCGAGGAGCCGGAGCTGGCCCCCATCGGCCTTCCGGAGGAGGGCAGCGAGCCCTACCTCGCTGAAGCGCGGCGGATCGCCCGCTCGCCGATGGTCGTCGCCGGGGTCTCGCGCGAGCGCCAGCTCGTCGCGCTGGCGCAGCGCGCCCACCGCGCCCTCCTCACGCCGCCGGTCCGCCAGGCGCTGCGCTCCCTTCTTGAGGAGACGGCCGTCATTTTCTGGCAGACAGACCGCCTTCTTGCCGCCAAGCGCGCTGTCGCGGCGGCGCTCGCGCTCACCACGTCCGACAGCAGCGAAACGCCGTTCAGCGCCCGCCTCGTTACCCGGGCACTGCTGCTCGCTGCGAGCGACCGCTCAGCCGGCGGGAGCGCGCCCCGCGCGTCATCGCTGCTCTGGACACCGTAGCTGCGGAGCGACCGCTTCCCCGCGACCACGGACAGCCTCGCAGCACGCGCCGGCAGAGGCTCCGTTGAGGGCAGCGCAAGCACTACTGTACGATGCCGGCTGTCTCATCACCCCACCAAGTGAGCAGAATAAAAAGGAGCAGCGGCCTTCGTCGTGTCGCTGCTCTTCCTGTTTGCGCCGGGAAATGTCCCCCTCCGCTCACGCCGACACGCCCGTCAGCGGCAACCAAACTGGGACATGGACAGCCGCGCAAAGCCCGTATCTCGTTGTCGGCACGGTGTATGTGCCGAGTGGTGGAACGCTGACGATTGAGCCGGGCGTGACCGTCCGCTTTGCGAGCGGCATCGCCATTGCGGGAATGTCGGGGGGAACTCTGAGTGCTGAGGGGACGCCCAGCCAGCCTATCACCTTCACCTCCGCTGCTGCCTCGCCTGCTCCCGGCGACTGGGCCTTCATCACCTTCAACGCCAGCGCCACCGGCCGCCTGCGCCACTGCGTCATCCAGTACGCCGGCGGCGCAGGCAACCCTGCCGCGGTCGTTCTCGGCAGTTCAGGCGTGGTTGTCTACTCCTGCCAATTCAGCTCGGTCGCTAACGACGCGGTGCAGGTCCAAGGCGGAGCAACGCCCGTGCTGCGCGGGAACTGGTTCCGCGCTCCGATCGGCCGCTTCGGCGTCTCTAACCACCACGCCGGCGACGCCGTTCAGCGCCGTCGAGAACTACTGGGACCATCCGAGCGGGCCGTATCACCCAACCCGCAATCCAACCAGCCTCGGTGTTCCGGTCGGCGACGGTGTTCTCTTCAACCCGTGGCTTGACAGCCCCTTTCCGACGACGACCTATCTCCCGCTCAGCATAGTGCGAACCGCGTCCTAGGCGGCGGCGCGCCCGCGCCCAGAGCTCGTCCGCGCAAGGAGCTTGGGACGGCAGCCGGTTACTTGACCGTCAGCTGAACCTGCGCTGTCCGCGCCGGCGGCGGGTCCCCTCCCGCGGGCGAGCGCGGCCGTCGCCTGCTCAGGGCCGACCGCATGAAAGGGCAGGCGCTGCGCCCCGCCCGCGCCGAACTGGCCTGAGGAGGCGACTGGTATCGCGAAGGGACGAGGACAGTACCTCCAGGCGGCGTAGGGTCAAGCTGCTAGGACCCGTCACGGTCACGACATCGCCCGCGGCGATGGTTCCCTCGCGTCCAGGGGATTTCGAGCGCGAGCGCGCGCCCTTCCTCCTGCCGCGTGCGGGGATGCTCGCGACCGCCTCGTCGGCCCGCCGCGCCGCCAGACAGGTTCGACTAGAAGAGCGTCGCTGACGGGTCCCTGGGATATCGCCCGGCAGAATGCCGCTCCCAGCCCGGCGACCGCTGTCTCGGTCCCGGTGAGGGGGCGGACGACAACCGACGGGTCCGTCACCTCCGGCGGCGGAAAGACGATCACCGTCGCCCAGTCCCCCACAATGCTGCCAAGGGCGACCCGTTCGACCGGCACGCGCGGCGCGAACTGCGTAATCGCGCCGCCATGCCCAGCAGGCTATCGCCAATCAGTGGTATAAGCGTGTGATCTTGAGGCAAGGAGGCACAATGGGAGTGCTCGTCGTCAGTCAGGCGTGGACGCTCGATGACGGCTTTCATGCCGACGAGTATCTGCGGCTGCAGCGGCTCTTCCTTGATTTCATGCGTCAGCACCCTGGTTTTCGCGGCCGCCAGCTCCTCCGCTCACTCGAAGACCGAACGCATTTCACCCACATTCGCCATTTTGACTCCATCGCCGCCTACGAAGAACTGACCCAGTTCCCCGGCTACCAAGAGCGCATTCTCGAGATGGGGCAGCACCTCAAGCCGTATCAGAGCTACCCGCGCGAATACTTGGAAATCGTCATCGACGACCTTCCCGAACGGAGCGCGGCCGGATAAGCGCGAGCCCGTGCCTGCCCCTTCTCCCCGGAGCAGTGCGCTCGGGCAGGCGTACAATCGAAGCGTGAGCGCGTTCGGGCTCTACATCCATCTTCCCTTCTGCCGCACGAAATGCGCCTACTGCGACTTTGCGGTCGTCGTCGGCCGCGATCGGCGACGCGCCGATTACGTCGCGGCGCTCATCCGCGAGATGCGCGGCTGGGGACATGCGCTCGGTCGGCCCGCCGTTCCCACGATCTATTTCGGCGGCGGCACGCCATCGCTCCTCGCGCCAGAGCAGATTGCTGCCATCCTCGACGTCTGCCGCGAGGCGTTCGCTGTTGCAGCAGATGCCGAGATCTCGCTCGAAGCGAACCCGAGCACAGCCGACCGCGCCTCCTTTCGCGCCCTGCGAGACGCCGGCGTCACGCGGCTCAGTCTCGGCGTCCAGAGCTTCGACGATGCCGAGCTCCGCTTCCTCGGCCGCCAGCATTGCGCCGACGATGGGCGCCGCGCCGTCGAGGAAGCGCGCGCAGCCGGCTTCACAAACCTCAGCCTCGACCTCATCTATGGGCTGCCCGGGCAGGAGCTCGCCAGCTGGCAGCGCACCCTCGCTGCGGCGGCAGCTCTCGCGCCGGAGCATCTGTCGGTCTACGGCCTGACCATCGAGCCAGCCACCGAACTGGGACGCCAGCGCCGCCGCGGGCTTCTCCCCCCTCCTGACGATGACCTCGCCGCCGCAATGTATGAACTGAGCGACGAGATCCTCGGCGCGTCAGGGTATCAGCGCTATGAGATCGCCAACTTTGCTCGTCCGGGCTTCGCCTGCCAGCACAACCTGCGCTACTGGCGGAACCAGCCGTTTCTCGGCGTGGGGATGGGCGCGCACAGCTCGACGGTCGTTGCTCGATTTGCCAACCACCGCCGGCTGAATGCCTACCTCGCCGGCATGAGCACCTGGGAGGCGCCGCAGTTCGCGGCGTCCTGCATTCCCGAAGCGCACGGGCCGATCGCCTGGGTCGAGACGCTCCCCCGCGAGACCCAATTGGCCGAGACGGTCATCCTCGGTCTGCGCCTGACCGACGGCCTAGACTTGGACGCCTTCGCAGCGCGGTTCGGGGAACGGGCCGAGACGCGGTGGGCAGCCACGCTCGCCGAACTGGAAGCGGCGGGGTTGGCCACGGTGACAGCCGGCGCCCTCCGGCTGACCCCACGCGGACGGCTGCTCGCAGACGAGGTGTTCACCCGCTTCCTGCTTGAACGCTAGCTTCCTTGCTGCCATACTGACCGGCAAGCAGGATGCAACGACGAGTTCGGCGAAGAGGGCAAGAGTGGCAGGCGTTCGCTGGTTGACGGCGCTGGGCGTGCTGAGCGTCGTCGCGTTTGCGGTGACCCCGCGCCCCACCGGCGCGGCGCCGCCCCGGCAGGGGGCGATCGAAGTGCGGATGGTGGAGTTCGCCTTCCAGCCCCAGACGGTTACGATCTCGGTGGGCCAGGCCGTCGCTTGGGTGAACGTCGGCTCCGTGACCCATACCACGACGTCGGTCAATCAGATCCCAAACGACCCGTGCTGCTGGGACGTCACCGTTCAGCCCGGCTTTACGTTTGAGCGGGTCTTCAGCCAGCCGGGAACCTACCAGTACTACTGCCGCTTCCATCAGGCGCAGGGGATGACGGGCACCATCATCGTTCAAGCGGCGGCGACAACCCCCAGCCCAACGGCGACTTTCACCCCGCTGCCTGCCGCGACGACGCCGACCGTCACTCCCGGCCCCGGCACGCCGACAGGCCAACCGGCCTTCTTCATCCTCTCGCCGACCGAGGGGCAGACCATTATCGGCACTTCGGTGCCCGTGCAGCTTGATGTCAGCAACATCATTCTCCGCCCGCCGGGCACACCAAACCGACCGGGAGAAGGCACCTTCTCGCTTTTCCTCGACAATCTGCCCGAGGTGCGGCTCGGCGACCGCACCTACACCTTCACCAACGTGCCGTTCGGCAGCCATACTTTGCGGGTTGAGCTGCGGCAGAACGACGGCACGCCGTTCACCCCGCCGATTCAGGCGACGGTCAATTTCCGAACTGAGCCAGGCGGTACCCCGACACCGATGGTGACCGGTGTCGCGACGGGCGTGGCGACGCCGACCGTCGGGCTGCCGAAGACCGGCGATGGCACCTACCGCGGCGAGAGCGGCAGCGTTCCGCTCTGGGCCGCTGTGCTCGCTCCGGTCGCGCTGTTCGCGGTCGTCCTCTACGCCCGCGCGCGCCGCGCCGCCGCGGATCGCTCACGGTAATCGTCAACGCGCCGTCGCCTGTCCACGTTGCCGGCAGCAGTCCGCGGCAGTGACGGCAGCACCCGGCCGAAACAGCCGGCGCGGCGCGCTCGACGGCGGCGCGCCGTGCTGAGCGGTCGCGATCGCCGCCTCGGGCGGGGACAACAACGACAACGGCCTGCCGCTCCGCGCCCTCCTCGATGCCGACGGAATGCCGCCTCGCGGACCTGTGGGACAGGCGAACAGCGCCTTCTGCAACGACGCTCGGAGAGACCCTCCTCCGGCCGACGACGAACGTATCGCCGTGACGCCCGACGAGCGGAAGGAGGCCGCCCCATTCCCTCCTGCCGGGATCACCCGTCAGCCGCCGACGGGACCCGCGCGGTACGGCGACGATGTGCCGCCCTCACCGCCGTGTATCTTCCCCGATTGCTGCGCCCTAGGGTGTCGTCGGCTGCAGTTCGCTGCTCGCTTCGAGCTTCGCGATCGCGCGGTCGAGCCAGTCGAGCTCGAGCTGGTAGAGGGAAATCAGATGGTCGGCGGTGAGCTCGTGCCACTCGCCCTTGTGGGGGCTCGTAGCGAGTTGCTCGCGCACTTCGGCGAAACTCGCCTCGACCTTGGCCCGCCGGTCGGCGAGGAGCGCAATCGCTTGATCGCGGGGAAGGTGCGGCAGAAAGAACATCGCAACGTCGACCGGCTGGCGCAGCGACTCAAACGACGACAGCACCTCGCGCAGCAATTCATCGAAATAGGCGCGCCCGGCGGGCGTGAGATAGTAAATCTCGCGCTCGACCGGGCCAGTCGCGCCCTCCAATGTTTCGGTCCGCACTTCGAGATAGCCGCGGCTGGTCAGCTGCTCAAGGAGGTAGTACAGGTTGGCGCGCTTCAGGTCCGAGACGACCATCATGTGCTGATCGATCGCCTCCTTGATCTGATGCCCGTACATCGGGCGGTACTGAAGCATGCCTAAGATCATCAATTGGCGATGGCGAGCCCCGCTGTTCATAGTCCCAAGTGTACACGAGGCCGCCCCACCATTTGGTGCGGTTAACCCACCGCCCGCCGCACCTCGTCCAGCACCTCAAGGACGACCGCGCGGTCACGCTCGAGGACGGTGCGGTCGTTCACGAGCCCCTCCAGCGCTGCAATAAGGGCAGCGCGGTCGTTCGGGTTATCGATTGCCGCCCTGCCCATAGCGCGGATGATCTTGGGACGAAATGTCCAGTTCGACTCGTTCGTCGCCGACTCGGCGAGCAACTCGACTGGGATGCGCTCGCGATCTGGCGCTTGATCAGGCGGTGCGGTGAACCAGCGCAGCACCTCTTCGCGCACGGCGACGTTCGGGTGCGTGCGAAACGTCTCTTCTGCTTCCTGCTGACGAGATGCCATCAGCCTGCTCCTGAGTTCAGCGGCGTGTCACCGACCCAGATGCGCCCCGCCTCTTCCTTGACCGGCCAGCGACTGATCGGCCAGACGGCAGGAAAGCGGGTCGCCTTGCCGGAGCGGACATCAAACCGGCCTTCGTGCCGCGGACAGCATAGCTCATACCCCTCGACCGTCGCTTCATCAAACGGCGACTGATCGTGGCTGCAGACGTTGTCGAGGGCGTAGAGCTCGCCCTCGACACGCGTGATCACGACCGAGGCGCTGCCGACCGTGGCGATGATGATGTCACCGTCCTTCAGGTCGGCAGCGTTCGCCACCGGGATAAAGTTAGGCACGCGCGACCACCTCACGGCGCTCGGTCTTGGTGAACCCCGGAAGCCGCTCCAGTTCCATGATGTAGAGCGCCTCCTCCGGCTGCCCCTCATACCAGTTGGGATCGCCCGGCAGCGACAGCTGGGGCACACCCGCGGCCTTTGCCGCTTCGTAGGCCTCGCGGCTCTCCCAGTAGGTGATATTCCACCAGCGGTTGCCCTTGACATCCTTCCACACTTCCCACCAGAGCAGGCCCGGCGCCGTCGGCGCGCCCTCCGCCTCAAGCGCCTTGATAACGTCCTCGGCATGCTCCGGCTTCGGCGAGAAGTAGATCAGCGACTCAAACGCGCCGACCCCAATCCGGCGATAGCGCGCCGGCTTGCCTGCCACCGGCGCCCGACCCGGCTCGGCATTCATCAGCACGTCGTGGAAGGAGAGCATCGCCCGACGGGAGTACATCTCGTAATTGACATTGGAGTGCGAGACCTGAATGTCCTGGCTGTTGCGCCATGCGTCGAACGCGTCCGCGCTCTCCCACACCGAGGTGCTGATGAACTCGTTGCCCGAAAGCGGGCCGCGCAGCTCAAAGCGGGTCGCGTTCCACTTGTCGGTGATCGCCGGGCCGCGGTCAGAGGCGAACCCCGAGATCAGCCGGTCGAAGAACTCCTCTTTCGGGAAGAGATGGTTGGTGACAGCGTACATCGCTCCTCCTCCAGCACATCGAATACGGGCCAGTCCTGCCCCATAGTGAAGCACACTCGGCCAAAAATGTCAATACTGACATTGCCGCTTCGGCTCCAATCTTCTCTCAGCTGCGGGACGCGCCACGCCTCACGTCCCGCCGGATGTTGCGGCGGCTGCGCCGTCTCGCGGTTTCGGGGCAAACGCGATGCTGTCTTTACTTTGGTGCTCTTTTGCGCGAGCGAGAGCATCGCTGCGCGAAGAGAGGGCGTTGTTCACGAGCCGTTTGGTTCCCTACGCCAAAGGGACGATCGCTCAACAGCAAAATGGAGGATGTGTTCCTCACGATACCTCGGTAGGATCGAACCGCGGCACCGTCGCGGCGAGAGCGACATCTGCCGATTGGATCCTGATGAGTTTTCGACGACGCGCTCTCGATACTGCACTCCGGCTGCTGACGCTCGGCGCCGTGCTGGTCGCTGGTCTCTTTCCTCGTGGCGCTCCCCCTGCCGCCGTCGCCGCCCCCAGCGTGCCGCTGCGCACGCAGGCTGTCGCGCCCCCTCCCGCGTCGCCGCTCGTCCCCCCCGGCTTTGTCGATGAGATCGTGATCGACAACCTGTACTTCCCGACCGATTTCGCCTTCGGCAACGACGGCTCCGTCTGGGTTTCCGAGAAGTGGGGGATCGTCAAGGCGTTTCCGTCCATCAATTCGTCCAGCTTCGCCTACGCTCTCGACATCAGCGCCGAGGTGCACGACCAGGAGGATCGCGGCCTCCTCTCTCTTGCGCTCCATCCGAACTTCCCCACCACGCCCTACGTCTACCTGCTCTACACCTACAACTCCGCGCCGTTCACGACGACGGTGCCCCTCTGGCCCGATTTCACGTGCCCCTGGCCCCCTGGCGTGCCCGAAGAGCCGGGATGCACTGTCCTCGGCAAGCTTGCCCGTTTTACTGCCACTCAGCTCTCGACCTATCCGCAGTTGGTGAACAAAGTGGACCTGATCACCGACTGGTGCACGCAGTTCGGCACGCACAGCGTCGGCACCGTGCTCTTCGGTCCAGACGGCATGCTCTACGTCAGCGGCGGCGATGGCGCAGGCTACCTGACCATCGACTACGGCCAGTACGGCGCCTCGCCCGCAAGCGGCCAGCCGCGCAATCCCTGCGGCGACCCCCCCGGCGGCGTAGGGGGCGAGATGACCCCGCCGACCGCCGAAGGCGGCGCGCTGCGCGCTCAAGATGCTTGGACCCCCGGCGATCCCCTCGGGTTGGGCGGGACCGTCATCCGGATCGATCCAAATAGCGGCGCCGGCGTGCCCGGCAACCCGCTCTACGACCCAGCCAATCCGTTCGCGAATACCAGCCGGGTCATCGCCTACGGCTTTCGGCAGCCGCTCCGCATGACCTTCCGGCCGGGCACATCGGAGCTGTGGGTCGGCGATGTCGGCTGGGGCACCTGGGAAGAGATCAACCGGATCATCACCCCGACTGCGCCTGCCCTCACCTCGCCTGTCGTCACGCCGCGCTGGAACTTCGGCTGGCCATGCTACGAAGGCGCGGCGCCGACCGATGGCTGGTCGATGATCGGGTTCACGATCTGCTCCACGCTCTATGCGGCCGGCATCGCCGTTCCGCCGTATTTCAGCTACAACCACCACGCCCACGTCGTCGATGGGGACAACTGCCCGCCAACGCTTCCCGGCCCGGGCTCCGCAATCACCGGCCTCGCCTTCGCCGGCGCGACCACGCCCTATCCGCCCGACTTCGCCAACGCCCTCTTCTTTGCCGATTACGCGCGCCAGTGCATTTGGGTGATGAAAGCGACGAATGGGCTGCCCGACCCCACCAAGGTCTCCCGCTTCGTCGGCCGCGCCCCGTCGCCCGTCTCGCTGAAGATCGGGCCAGACGGCTACCTCTACTACCTCGACATCGGCTGCAACCAAGACCGCTGCGGCCAGTATGGCGCTATCCACCGGGTCCGCTTTGTGCCGGGCGCACCCTCGGCGGTCGCGATCGCTACGCCCACGAACGGCCCTGCGCCGCTCACGGTCACCTTCAGTGGGGCGGGCTCGACCGACCCCTATTACGCCTCCAATCAGCTGACCTATGAGTGGGACCTTGACAACGACGGACAGTATGACGACGGCGTCGGCATCACCACGACCTACACCTATACGGCCGTGGGGAACTACACGGCGCGGCTTCGGGTGACCAACCCGAGCGGCCTCTCGGCGATCAGCGCCCCGATTGCGATCGCCGCCGGCAATACCCCGCCGCTTGCCGCCATCGTCTCCCCCAGCTCTTCTACTCGCTGGCGGGTCGGCGACACGATCTCCTTCAGCGGCACCGCAACCGATGCCCAAGACGGCACGCTTCCGCCATCTGCTCTTCGGTGGACCATCGTGCTGAACCATTGTCCCGTTCACGAGGACTGCCACGCCCATCTGCTCGGCTCGTTCACCGGCGCGAGCGGCCAAGTGGCGTTGCCGAACCACGACTACCCAACCTCGCTCGACATTCGGCTGACCGCGACCGACTCGGGCGGCTTGCAGCACACCGAACTCGTGACGCTCTTTCCGCTCACCACCACCCTGGCGATCGAGTCGTCGCCCCCGGGGATCGCGATGTCGGTCGCCGGCGTGACGAGCGTGACGCCGTTTACGCGAACCGTCATCGTCAACTCCCTCACCTCGGTCATTGCGCCGGCGAGCGCGAACGTCGGGGGAGTGACCTACACCTTCAGTTCGTGGTCGAATGGCAACGCCGCCACCCACGATGTGTTCGTGGGCGCATCGCCGGTCACGATTACGGCGACGTATCTCGCGCCGACCCCGACCGCTACCCCGACGAGAACGCCGACACCGACCGCCACCCCGACGAGCACGCCGACACCAACCGCCACCCCGACGAGAACGCCGACGCCAACCGCCACCTCGACGAGCACGCCAACACCAACTGCCATCCCGACCAGCACGCCGACACCGAGCGCGGTCCCCTCGGCCACCGCGACGCCGTCCTCAACCCCGACCAGCGCCACAGCGACACGGACCCCGACGCCGAGCGCAACGCCGACCAGCACGCCGTCGCCGAGCGGCGGCACGCCGACCCGAACAGCAACGCCGACCCGGACGCCCGTTGCGCCGACATTCACGCGCATTCGGCCAACGCAAGGGGTGACGACCGAACCGGTCGAGGTCGTGATCGAAGGGACCGGCTTCTCCGCCTCGACCGCCGCCGTGCTCCTCCATGCCAAAAGCGGCGCGACGGTCGCGTTGAGCGCGCTCCGCGTTTCGGGCACGACGCGGCTGCTGGGGACGGTCCCGGCGAACATTGCGCCCGGCTTTTACGACCTCGTTCTCTCGACCCCGGGAGCGCCGCTACTCACCGTTGAGAATGCCTACGTCGCCGTCGCGCCCGTCCAAGACGACTTCTTCGTTGAAACCGTCGACCTGTGGACCTCGCCGGCCCGCATCTACGCCAATACCGAAGTTGAGCTCGGCGTCACCGTTCGGCGGCCGAACGAGGGAGGCGCGGTCGCTTTGCCGGTGCGGTTCACCCGCGGTGCGCCGGGTGCCGGCGGCGCTGTCATTGCCGACCTGATCGCGACTTTCGAGGCGCGGGCGAAGAGCGCTACGGTCTCGACGACCTGGGCCGTCGGGCCGAGCACCGGCCCGATCTCGGTGACAGTCGAGCTTGATCCCGACGGGCTCGTTCCCGACCTTTCCGCAGCCAACAACCACGCCACCCGCACCTTCACCGTCCTCGGTGCCGGCGGCGATACGCGGCCGCCGGTGGCCAGCAGCGTCACGGTGAACGGTGGCGCCATCGCAACGACCGACCGGACTGCTCGGCTGGACGTGACCGGCTACGACCCGGCCGGCGGAAGCGGTCTCGCTTGGGTGATGGTCGTCGAGCGGACACTCAGTGTCGTCAACGGAGCATGGGTCCCGGTGCAGACGACGCCGTGGCTCTCTTACCGCCCAACTCTGACATTCACGCTCACCCCGGCCGCAGGAGCGCGGACGATTCAAGTCTTCCTCGCCGATGCGGTCGGCAATGTTTCCACCCGGCCCGCCGCCGTGCAGTTCAACCACCTCCCGCCGACCGATACACTCGCCAGCGGCCAGGTGCGGGTGTTCCGCCAACCGCTCCAAGTCGGCGAGACGCTCTCAGTCCGCCTCACCCCCGCAAGTGGCGACGCCGACCTGTACCTCTGGGATCCTCGTGGCCGGCGCGTCCTCGTCCGCAACGCCAACGGCACCGCCGTCGAGGAGGGACGGATCGTCGCCAGCATCGCCGGGACCTATCAGGTTGAGGTCGAGGCGTTCACCGACACGACCTACGCCCTGCAGCTAGCGGTGGGCCGAGGAGGAACAACCGCGCAGAGCGAGGAGGTTGAGTTCAACGACTCGAAGCCAGCGCCGCGCGCTGTCCCCGCCGTCGACGTCGGTCTTGAGCCGCCAGTCAACTTCGCGCTGCCGGAGCCGCCCGGTCGGCTCGCCGAGCGGCTCCTCGTTATCCCGACCGCTCTCCATCGGAGCCGGCTGGACCCGTGAGCGGCCTGCCGAGCGGCGGCAGTCCGAGTTCGTGGCGGGAGAGGACGACGGGCGCTTCACTCCATGGTCCGCTGCTGATATGTCCGTTGATCCGCACGCGGAGCGGTTCGAGCCGCCAGCCGACCCAGTCGTCACGCGTCATCCCCGCCGTGGCACGCCGGAGCGCCTCCCCCTCCTTCTGATACCGCTTCTCCTGCCAGCGGTCGAACTCCCCGCCGCTCACCTCGATGGCGCGGCAGTCAACCTGGATGAAATGGTCAGCGCGTTTTGCCGTGTCAGAGAAGAGGAGACTAACATGAGGATTGGCGGCAACCTCTGCTGCTTTCCGCCATCCGCGCCTCGTTGACACGTAGAACACCCAGCCGTCGTGAACGAAACCCATGGCTCTCAGCCGCGGGAACGGCTCGCCCGGAGGATACGTGACCAGAATGCCGATCCGGCGGCTGCCGATCAGCGCGATCGCCTCGTCGCGGACGCGCGCCTTCGTCTCCGCGTCCAAAGGGGGGCGGTCTGCCATGAGGGTCTCCTCCGCGAGCGCAGTCTAGCACGGCCGGCGCTCGGCGCAGAAATTGCGAAGCGGTGGGCAAATTTGGCGTAGAATTGCGCGGGGAGGGCTGATACCGGCGCGAGGCAGCATGCTGCGCAACGTTCCTGCCAAGCCGTACCGCACGCGCTCAGTCTATCCGCCTCCGGACCGGCCCCAACTCGGCATCGCCCGCTTCGAGCAGGGGCGGCCGCTTGACCATTTCGGTCCCCACGTCCATGACTTTTTTGTGCTCGTCTACATCCAGCAGGGAGGCGGGTGGCATCGGGCAGGCGCCGTCCGGCGGGAGACCCAAGCAGGCGACCTCTTCCTCATCGCTCCGGGCGAGGTGCACGATAGCTACGAAGAAGAGCAGGCGGCGGGCTGGATTGTCTTTTTTGTTGCCGACGCCCTTGGGGACGGCCGGCTGGAGTTTGATTCCCTCGTCTGGCCCGAAAACCCCGCTCTGCTGCCTTTCGCGCGTCCGCCCGGCATTGAGTTGAGTTACCTCTCCATCCCGCCGGAAGACCGTCCGCGGTGGGAAGCGCGCCTCCGAAGCCTCACCCATGAACTCGAGCTGCCGCGCCTAGGCTACCGGGAGGCCGCCCACGCGCTCCTCAAGCTCATCTTGATCGACGCAGCGCGGCTCGTCTCTCCTCTTCTCGATAACCACGCCGCTCCGCGCCGCCCCGTGGTGGAGGCTGTCCTCAATTACATCAACGATCATTTCGCCGAGCCGATTTCGCTAGTCGACGTTGCCCGCGCGGTTGGCCGCACGCCCGGCTACCTGACGACCACGATCCGAAACGCAACCGGGCGGACGGTGCTCGAATGGATCACCGCTCGCCGCATGATCGAAGCGCGCCGCTTGCTCGTTGAAACAGACGAAGACATCGCGACGATCGGCGAGCGTGTCGGCTACGCCGACCCAACGTACTTCATCCGGCAGTTCCGCCGGATCCACGGCGTCACCCCGCTCAGTTGGCGGCGGTCGCACCGCTGAGCAAAAGATCATCCGATCGCCGGGCAAGAACCTCCGCACTCACCGCAGGCAGCTTCTCCTTAGCGGAGACGACAGCCCGCCGCTTGGGCAGCATGACGTGCCAGCGCGGGGGGATGCCAGCCTGAGCGGAGGGAGCGCCTCGGCGCTGCTGCGGGAGCGCTATGCCTCGGCGTTCAGCGCCCGCCGGATTACCGGTCCAAGGGCGAGAGCAGCGGCGACAATCTCCTCGCGGGAACAGCCGTAGAGCGAGCGCTCGATGCCGGCAAGCGGAAAGTCAGGCACCCCGAGAAAAGCCGCTTGATCGCGCGCGAGACCAAGGAGCCCGCGCGGCAGGAGAACGATCACGGGAAGGGCGCGCTTTCCCAGCGCAATGCCGTCGCGCACACTGCGCGAAGTGCACGTCGCTCAGTCCCCGACCGCGATGACAGCGGCGGCGTAGCGCGATGCAAGCGCATCAGCCCAGTCGTCGACCGGGGCCCCGGCGAGCGGGGCGCGCCGTTCGCGGCCAAAGCGCGCCCCGGTGGCAGCGAGCGCCTGTGCCGCGCCGTCGAGCAGGGCTTGGCCCCAGCCCGCAGCAGGATTGAGCATACTGTCGATCAGGGCGATGTCGGTCCCGGCCAGCCGGCGGGGAGCGGCCGGCGGCCGGGACTGAAACCGCTCCGCAAGCGGGCTGACGAGCGTCGGACTGTTCATCCTTCCTCCTCAATGGGAACACAGACGCTGCGGCCGCTGCAGAAGAGGAGCGCCGTGTAGCCGCCCACCTCCCCACCGGCGACCACGATCCGGATGCTCTCTAGGGAGCGGACCGGTCCCACTAGCTGGTCCGGGTCGGTAAGCCGCTCGCGCCGGCCGAGCAGTTCCGCCGTCTCAAGGACACCGAGCCCCGCGAGGCTTCGGACCGGCCGGCGTCCGTGCTCAAACAGCCAAGCGCGAATATCGGCCTTGCTCATCCCGGCGCAGATCGCGGCGTGCTCCGGGCTGAAGACGACCAGCACTTCGCCGCCAAAGACGAGATTGTAGGTGCCGGCAATCGGCAGCGCGTCGGCGATGGTGCCGAGGATTTGCTCAGGCCGCGTCGCATTCAGCACCGCGAGACAGAGCGGCGCGTCGGCCGCAAAGAGCGTCACCGTGCTCGTCGCCGGCGCGTAGCCGCGCTCGACATGGTGAGGCGTCCAGGCACTGTGCGCCTCGGCAAGACAGAAGCTGTACCTGCCCGGATGGGCAAGGGTCTTCGGATTGAGGCCGCCTTCGCGGGCGCCGGCGATATTGCGCATAACCAAGCTGACGGCGCGGCCGACAGTCGCGTTCGCCCGCGCGCCGCCGGCGAGCGCGTTCGCTCCAGTCGTGAAGCCCAGCTGCTCGATGACCGGCCCATTGACGAGGACAAGCGGCCACTGCGAATGGACCGTCGTCAGGACGCTTTCGAGGCTGAACGCCGGGTCGGCGGCCGCCCGCACCGCCGCAACAACGACCGGAAAATAGGCCGGCAAGCAGCCCGCCATGACGGCATTGGCGGCAATCTTCTCGAGGGTCGCCTCCGCGCCGGAAGGAGGGAGGACGGCGACCACCTCGTCTGGCGGGCGGCCGCCAAGCATGGCATCGACGCGCTCCCGCGTCGGCGGGACGACGGGCAGGCCGTCGGTCCAGCCTTCAGCGTAGCACTGCTCGATCAGGTCCACATCCGCATTTTAGTGAGCGGCGGCGGGGGCGGCCGGCGCGCTCTCCTCCTCAACGTCGGCACGCTCACCGTAGTCCGCGATAAGGCGCTGCATCGCCTGAACGGCAGGGTTATTCGGGTCGTCCGCATTCTCCGCAAGGAAGAGCATCATCCCGACATTGCCCGCCTCGTCGAGAAAGTCGATCTCGCCAAGCATCCGCTTGAAGCGAGGATGCTCCCCGTAGAAGAACGTGACCGCTTTTACCTTGTCTTTGTAGAGATGGAACTCCTTCCCGTCACGGTTGAAGTTCCAGCTGCGCGGGCCGAGAGAGACATCCTCGATAACCGTGTTGAACTCGAGCACTGCTGTCCCATTGTTTGAAACGAGACGCACCGTCCCGAGGTCGCGCAGGCGGGGAAAAAGCTCAGACAGCTTGATTGCCACAGTTGCCTCCTCGGAGGAAGATCACGCCAAGGCTACGAAGAAGCGGCGAAACATGTCAATCCTGACATCCCGCCGCCCACGGGCCGAGCGCGAGGAACGCCGGCCTCAGCGCCTGCCACGCTGCTGACGGTCACCGGCGCACGGAGCCGGCCTTCCTCGCGTCACTCAGCGCGGCCAGCCGCACTCGACCGAGAGGCACGCCAGCGGGCGCTCCTCCCGATGGACCCGCGGGTCAGCATTCAGTTTGCAGTCCGCGCGCGTGCACCAGCAGCCGCGAGCCTCGTCGGGCACCAGTTCGTCCAGCCCGTGCTCGCGCAGCGTCTCGGCGAGACAGAAGAGGAGATAGGGCCGGATTGCGGGATGGGGCAAAAGCGGCTCCGGATTGAAGGCGTAGGTGCCCTCGGGCAGAGCGAAGAGACCAGCAGGAAGCTTTTCGCGGTTGAAATAGGTGTCTTCGAGCATCGTGGTCGTGGCGACGATCTTTTTGCCGGTCCGCTCGAGGATTGCGCGGCAGACCTCTTCTGTGTTCGGCTTGGGGTAGAACGTTGACCACGTCACATCCGCCCAGATCCCCCGGCGGCGCAGCAAAATGGCGAGCTCCTCCGACTTCTGCTCGTGAAGCCAATGAGAGGGATACGCCTGATCGCCGTGAATAATGAAGTGCGCCACCTCGTTCGCGGGATCCGTTGAAACCGCGCGCAGCCGATCTTCGATCATGTCCGCCAGCAAGGGGTGGCTGCCGAGCGTCCGTCCGAGGAGAATGCGCGCGTTCGTCTTGACAGGATTGAAGGGGAATTTCCAGCCTTGGGGCGGCTCGGCAAACCCCAGTTCTGCGCGCGGGTTCTGCAGTTCGCGGTTCACTGAAGTGGGGTAGAGAAAGGTGACCACGATCGTATCGACGCCTTGGTCAGTCAGCTGATCGATAGCCGGCTGGAGCCGAGCCGGGATCTGGCAGTAGTCATGGACGTAGGGCACCGGCAAGTTGAGGCCTTCGAGGTATTCCTTGAGAAACACATTCACGGGATGCTTCATCGCATCCGGTCCTGCCGGAAGACCGTGAGACACACTGAGCAAGCCGACTCGCGCCACGCAACACTCCTTCTCGCAAAGCTGGGAGAAGGATACGAAAAATGTCGTCGACTGTGCTCCTTTGATGAGCGGCCTCTATCGATTACGAGGGAACTGCCGCCTCCGAGAGCTCGCGGAACTGCTCGGCGGCGACTTTGACAAAGGCATCGACGAGATAGCTCGCTTGCGAACGTTTGCGGTAGACCAGACAGATAGGAGTACTGCGCGGGTCGCCCTTCAGCGGCACGGCCTTCAGCACGCCCGCGCGCAGCTCTTCGCGCATTGCGCAGAGCGGCAGAATCGAGACGCCCAGACCGCGCGCCACCATCTGTTTCGCCCCCTCAATCTCGTCGAGCTCCATGAAGATGTCGGGGGTGATGCCGGCGTCGCGGCACATGCTCAGGATGAGGCTGTAGTAGCTTGAGTCCGGTTCGTAGAGAATGAGCGGCTCACGAACAAGGGAGCGAAGCGGCATCTCCTCCATCAAGGCGAGGGGATCGTCGGGGTGAACTGCGAGGTAGACGGGGTCCTCCGCGAGCTTTATCGTGATCACTTCGTCGTGATCGATAAACCGCGTCAGACCGACCTCAATCTCGCCGCTAAGCAGAAGCTCAAGCATCTGCGCCGAGCGTGCCGTCCGCACCGCGAGACTGACGCCCGGATGGCGCGCCTTGAAAGCCTGCAGAATGTCGGGCAGCAGGTAAGTGCCGAAGACACGCGACGCGCCAATCCGCAGCCGTCCCCCTTGGGCCTGCCGCAGCGCATCGAGTGCGGCGCGCCCTTCGCGATAGGTCTCAAGCGCGCGGCGCGCATAGGGGAGAAAGGTCTGCCCTGCCTCCGTCAGCCGCACCGAGCGGCTTGAGCGCTCGAACAGCAACTCACCAAGCTCGCGTTCGAGCGCATGGATGCGGGCGCTGATTGTCGGCTGGGTCAGAAACAGGACCTCGGCCGCCCGACTGAAGCTGCTGTGCTCAGCGACCTGCAGAAACGCTTCCAGCTGGCCTAGGTCGATCATCGCGATCCAGTATAAGTCTGACGCGCGGAATGATATCAGCCCTTCGGCTCCATTGAAGATTAACCTCTCTTAAGGAGACGTGCGATGGCGCGGTTTGTCAGCATCCTCTTCACCCCGGGCATCCGGCCCCCGATGTTCGAGAAGGCGAAGAGCGCCCCCGCCGATGTGGTCTGCCTCGACCTTGAGGACTCGGTCGCGTCGAACGACAAGCTGAAAGCGCGGACACTCGTCGCCGGCGCGATCGCAGAAATGGCCGCGGCAGTGAAGACGCTGATCATCCGCGTGAACGGTCTCGAAACCGGTCTGCTCGAGGAGGACCTCGCCGCAGTGGTGCAGCCGGGCGTTGCGGGCATCTCTCTTCCGAAAGCGAACTCGCCCGCGGTCGTCCAGCAGGTCGATCACTATCTCACCCTGCTGGAGCGCCTGCGGGGTTTGCCGCCACGGTCGATCGCGATCCTGCCTTGGATCGAAACAGCCGCGGCGGTGCTGCACTGCGAGGCCATCGTCTCAGCATCGCCCCGCGTCCTAGCTGCCTCCTTCGGCGCAGAAGACTTTACGTCTGACCTCGGCATCCCACGCACCCGCGACAACCCTCAGCTGGCCGCGGCACGGGCGCGGGTTGCGCTCGCCTGTAAAGCAGCCGGCGTAATCCCGCTGGACACTCCCGACCCCGAATACCGTGATCTCGACTGGCTCGCCGCCGACACCCGCGTCTCGCGCGACCTCGGCTTTGAGGGGCGCTACTGCATCCACCCTGCTCAGCTTGCGATCGTGAATGCCGGCTATGCGCCCACCGAAGACGAGATTGCCCAGGCGCAGCGCATCATCGAGGCATATGAGGAGGCCGAACGGCGCGGGCTCGGGGCCATCGGGCTGGACGGCATGATGATCGACGCTCCGATCGTGGCGCGAGCGCGGCGGCTGCTCGCTCGAGCGGGCCGCTGAGCTTGCGGCGCACGGCGAGGACGAAGCGCCGTCTGCCCGGATGCCGCTCTTCCGGACAAGCCCTCGCGTTTCCGGCACCCAAGGCGGAGGAACGCCGCGCGGGCAGCGTCGGACTTCCGCGGCAAGAAGCCGCTGAGACGGCAGCGCGACAGGGCTCCCCGTCTGCCCTTCGCTGCAGTGCCTCTGGCTTGACCGGGAGAATGGGCGGGCAACCGGTGCTCGTCGGGCGAACGAGGCGCAGGCCGGCCTAGGCGCGGTGGGCGCGGCCGCCGCACCGCGCGGACCACCGACCCCGGCTCGCCTGCGAGGGGCTCACCATCCGGCGGTTGACGAGATGCGAAGCGCTTCGCTACGATTCTTGCGCCCCCGCGGGAGCGGGGGATTGTTCTTCCTCCCGCCGAGGTAGCTCAGTCGGTAGAGCAACGGACTGAAAATCCGTGTGTCGCCAGTTCGATTCTGGCCCTCGGCACCACCCCTCCGAGCACGAGCGGCAGGGCCCGCTCCCTGCAGGGGCGCGCCCGCCGATGCTCGCTGGACAGTCTTTCCGGGGCGGCGAAGACCGCCCTTGGGCCAGTCGACGCGCTCGTCCTAAGCGCGCTCCAGCCCCGCCCGCGCGCGAGCAGGCAGAACGCCTATTCCGCCCAACGCCGGCGCGAGCGCGTCAGCAGCCTCTCAGCACGCTGCTGGATAGCCGCTCCAGCAGCCGGCGGCCACCTCATTCCGGTGCCGCCGCTGCCGGCATCCGTTGAGACGCCCTCGCCGAGGGAGGGCAAGTGATACCGCCTGAACCGACAAGGCCGAACTCCGTTAGACTGAAGCGCGGAACCGAGGAGGGGCCGCAGGCGTCCCCATTCTGGCGGAACGACGAGAAGAGAGGACTCATGTACGGCAACATCCGACGCGAGGCGCGATTGACTGTCCTCAGCGAGCAGCGCGGGGCGAGCGCGGACTTTGCGCTGCGTCAAGCGGAGCAGGTCCTTGGCCGCCAGCCTGGCTGCGACATCGTTATCCCTCACCCGACGGTGTCGAGCCGCCACGCCCGTATCTTCTTCTCCGACGGCAACTTTCTGATCGAAGACCTCGGCAGCACTAACGGCACCGCCGTTAATCAGCGGGCAATCAGCGGTCCTGTGCTCTTACGCTCCGGCGACATCATTCAGGTGGGAGAGGTTCATCTGCAATTCACCGAAGACCTCGGCGCAACGCTCGTCGAACCTCCTTCGGCTAGTGCCCCTCCTGCCGTCGAGAGCGGTCTCACGGCTGTCGACGCTGCGCCGAGCGGGTGGTCCTCCCGCCCCGCGTTCTCAGGTGAGGAACGTGTCTCGTGGGAGCAGCCGCTCCCCGCGCAACCGCCTGAGCCGGCGCAGCGCGCCGCTCCGATGCCGGAAAGCGCGAGCGGAGAGGCGGGCGCCGGCGCAGCTGCCGTCCCGTCCGCGGCCGCGCCGGCGCCGAGTGAATTGGCCGCTGCTGACGCGGTCGCCGAGGCCCGAACGATGCTGACGACCCTCGCCGCGCGCGTCGCCGACTTGCAGCGCGATGTGACCGCGATGAACGACGTCGCCGGCCGGCTCGAAGCGCTCCTGAGCGCTGCCGAACGCCAGCGCGCGGCGGCGCGCGCCGAACTGGAACGGCTTCAGCGCGGGGTCGAGCAGCTCGCCGACACGATCGCGAGCCGAGCGGACGCCCTCGATATCGAGGGCGTGCTCGCCAACTTGGACGGTCTCACCACCTCGCCGAACGACCTCGGGCTGCTCGTCAATGTCTCGCGCGACGCAGCACGCTATGCGGCCCTGGTCCGGCTCGTTCAAGAGGCGTCATCCCGGCTGCGGGTGCTGGTCGGCGAGGCGGCGCTGGATTCTGGCGACGAGGTCGGTCGTTGAGCGCCCGGGCACAAGGTCAACAAAGGCGACCCGGCCGCCATAGCGTGTCACCACTGCCGCCTCGGGGAGCGGTTTGGCACCGGCAGCGTAGTCGCCTCCTTTGACATAAATATCTGGTTGCAGCGCGGCGACCACCTCACAGGCGGTCGGGCCGTCGAAGATCACGGCGGCGTCAACGGAGCGCAGCGCGGCGACGATTTCGGCGCGCTCGGCCGCCGGCACGATCGGCCGCTCTGCTCCCTTGCCGAGGGCCCGCACCGACTCGTCGCTGTCGACAGCGACGACGAGCGCATCGCCGAGACGACGCGCCGCATCAAGATAGCGGACATGCCCGACATGCACCAGGTCGAAGACGCCGTTTGTCAGAACGAGCGTCTTGCCGGCGCGGCGCAGTTCCTCGCGCCAAGGGATAAGCTCGGCGAGCGTGCGCACCCCCATCAGCGCACCCAGAAGTTCGAGTTCGCGAGGATGGCCATTCCCGCGGCGCCGACGATCCCAAACTCGACCACCACGCCTCGGCTCAGCCGCCCGAGGAGGTGATGCTGCACCAGCCCGCTGATGGCGTAGAAGACGAGGAGCAAGATCACTCCCCCAGCCAAGCCGCCAATCGGCCAGTAGTTCAGGCCCCACGTCACTTCGCCGACCATCAGGCCGGTGATCGCAGCATAAAGCCACATGCGCCAAGGCGGCGCCTCCGCCGAGCGGTACAGCTCGATCGACAGCAGGCCGGCAACGAGGGTTGCGGTCGTCGCGGTGTAGAGGCTTCGCTCTTTGGTGGCATAGATCGCGGTAAAGAGGGCGAACGCTGCCAGGTAGGTGGTCAAGTTGAGCGCTAAGCGGGCGACCGCAAACGTCGCTTCCCGCGGGTCGACCGAGAGATACTCAGCGAGCATCACCAGCGTCAAGAGGACCCCGGCGAGGGCAAGACCGCCGACAACGGGCAGTCCGCCGCCGACGAGGCGCAGGAAGAGGGCAGCGCCCAGCGCAATCAGCGCCGGGAGAATCCAGAAGAAGAGCGACTGGGTGACATCGTGCAGGTAGTGCTTCGGATGGGACCGCACGAGCGAGTCCGTCCCCACACACACGACCCCGACTACCGCCGCCGCGACAAGCCAAAACCATGGCGGCTGCACGACGAGCGAGAACGCAAGGCCGACGAGAGCAAGACTGACCGGGAGAAAAAGGCGCTCGTAGGTCGGCACGCAGAGATTCTAGCCGAGGGGCGAAGGAAATCACGGCAGTCATTTGCATGCGCGTTTATAATGTTGTATCCGCGCAGTGCGCAGTGGAGTAGTGCAATGGCTCGCCTTCGTCCGCGCTGGTTCTCTTCTCCCCTCGGCATCGTCGCTCTCGTCACCCTTGTCGCCTGTACTCCTGCCGCGCCATCCGCGGCGCCGGCGCCGCCTCAAGCAGCGGGGCCGACCGGAAAGATCACCATCGCCATCGGCGCTCAGACCATCGCCAGTATGGAGACGGGGCGCGCCACCGTGAGTGCGTCGCTGGCGACCCTCTGGCCGGTGTTCGACGGGCTGACGTTTATCGACGATAAGGGGCAGGTGCAGCCGGCGCTCGCCACCTCGTGGCGGACGATTGACGACAAGACGTGGGAGTTTACGCTCGGCGACTGGACATTCCACAACGGACGAGCGGTCACGATCGAGGACGTGCTGGGCACCTTCCGGCGCTACAGCGACCCGAACGAGCGGCTGCCGGCGCTGGCGCTCTTTACCACCGTCGACCGGTTCGACGGCTCCGGCAAAACGATAACTTTCACCATGAAGGTCGTCGATCCCACCTTCCCGGCCGTGATCGGGCTCGCCATGATCACGCCGATGCAGGAACTGCGCGAGCAGGGGCCCGACGAGTTCTTCCGCAAACCGATCGGGAGCGGGCCGTTCCGGGTGGTTTCGACCGACTACCAGATCGCGAACGTCTATGAGGCGATGGGCCCCGAGCACCGCTCGCCGCGCGGCCGCCCCAAGGTGAAAGAGCTCGAGCTTCGCTTCGTCCCCGAGGCTTCGCAGCGCGTTGCGGCACTGCAGACCGGTCAAGTCGACATGGCGGCCGGGATCCCTGCGAGCGCTGTCCGCCAGCTGGAAGCGGCCGGCTTCACCATCTACCGCGGAGCCGGAAACGCGACTGTGAGCTACCTGCTGGAGACGCGAAGCGGTCCCACGGCTGACCGGCGCGTGCGCCTCGCCATCAACTATGCGATTGACAAAGAGGCAATCGTCCAAGCGATCTACGGCGGCGCAGCCCGCATCGACAGCCACCTGCTCGGGCCGGCCGCGCTCGGCTTCAATCCTGCTCTGCAGCCGTATCCTTATGACCCAGCGCGGGCGCGGCAGCTGCTCGCCGAAGCGGGCTATGCCAACGGCTTCACCGTCGCGATGACCCACGCGACCACCGGGACGACGCCGAAGGACCTCGCCGAGCTGATCCAGGGGCAGCTGCGCGATGTCGGCATCACCGCCAATGTCCAGATCCGCGAACTGGCGCTGTGGACCGCCGAGAACAATAACGACCAGAAGAACGCCGCGATCTGGATGCAGGTGCTGAACTGGGATCAAACCTTCGAGGCGCAGAGCGTCTACCGCTGGTTCAGCAGCGACTTCACCTGGGAGCGCGGCCGACGCTGGGAAGACGCCGAGTTTGACCGCCTCTATCAGCAGGCAAAGACAACCCTCGACCGAGAGCAGCGCGCGCGGCTCTATCAGCAGGCAGCAGCTCGGCTTCACTCCGAGGCAGTCTCGCTCTTCCTGATCCAGCCGTTCACGCCGAGCGCCACGAAGAAAGGGCTGCTCATCCCTGTCGGCGGCTCCGACGCTCGCTACTACGTTGAAATGCGCTGGGAGTAACGCCGCGTTGCCAGCGCGCTTCCCTCGCCAGTAGGATCGGCCGACACATCGACTGGCGAGGGGGCGCATGGTTGCCGCGGTCCTCACCTTAGCGCCGGAGGAACTGCGCGCGCGCCAAAACGCGGCGCTCGCGCGGATGGTGGCGCTCTGCGAGCGCGCCCATCCGTTCTACCAGCGGCTGTTTCGCGAACAGGGGCTCACCGCCGCCGATCTCCAAACGGTCGACGACCTGCAGCGCCTGCCGCTCACCCGCAAGGCCGACCTCATGGCCGACCCGGAGGCCTTTCGGCTGCAGGCGCCGGACCTCCCCGTCCACGAGCAGGTCATTTGGGATATTGCCTACACCACCGGCACGACCGGGCGCCCGACGCCGGTCTACAGCACGACGCACGACTTCTATGCAACCATCGAATGCTGGACGCGCCTCTTTCGCATCGCCGGCGTGCGCGAGGACGACATCGTCGCCAATCTCTTTCCGCTCACCGCCTATCCCAGCGGCGCCTTTCTGCGCACTGCCATTCAAGGGACTGGAGCGCTCGTCCTCAACGCCATGCCCGGCGCGCGCTACCCGGAGTTTCCCGTGCAGCGGTCGCTCGACGACGTCATCCGGCTTGTCGAGCGCAAGCGTCCCACCGTTCTCGGTTCGGTACCAAGCTTTCTCCGCCGTCTGCTCATCCGCGCCGAAGAGCTTGGCGCCGATTTCTCGAGCGTCCGCCTCGCGTGCTTCACCGGGGAACCGTGTCCGGCCGGTCTCCGCGAGGATATTCGAGCACGACTGACCCGCCTCGGTGCCGTCTCGCCCGCGATCAACGTCCGGCTAGGCTTCACCGAAGCCCAGTCCGCTTTCGTTGAGTGCCGCGAAGGCGGACCGCTTATGAACCCTGCCCCCGACCTTTACTACTTCGAGATCGTTCATCCAGAGACGGGAGAACGTCTTCCCGACGGCGAGCAGGGCTTGCTCGTCATGACCCACCTCAACCGTCGAGGCACGGTGCTTCTGCGGTATGTCCTCGGCGATATCACCGCGCTCGCGCGCGGCCGATGCCCCGATTGCGGGCTGACGACGGAGCGCGTCCTCCAGCCCCCCTTCCGCGCTGACCATCTGACGAAGGTGCGGGGCATGCTCGTCAACCCCGACGTCCTCCATAACCTGCTCAGCGCTCGCCCTGAGGTTCAAGAGTATCAAGTGATCTTTCGGAAGGAAGACCCTACCGACCCGTATTCGATGGACGAGATGCTGCTCCGGCTTGCTGTCACCGGCGACGCTGAGGCGGTAACCCGCGCCATCATCGCCGAAGTGCGCAATGCGGTCCGCGTTACCCCCACAGTCGAAGTCGTCGATCTGGCGGCAATCTATGTTCCTGGGAGCACGATGAAAGCGCGGCGCATCATCGACGAACGGCCAAAAGGTTAGACTGCGTTCTCATCCTGCGCCGCGGGCACTGCTGGCGGCCGCGCTGGAGACCGCGCCCGTGCTCCCGGTAAAGCGAAAGGAGAACGCTATGGCGATCACGTACTTCGGCAAGAACGTCCTGATGACGCTCGAGGAGTGGGTGAACCCGACGCATTCGGCAGTTGTCGTCGTTGACGTGCAGAACGACTTCTGCTCGCTCGGCGGCTACGTGCACCGGCGCGGACAAGACATAACGCCGCTCCAGACCATGCTCACCAAGCTCCGCCGGCTGCTCGATGGAGCGCGCCGAGCGGGGACGCGCGTCGTTTACGTCCAGCATACCGTTGCTCGGGACGGCGCGACCGAGTCCCCGGCCTACCTCGCCTACCGGCTGAAGCTGCACGGCGGAGACTGCCCGGAACTCTGTCTTGAGGGAACATGGGGACATCAAATCTGCGCTGCGGTCGCGCCCCAGCCCGGCGACCTTGTCGTCCGCAAGCATCGTCAGCCGCCGTGGATCGGCACCGACCTTGACCAGCTGCTGCGGGCAAACGGGGTTCAGACGGTGATCGCAACCGGAACGATGACCAGCGCCTGCGTCGATTGGACAGCGCGCCTCGGCGTCCAGCTTGATTACTATGTGGTCGTCCCGGAGGACTGCGTCGCCCAGACCGACTGCGCCGCTCACGATGCGGCGATCGCGGCGCTCCGCCGCTACCTCCCCGACGGCGGCGTCACTACCAGCGAAGCGCTGCTTCAGGTCTGGGGCGTGACCGCTTCCCCCGGCGCGCCGTCAGTTCCCCTCACTCCATAAGCTCCTCCCCGGAAGAGCCGAGGGGGTCGGCGCTCTCCTCTTCTGCTTGAGGCAGGGGCGGCAGGTCAGCGAGGCTGCGCAGACCGAAATGTTCTAAGAACTCGACGGTCGTGCCGAAGAGCGCCGGCCGCCCAACCGCATTGAGGCGCCCTACTTCCTCAATCAAGCCATGAGCGATCAAGGTCGCGATCGCGCGGTCGGCGCTGACGCCGCGCACCTGCTCGATCTGAGCGCGGGTGACCGGCTGGCGGTAGGCGATAACCGCGAGCGTCTCCAAGGCCGCGTTCGAGAGGCGAACCGTCCCATCGAGGCCGAGGAACCGCTCGACTGCGGCGGCCGCTTCCGGCGCGGTGACGAGCTGGACCAGTTCATGGTGGCGCTGGAGGCGAATGCCGCGACCGGCGAGTTGCTGTTCGAGCTCCTCCAGCGCTTCGGCGACAGCCGCCTCATCGCAGCCGGCGACTTCAGCGAGACGGCGCAGGCTGACGGGCGCCTCCGCGACGAAGAGCACTGCTTCGAGGATCGCCGCGAGTGTCAGATGTCCCTCGGCTACAGCCGGCTGTCAGGATGGAGGAGCGAGCCGCCGCTCGAGCCTGACGCGGGGTCGGAAGCGGATGCGGCGCCGGTCGGCAGCGGAGGAGGCGCCGGGCTCACCGCTGCGCTTGGAGCAGGACGCGCGCTCCCCGGCTCATTCCTGACGTACACCTGCAGCTGGCGAATCCGCACGCCCATCTGCCCTTCGACCGCCTCGCGCACAACCCCCGAAATTTGATCGACAACTGGAGCAACGGGCACGTCGGCCGCCAGTCGGGCATCGATCCGGATAATCGCCTCGCGGCCGTTGGTCTTCATCGAGGCGCGCGCCTGACGGACCCCCGGCACCCGCTCAGTCTCGTAGCGGACCCGCTGAACGATCGCGTCGTTCGTGACAATAGCGATCGCCCCGCCGACAGACTGAAGACGGACCCCGGACGCGCCGGCGGGAACGACCTCAAACCAGAGCACAATCGCAGCGAGGACCGACAGCAGCGCCGCGAACACGCCAATTCCGATGACAACCTCCGTCTCGAGCCCAACGCCGCGCGGGTAGGCAGCGGCCACTTGCCGGAAGATGTCGATCACCTCGCCTTGGTAGAGGGCGAGCGCGAGGATCGTGAACGCTGAGCAGATGATAGTGAGGACGGCGAGGAGCACAACGATCAGGCGGTTGAAGACGTTCACGCGATCTCCTTAGCCAAGCAGCCGACAAGCAGTGTCGAGGTTGCCCCTGTGATGACAACGGAGCGGATTTGGCCGTCGAGCGGCTCCCTCGCCGGCACGATCGTGCGGAAGTACTGTTCTGTCAGTCCGACCCATGCCGGCTGGCCGTTGAGGCGCGCCGCCTCCTCGAACAGCACGCGAGCGCGCTGACCCGGCTGCGCCGCCCGCGCCGCGGCAGCGAGCCGCTCCCCGAGAGCCATCAACGTTTCGCTCCGAGCCTTCTTCACTGGTTCCGGAACCTGATTGGGAAAGCTTGCGGCTCGCGTCCCCGCCCGCGGCGAATAGCGGAAGACATGGAGGGCCGCAAACCCGAGACGTTCCACGAACGCGAGCGTCTCGGCGAACTCCTCGTCCGTCTCGCCGGGAAAGCCCACGATCACATCGGTCGTCAGCTGCATCCGCGGATTGGCCGCGCGCAGCGCTGCAGCAACCGCGGCATACTCGGCAGTATCGTAGCGGCGGCGCATCCGACGTAAGGTCGCATCGCTGCCGCTCTGGAGACAGAGATGGAGATGCGGGCAGACCCGTTCGTCGCGAAAATACGGCAGGAGCTGGGGGTCGAAGTCGTGCGGCTCGAGCGAGGTGATCCGCAGTCGTTCGACCTTCGTCCGATCGAGGATCTCGCCTATCAGCTGAGAGAGACTGGTCGTGGCTCGCTTCGGCCCCTGGTCGTGGCCGTAGGCGCCGATGCTCACCCCCGTCAGGACAATTTCGCGATAGCCGCGCTCCAGCTTGCGCTCGATGTCGGCGATGACCGCGTCCACCGGCACGCTGCGGACACGCCCACGCGAGTAGGGGATGATGCAGTACGCGCAAAAGTCGTTGCAGCCGTCCTGGATTTTGACGAAGGCGCGCGTCCGGGTACGAGGCAGCGGGAATGGGTGAGGAACACTCCCATCGCGCAACGGCTCGGGCACCACGCCGAGGGCGCTTGCCAGTTCAATCAGGCGCGGCGTCTCCCGCTGACTGACGACGAGATCGACCTCCGGAAGGCCGGCAAGTTCCCCCGCTGCGGTCTCAGCGTAGCACCCACTCACGATCACGCGCGCCGCCGGGTTCGCCCGCTTCGCTTGGCGGATCGCCTGACGCGACTTCTTGTCCGCAACGTGCGTGACCGTGCAGGAGTGCACAATCGCCAAGTCAGCATGGCGCGCCTCCTCGACGACCGCGTAGCCGGCATCGACGAACTGCTCAGCGAAGCGATCGACTTCGGCTTGGTTCAACTTGCAGCCAAGAGCGGTCAGAAATACTTTCATCGCCGAGCGCCTCGGGCGAGTATAGCATGCGGCAGTTTGCTCGCTCGGCGGATGGACCACCATGCGGCGTCCTAGCATCTCGAGGAAGGCAACGCATACAATTCGTCAGCAAGCGTGCCCCATCGCCTTGCGATGAAGATGCACGCCTGAGGGTCATCACGAAGCGATTGCTCTCCCGGCCTCTCCTCATCGGCGCGGCCGTCACCCTCCTCGCGCTGGCCGCTGCACCCCTCGCTGCAGGACCGGCGGTGCCGCAGCTGCGGGAAGACGGCGGCGCGCCGGAGAGAGCGCAGGCGCCTTCCCCGCACCTCGACCCTCATGTGCTCGCTGCTCTGGAGGGCGAAGCGGAGGTCGAGGCGTTTCTCATCTTCGACGACCGCCCTATGCGAGCGGCGCTCAGCGCAGAACGCGCGCGCCGCGGCCATCACCTGGCCGACCTGCCCGCGCTTCAGCGCGCAGAACTTGCCGCGATCAAGCAGCGCGCCGGGCCGTTCGACGTCGTTCGCGACTATCCGTATCTTGGCGTCCAGCTCGTCCGCTTCCGTTCGGTCGAGGAAGCGCAGCAGGCACTGACCCGGCCCGGCGTCGCTTCGATTGTGCGCGTCGGCGAGCGGCGGGCACTCCTTGGGGAAAGCCTTCCGCTGATTAAGCAGCCGCAAGCGGCGGCCGCGGGATACCTTGGCACGGGCGTGAGTGTGGCCGTGATCGACACCGGCGTCGACTATCTCGCTTCGCCCTTCGGCTGCACGGGGCTGAACACTCCGCCCGACACCTGTAAAGTGGTGGACGCCCGCGACTTCGCGCCCGAGGATGGACAACGCGATGCCGATGGGCACGGCACGAACGTCGCCGCGATCGTTGTCGGGGTCGCGCCGGGAGCGAAGATCGTCGCGCTCGATGTGTTTTCCGGCGATTATGCCCGCGACCCCGACATTCTCGCTGCAATCGACTGGGTGATCGCCAATCGCGCGACCTACAACATTCGCGCTGTCAACCTCTCGCTTGGCGACACTAGTCACTTCCCGACGCCTTGCGTCGCCTCCTTCGCCAGCAGCGCCTTTTCGGCACTGCGCGCCGCGGGCGTCATTCCGGTTGTCGCAGCCGGGAACAGCGCCATTGTCGGCGGAAGTTATGCGGATGGCCTCGCAGACCCTGCCTGCGCGCCCGGCGCGCTCAGCGTCGGCGCGGTCTACGACTCGACCTTCCCCCCGCTCGGTGTCTGCCCCACTCAGTCGCCGGCCGCCGATGTTATCGCCTGTTTCTCCCAGTCCGCCGCGTACCTGACTGCGCTTGCGCCGGGCGCGCGGATCGCGGCCGGCGGCTGGCAGTTCTCCGGTACCTCCCAAGCGGCGCCCCATGCTGCCGGCTTGATCGCCGTGCTCGCCTCAGCGAACCCCAGTGCCGGCATCAACGGCTGGCAGAGTGCGCTCGCCTCCACCGGCAAGCCGATCTTCGACGCGCGCAACGGCGTGACGAAGCGGCGGATCGACGTGTATGAAGCGGTCTGCTCTCTCGCGCCCTGCCCCGGTTCTCCAACTCCGACCGCTACTCCTTCTCCGACCCCAACCGCCACTCCTTCTCCAACTCCGACCGCCACCCCCTCGCCCACCGCCACGCGAGGGTCGGCGCAGCAACCGACTGCGACGTCCATCACTTCGCGCTCAATCGAGGTAACCAACGTCCTGATCCGTCAGCACACGCCCACTCCCCTCCCCACAGCGACCCCGACCCGAACCTCAACGGCCACCCCGACCGCAACCGCAACAGTGACGCCAACCCCAACCCCGACCTCTCCGGGAGGCAGCTAGGGCTCGCTGACACGGCCCGCCCGCCGGAAGCAGTTCGGAATCGCGCCGTGGGGGAGACAGCGCCGTTCTCCGCAACGCCGCGCGGGGGTCCTCCGTCTTTCGTGACCGACCAGCGGTCTCGGCGGCGGCGGTCACTGAAGGCAGCGAAGCGACGCTCGCCGTATCAGCGCGCTCGCGGCCTTTCTTCGCGGTCAGACTTCCTCCCCAAAGTTCGGGGCGAGCCGACGGAAGATGAGATACCCGACGAGGAACGTGACGACGCAGGTTAATGTCGTCCGGAGCATGAAGAGCGGGTCGGGAGGCGCATTGTTATACAGGATCAGCCGATAGGAAGAAAGGAGCGAGGCCATGGGATTGACCCAGTAGAGCACTTGGGCGAAATCGGGGGCGAGCTGCTCCATGTTGTAAACCACGGGAGACAAGAAGAACCACGCGAGGATGAAGACATCGACAATCACTTCGGTATCACGAAAGTAGACGTTGATGCTGGAGAGAAAGAACGCCACGCCGAGGAGAAAAACCGTCTGCAGCGCAAGAACGAGCGGAAGGAGCAGCACATACTCTGAGAAAGGAGAGCCGAGCGCAAGCTTGAGGAGAAACAGCACCGGCAGCGCCAGCAGCAGGTTGACCAGGTTCGAGATCACCAGCGAGGCGGGCAAGATCTCGCGCGGGAAGTAGACCCGCTTGATCAGATGGGCATTGCCGACGATCGCATTCACCGCGCCTGTCACCGACGCCGCGGTGTAATTCCAGGGCAGAAGGGCGACGAGGATAAAGATCGGATAGTTCTGCACCGGCGCACCGGCGCTCAGGACGCTGAAGACAACGGAAAAGACGACCATCATCAGGAGCGGATTGAGAAGCGACCAGATAAAGCCGAGGATCGAGTTGCGGTAGCGCACCTTCAAGTCGCGCTTGACGAGGTTGAAGAGAAACTCCCGGTAGTGCACAACCTCGGCGAGCCAGCTTCTGCCGCGCTCGCTCGAGACGATGACCGTCATGGCGAGCCGCCCTCCTCGACCCGCCACGTTCCCGGCATATGCACAAGCCCCCAGCGATCCGCAGCGCCCGGTCCGTTCCAAACATGCAGGGTGTACATCCGGTGATGATGGTCGTAGGGATGGATCGCCTCGTGATCGTAGAGCGCGGCAGTGATCTCGTAGTCGCCTTGGAGCAGCGGCAAGCGGTCGACGCGGTATTCGAACGCGCCGCGCCCCTCAATGGCGGCGACCTCACAGCGCGCCGCGACATTGTTCGGCGCGGCAACATGCACGCCGTCCGCGCGGTGGATGCCGATGCCGAACTGTGGCCGCTCGATCCGCTCGCGCGCCAGAAACTCGACGCGGATGATCAGCGTCTCCCCCGTCTCGAACACGTCGCGCCGCCGCCGCGATCCGTCGAGAAACGAGACGTCGGTGATGATCGCCTCGCCGCTGCCCCACCGCTGCGTGCCGACGTGGCGTTCGGCGGCGCTCTTCGACTCGAGGGTTTTGTAGGCGTCGATCATGTACGCGTCGACCACCTCAGCAGAGGGGCCATCGGCGACCAGCCGGCCCTTGTTCAGCCAGATCGACCGCGCGCAGAGCGTGCGCACGGTGCTGAGCGAGTGAGAGACGAAGATGATCGTCCGCCCTTCCCGCCGGAACTGCCAGATTCGGTCGAGGCATTTGCGCTGGAAGCCCTCGTCGCCGACGGCCAGCACCTCGTCGGTGATCAGGATCTCGGGGTCGGTGTAGACAGCGATCGCGAAGCCGAGCCGGGTGACCATCCCGGTGCTGTAATGCTTGATCGGGGTGTCGATGAACTGCTCTAGCTCCGCGAACTCGACGATGTCATCGAAGCGAGCGCGCATGTCAGCCCGGCTGAAGCCGAGTAGGGAGCCGTTGAGAAAGATGTTTTCGCGGCCTGTCAGTTCAGGATGAAAGCCCGCGCCGAGCTCAAGGAGGGCTGAGACCCGCTTGGTCACCACGACCTTGCCGCTTGTCGGCTGGAGGATGCGGGAGACCAGTTTCAGCGTCGTGCTCTTGCCGGAGCCATTCGGTCCGATAATCGCGACGCTTTCCCCTTGATCGATCTCGAACGAGACGTTGCGCAATGCCCAAAACTCCTCGCGCGCCCTCCGGGGACGGAACATGTTGACAAACAGCTCCTGGAAGGAGCGCGAGCGCTCATGATGCAGCACAAAGCGCTTCGAAACGTCGAAGAACTGAATGAGTGCCATGGCGAGGCGATTATAGGTAGCGTCCGAGCGGCTGCCCACTCGTTCGATGGGGGCTCAGCCGATTGCTCTGCCGCGCCGCCGCTGGCCGACCACGGTATACAGCAGGATGTCGTGACCGCGGTTTTTCTGAAGATGAAAGGTGAGCGACACGAGGTCGAAGCCGAGGACGCCGATCATTCGCGCCACCGTCTCCGGTGCCAGCAGCCACCATGTCTCCTTCGGGGCGCCGGCCGCCGGTTCAGGACGGAAACTGATGCTCTCGGCGCGCAGCCACTCGCTCATCCGGGGCCGAAGCCACGGCAGCCGCTGCCAGAGGCGGTGATACCACGCGGTGTAGCGTCGTCCCGCGAAATAGCCGGGCGGCGGCAGGTCGGTGACGACCACCAGCTCGCGCGTCAGCCGCAATGCCTGGTGGAGCGCGAGGAAGGGGTCGCGCAGATGCTGCAGGATGCAGCCGAACGTGCAGACATCAACTGCCCCGATCGCGGCTGGGACGTCATAGGCCGTGCCGTAGACGACCCGGGCCCGGGAGCCGAGCAGCCGATGCGCCAGCCACCAGCTATTGTTCAGGCGACGGATATGCTCGCGCCGCTCCGCGAGGAACCCCTCGACATCTTGGTCCGCATAGGGAACGACATCCCACGCCTGCTGCTCCGACAAGTCGTAGGCGACAACCTCGGCGCCCATCCGTTCCATCGCGAACGTGAGGAAGCCGCTCGCGGCGCCCATCTCGAGGACGCGCTTCCCTCGGAGATCAACATTGCCGAGATAGGCCGCGACGTTCTCCCGCAGGTCCCATTCACCCTCGACCAGCCCGACGCCGGGAAGCTCCATGGTGTGGTAGAAGTAACACTCCTCCGGCCCCGCCACCAGCCGTGGCGGAGCGTAAACGTTCGCCTCGATCATCGGATCTCCCAGACCTCTGCTCCGTCGAGCGCCGCAAGCCGCCGCAGCTCCGCTGTCGCCGCGAGCCGCTCTGCGACCGTCGGCCAGGCTGGCCCATAGGCGTCGGGAAGGAGCACCACCTGGCGGACCCCCCAGTGTTTGAGGACAGCAATCGCCGCCGCGCTCGGAAACTCGGCGAGGTCCGACCGCGCGGCGCGGAAGGTGGGAGGCTGATGAGTCGCGTGGCCGTGCACGATCGTCCGCCGGTGATGAAGCGTCGCCCACATCTCGCGAGGCTCGTTCGCTGCTGTCACCGGGAGGACAATGATCGGCGCTCCATCATCATGCGCGCGCAGCCAGCGGTCGACAGGACGAGGCGCGATCGACGTTGTTTCGAGAGGAACGACTGCAAGGTCGCCGAGGACGAGCAGCGCCGCCACAGGAAGAGCAAGACGCCACCGCCGCGCAAGCCAGGCGAGGCTGAGGCCGGCCAAGGCGATCAGCGCGACATCGACAACGATCCCGAAGCGCGACCACGCCCGGATCGCTTGGCCGAAGGGGACGATGACGCTGACCGCAAGTGCGGGCAGAGGGATGAAGCCGGTTCCTTCCCGCACCATCCGCACCGCTGTCGGGCCGAGATAGTCGTTGAGCGTCGGTGAAAGGCTGGTTACCCAAGCGCCTAGCGCCGGCGGCCACGGAACGAGGATGCCCTGTCCCGCCCACTGCAGCGCCGGTCCCAGCGAAAAGAGAAACGCCACCCCGCCAAGCGTCAGCAGCGCGCCCACGGTGCGGTCACGCCGGATCAGCAGCGCAAGCGTCGCAAGCGCAAGGACGACGAAGCCGGGCGAGAGCGCCCGGTCGACATGACCGAATTCGCTTGAGGCGAAGTAGGCGCGCGCCGCCTCGCCCCACAGAGGATGCAGCACGCTCGGGACGACATAATCTGTCGGACTGGCTGACCCCTTCAGCGCCTCGCGGATGGGATGCCGGAGGCCGCCCGGCAGGAGGAGATAGGGCAGCGCCGCCGGCAGGAGCAAGCCGCCGGCGACGAGCGCGAAGAGGCCGAGGCCGACCCAGCGCCGGCGCCTCCGCCACCCGGCAAGCCCGCCCCGGACAAGGGCATAGCCGGGCAGAGCGAGCGCGAAGAAGGGCGCGAAATACCAGGCGCCCAGCCCCGTGAGCGCGAACCCCAGCCCCGCAAGCGCCCAATCGCGCTTGCGCTCATCCGCAAGCGCGCGGTCAAGGAAGAGCAGCGTGAACGGAAGCGGCCATGTTGTCACGAGGTCAAGATGACCGGCGTGGCGGATAACCCGGAAGGGGAGCAGCACAAACGCGAGGCCGCAGACCGCGCCGACCGCGAGCGACCCCGTGAGGCGGCGTACCCAGAGCGCCATGAACAGCCCGGAGAGCGTGCTCGAGAGGAGGAGCAGCAGGTTATACGCGAGCGCGTCGCCGACCACTCCGCCGAGAAGCGCGCCGGGCAAGGTGTTCAGCAGCGTCATATCATCGCGAGCGAGGTGGAAGCCTTCGGGAAAGAAGATGTGCGGTGCCCACAGGGGCGAAACGCCCGCGAGGATCGCTTCTCGAACCCAGACAAGCTGCCAGAGGAAGTAAAAATTGTCGCCCGGCCAACCCGGGATCGTGCCGCTCGGGTCAGCGAGGATGCCGCGAATGATCCATCCCCCTGCTGCGAGATAGAGCAGTGTCAGCGCCAGCAGCGAGGCAGCGCGGGAGCGCCACGTCACGCGGCCCGCGAGGCGCCCGACAGTGAGGGCGTTGGGGGAGGTCGTCACCGCGGTGAGTATAGCGGGCAGAGCGGGCGCTCACCTCGGCTCGCCTGCGATTGAACCGATCGACGACAATAAGAGCGCATGGGCCGCAATGCCATGCCGACCACGAAGGAGCAGACCGTGTTCAATCGTCGCGCCATCATCGCAGGAACTTTGATGAGCGGTCTCGCCGCCGCAGGATTGGGGATCGCAGTCCTGCCCGCCTTCGGGCAAACGCCAAGCGCCGACCAGATCGTCCGTCGCGTCGCCGACCAAGCGAAGACGACGACAAGCGTTCGCGCCACTATCGCTGTCTCGAGCAGCGACAGCCGCCTCGGCGGTCCGATTGTCGCTGAGGTATGGTCGGAGAAGCCCGGCAAGGCGCGGGCAGAAGTGCGGCAATCGCCCTTGTCCGAACTGAACGGGGCGCTTGCGGTGGCTGACGGCCAGACAGCCTCTCTCTATCTCCGGAGCAAGAACCAAGTGATCGTCGGCTCCCGTGCCGAACTCGAGGCGATCGCGCCGAAAGAGCAGCTGCCCGCCCAAGCCCTAGACCTGAACGCCGCGGTGGACGAGCTGTTCAAGCGCGCCGAGGTGCGGCTGCTCGGCAGCGAAACTGTCGACGGCATCCGGACCTACAAGCTGGAGGCAACGCCAAAGCCGGGGACGACCGAGCGGCGCGGATCTGCGACAGTCTGGATCGATCAGTCGCGCAGCATCCCGGTGAAGGCAGTGTTCACCACTAACGAAGGCACGCTCACGATCACCGCCAAGAATATCGACCTGAACCCGAAGCTTGACGCTGCGCTGTGGCGCTTCACCCCGCCGGCCGGGGCAGAGGTTCTCCGCGCCGCCGACCTGCGCCCACAGCCGCTCACCCTCGACCAAGCGCGGGCGCTGGCCTCCCCGAAAGTGCTGATCCCGGAGACGCTGCCGGGCGGCGCCAGCCTCGTCAAGATCGAGCGGGTCGGGCAGAGCGTGGTTCAGACGTACGCGGCCGGCAACCGTGAGTTCGTGATCTGGAGCGGACCAGCCGACGCTGCACCGCGCCTTACCGGTCGCGATGTGGAGCGGGTGACGGTGCGCGGCGTCAGCGGCGCACTCCGCGAAGCTGACGGCATGATTGCGCTCACGTGGAGCGAGCACAGCTTCGCCTACGCCATCAGCGGGCGGCTGAGCCGCGACGACGCTCTCCGCCTCGCCGCCGCGCTTCGCCCCTGACCAGCCCGCGGCTGCGCCCTCACCCACCAGTGCGCGCGCTGTCATCGGAGCGTAGGCGGCCGTCACGACAGCGGAGGAGGAGCGCCGCGCCACCGCGCTGCCGGGGACCTCGGTCGGCGCGCGCGGGCAGGGCAACGATCGGCCGGACAGAAGAAGCGCCATGACCGCCGTCCAGCCAGCGAAGGCTGCACCAGCCGCGATGGCCGCTCCTCTTGTCGAGTTGAACGGCGTGGAGCGGCACTACCTGCTTGGCGGCAGCACCGTCGGCGCGCTTCGCGGCGTCGACCTGACGATCAGACGCGGGGAGCTGATCGCGCTGACCGGCCCATCAGGGTCGGGCAAGTCGACGCTGCTCAACCTGCTCGGCGGGCTGGACCGGCCGACTGCAGGCACAGTGCGTGTCGCCGGCGTCGATCTTGGGCGCGCGAGCGAACGCGAGCTGACCCAGCACCGGCGACGGGTCGTCGGGTTCGTCTTTCAGAGCTTCAACCTGCTGCCCCGGCTACGCGCGGTCGAGAATGTCGAACTGCCGCTGGTGTGGAGCGGCGTCAGCCCGAGCGAGCGCCGCCAGCGCGCTATCGCCCTCCTCGAGCGCGTGCGGCTCGGCCACCGGCTTCATCACCTCCCCGCCGAGCTGTCCGGCGGCGAGCAGCAGCGGGTAGCGATCGCGCGGGCACTGGTCGGCAATCCGGAGCTCCTCCTCGCGGATGAGCCGACCGGCAATCTCGACTCGGCAACCGGCCGCGAAATCCTCGCGCTGCTGACCGAGCTGAACCGCGAGCGGACCCTGACCATTGTCATCGTGACCCACGACCCCGAGGTCGCAGCGATCGCGCAGCGCCAGGTGCGCCTGCGCGACGGCCGGATCGAGGCGATCGAAGAGCGGGCAGCATGATCGGCGAACTCGTGCGGCACGCGGTGCGCAATCTGACGCGGCGCAAGCTCCGAACTGCGCTGACCACCTTCGGCATTTTCGTCGGGATCGTGACAATCGTGACGATGGTGGCGCTTGCAGCGGGCGTGCAGCGCGAGATTGCGCGGAATATCGAGGAGCTTGGGCTGGACTTGGTGCGGGTGACGCCGCGGACCCAAGAGACGGGGCTGCCGCGCGGGCTGTTCCAGGCGCCGCGGACGACCCCGCTCACTCCTGCCGTCGTCGAGGAACTGCGGGCCCTGCCGGGGGTGGTCGCTGCGATCCCGGTCGTGGCGATCCCGACCGCCGTCGACCTGCGCGTGCAGATCGATGGCCGCGAGACGCGCGTCGCGCCGACAACCGCGACCCGCCCACCTTTCGCCCAGCTGCAGCCGAAACTGCTCGCCGGCACGCCGGTCGATGGGGAAGAGCGAGGCGCCGTTCTCTCCCGAAACGCTCTCGAGCGGCTCGGGATTACGGAGCGGGCCGAGTGGGCGCGTCTCATCGGCGAACCGATCACCCTTCTTGCCCGCACTTCCCGCGGCGACCAGGAGACGTTCCGCGTCATCGTCCGAGGCGTTGACGATGGCGACCGTCCGGAAATCACGCTCGGCTTTCGCGATGCTGCCGCTGTGGTCAGCTGGTGGAACGACGAGCCGGATGTGCTGACAACGCAAGGGTATGACGCGGTCACCTTGCGCGCCGCCTCGCTCGGGGCAGTGCCGGCAATCAGCGAAGCCGTGACCGCGCGCGGCTTCTCGGTCACCTCGGTCCAAGCGATCCTCGACGTCGTCAATCGGGTGTTCGCGATTCTGCAGGCGCTGCTGGCGGGGGTCGGCGGGTTGGCGCTATTCGTCGCGAGCCTTGGAGTGGTCAACACGATGCTAATGTCGGTCTACGAGCGGACGCGCGAGATCGGGATCATGAAGGCCACGGGGGCCTCGCGGGGCGACGTGCTGCGGCTCTTTCTTGTCGAATCCGGAATGATGGGCGCGATCGCCGGGGTGACCGGCCTGGTCGCCGGCTGGCTGCTCTCCCTCTTGGTCGATTGGATCGCCCACCGCTACCTCGAAAGCCAGCAGATCACGTTCGTCGGCAGCCTCTCCTATGTGCCGTGGTGGCTGGCGGCGGGAGCGCTCGTTTTTGCGGTGATCGTCGGCGTGGCCGCCGGCCTGTATCCTGCCTACCGCGCGGCGAGCCTCGACCCCGTCGCCGCCCTCCGCCACGACTGAGGTATCATCCGCGCCGGACTCTCGGAAGGAGCGGAGCGTGAACGACCGGCAGCTCGTGCATGACTACCTGAGCGAACGCGGCGTGGTCACCCTCATCACCATCGACCGCCACGGCTACCCGACCGGCCGGCGCGTCGGGTTTATCAACGAGGGGTTCACCTGCTGGGTGCCGACGCCGAAGGGGTCGACGAAGCTGAAGCAGATCGCCCGCACGGGCAAAGCGCTGCTCACGGCATTCGACCCGGCGACGAACAAATATCTCCAGATTAAGGCTGACGTTGAGGTTATCGACGACCCCGACACCGTCTGGGCGATCCGCGAGCGCTACGGCGACAAATACCCGCGCACGAAGGCCAGCTTGACGCCGGAGTCTCGCACTGCCTATGTCGCTTTGAAACTGCGGCCGATCGAAGTTCGGGGCGACTCTCTCGTCGGCATCGGCCAGTCGACCGTGCTGCGGGGAGACGACCTCTCGCTCGCGAGCGCCTAGCCCGCCGCCCTAAGGAATGCGCCTGATTGTCACCGGCGGCGCTGGGTACATCGGGAGCGTCGTCGCCGAACTCCTCGTTGAGCGCGGGCATCAGGTGATCGTCGTCGACGACCTGCGGAAAGGCCACGCCGCAGCCGTGCCCGAGGGGGCAACGCTGGAACGGGTCGACCTCGCGGATGTCGCCGCACTCGACAGCGTCTTCGGCCGCGCCGAACCGGACGGCGTGCTCCACTTCGCCGCCTACAGCCTAGTCGGCGAATCGGTCCAACGCCCGGACCGCTACTACCACAACAATGTGACTGTCACCCTCGGGCTGCTTGACGTCATGCGGCGCCATGGGATCCGGCGCTTCGTCTTCTCTTCGACAGCGGCGGTCTACGGCGACCCGGACCGCCTCCCGATCACGGAAGAAGAGCCGACGACGCCGACCAATCCCTATGGAGCGACCAAACTGGCGATCGAACAGGCACTCCCGTGGTATGAAGCCGCCTTCGGCATCCGCTTCATCTCCCTCCGCTATTTCAACGCGGCTGGGGCAACTGCCCGGCTCGGCGAGGACCACGACCCCGAAACCCACCTGATCCCGCTGCTGCTGCAGGTGGCGCTCGGCAAGCGTGAGCACGCCGAGATCTTCGGCACCGACTACCCGACGCCGGACGGTACCTGCATTCGCGACTATATTCACGTCGCCGACCTCGCGGCGGCGCATGTGCTGGCGCTTGAAGCGCTGGAGCGGGGAAGCCGCATCTACAACCTCGGCAACGGCGCCGGCTTTTCCGTGCGCGAAGTGCTTGCGGCCGCGCGGCGCGTCACCGGTCATCCGATCCCGGCAGTTGAGGGACCGCGGCGGCCGGGCGACCCGCCGCGCTTGGTCGCCGCTTCCGACAAAATCGCCGCCGAGCTCGGCTGGCGCCCCCGCTTCCCCGACTTGGAGACAATCATCGGCTCGGCTTGGGAGTGGGCGCGCCGGCACCCTGACGGCTACCCGAAGGAGGAGACACAACCATGAGTATGGACTACCGCCCGCTCGGCCGCACGGGGCTGAAGGTGGCGCCGCTCTGCATGGGCACCATGACCTTCGGCTGGCAGGCAGACGAGGAGACAGCGTTCGCCATCCTCGACGCCTACGTCGAGGCGGGAGGCAACTTCATCGACACCGCCAATGTCTACGGCGGCGGGCGGTCTGAAGAGATCGTCGGCCGCTGGCTGAAAGCCCGCGGCAACCGCGATGCCATCATCCTCGCGACGAAGGTCGGGATGAAGGTCGGCGAGGGACCGAACGACTATGGAGGATCACGCCGCCATATCCTCGCGGCCCTTGAGGCGTCGCTGCGCCGCCTTGGCGTCGACTACATCGACCTCTACCAGACCCACTTCTACGACTACGACACCCCGGTCGAGGAGACCCTGCGCGCCCTCGACGACGCCGTCCGCGCGGGCAAGGTGCGCTATCTCGGGGCGTCGAACCATCGCGCCTGGGAGCTGATGCAAGCGCTCTGGACCGCGGACAAGCTGGGAACAGCGCGATACGACTGCCTGCAGCCCCACTACAACCTTGTGCATCGCGAGGAGTTTGAGCGGGAGCTGCGCTCCGTCTGCCTGACCTACGGCCTCGGCGTTATCCCCTTCTTCCCTCTCGCCAGCGGCTTCCTCTCCGGCAAATATCAGCGCGACTCCCTCCCCGACAGCCAGCGCGCTGCCGGCGTCCAACGCCGCTACTACAACGAGGCCAGCTGGCGCGCTCTCGACGCATTGCTGGAGGTCGCGCGCGAGGCGGGCGCGACACCTGCCGCAACGGCCGTCGCGTGGCTGCTCCACCAGCCTGCGGTGACCGCGCCGATCCTCGGCGCCCGCACCGTCGAGCAGGTGCGGGATACGCTCAACGCCGTCGCGGTCCGTCTCTCGCCGGAGCAGCTCCAGCGGCTCGATGCGGCCTCAGCTTGGACCGATGTCGTAACGCGGCCGCCCAGCTTCGCCCCGCGACGCGGCTAGGCAGCGCGCCTCGGCGCGCCGGCACCAGGCAGAAGAAGCGACGCGCAAGGCGGGGATCACACCGTGACGACCCGGCCTTCCGCGGCGCGACTGAGACGGTCGAAGATCGCCGCTCCGAGGCCGGTCTCGCCGAACGTCGGCGCAACGATCAGCTCGACGCCGGCGCGGTCGAGCCGGCGCAGCGCCGCGAACAAGTGGCGGGCGATGGCCGGCAGGTCGGAGCGCGGCCCCAACCGCTCGACAAGAAGGCCTGGCGGCACTTCCGGCGCATCATCGTCGGCGAAAAGCGCGCCGACCCGCCTCCCCGCCGCGATCGCGGCTGCCGCCTGAGCGAGCGCCGCCGCGACCGCGCGGTCAGGCGGGCCGTGAAAGACGGTCAGCCGGGCGCGCGGAGCATAGTGGCGCTTCATCAAGCCCGGCGCTTCCGAGGGGTCGAGCGCTCCTCGCCGCAGCTCAACCCCAAGCGGCGCGATGACGGCCGCGATCTCCTCCGCGCTCACTGCGCCGGGGCGCAGCAGGCGGACGCTCGCCGCATCAACGGCGACGACCGTCGACTCGATGCCGATGGGCGCTGGCCCCGCGTCTAAGATGAGGTCGACGCGCCCTTCAAGGTCGTCAAGCACGTGCTCCGCCAGCGTTGCGCTGGTGCGGGTAAAGCGGTTAGCGCTCGGGGCAGCAATCGGCACGCCAGCGGCGCGGATCAGCCCCTGGGCGACTGGATGCCGCGGCACCCGGACCCCAACCGTGGGCCGGCCGGCGGTGACGTTCGCAGGAACATGATTCTGCTTCGGGAGGACAAGCGTGAGCGGCCCGGGCCAGAAACGCTCGGCGAGGAGACGCGCTGCCGGCGGCACTGCCGCCGCGACCCGGGCGATCTCGGCTGGGTCGGCGAGATGGACGATCACCGGGTCAGAGAGCGCACGCTCTTTAGCGGCAAAGATGCGCGCAACGGCCGCTTCGTCGAGGGCGTTTGCGCCGAGGCCATAGACTGTCTCCGTCGGGAAAGCGACCAGCCCGCCGCGACGGATCACCGCCCCGGCGTCGGCGAGGACCGCGTCGTCCGGGCGCTCCGGATCGACCCGGACGCGCCGAGTTCCGGTCACGAGGGCTCGCCTCCGACATGTATACTGTTGCCAGAGACCCAGCTTGCATCTTTCATGGAGGCCTCATGCGCCGTGGCTTCGTCGATACGCCCGACGGCCAGATCCACTACGTCACTGCGGGCGAAGGGGCGCCGGTCGTGCTCCTGCATCCGAGCCCGCACTCCTGGAATTTCTATATCAACACCATTCCGGTCCTCGCGCCCCACTTTCGGGTCATCGCCATGGACACCATGGGATACGGCGACTCCGACCGGCCCAATCCTCCCTACACCGAGATGATCCAGTATGCGCGCGGGGTGACCTGGCTGCTCGACGGGCTCGGCATCGAGCGGGCGCACGTTGTCGGTCACCTGACCGGCGCCGAGATCGCTACGGAAGTCGCCGCCGCCTTCCCTGAGCGGGTCGACAAGCTCGTCCTCTCCGAGGCCTTCAACTGGAACACCGAGAGCCGCCGCGCCGTGCACGAACGAATCCACGCGATCGTTCCGCCTCGCCCCGATGGGTCGCACCTCCTCGAGCTGTGGAACAAGCACGCCGGCGCGCTCGACCTGATCGGGATTGAGATCGTCTCCCTCTTCTTTCTCAACCTCTACAAAGTTAACCTCGGGCCCCAACCGGTCGAAGCATACGGCCACATGGGGTGGGACGGAGCAGCGCCGTGGGTGATGTGCCGCTACCCCTTCTGGGACCGTGTCGTCCTGATCGAGGCGCCGACGCTCGTTCTCCACAATGAGGGCGGCGATTTGGTGCGCGCGCACCCGACGATCGTCGAGCGAATGAAGAACGCGATCGGGAAGCTGGTGCCGAAAGAGCACCGAGCTGGGCCGCTAGAAAAGGACGGTGTCTGGGCGAAGACGGTGCGCGACTTCCTGTTGGGACGTCCCCTCGCCGCCTGACGGGGAAGCGCGCCAGCTCATTCCGACAGCGTTCCTGCACGGCGGGTGCAGCCGCCGAAGCGCAGGAGAACGCCGCCGCCAGCGTTACTGCGTCGGCTCGTTGAGCGGAGGAAGGATGCGTACGCCGCTCGCCTTGAACTGGCCGTTTGGCTGCCGCGCCCCGACGCCAACAATCTGGTCGCCGAGGCGGACCTGCGTCGGGCGGACAAGGCGGCCGGCTCGTTTCACCACTGTCTCGGGCGTGACAAGCACCTGAAAGACACGACCGGCGCGGTCTTGGACGAAGAGGACGCGGCCCGCCTCCGAGGTCCGGCCGAGCCGGATCACCGTCCCTTCGACGGCATTAACTCGCGGCGCCTGCTGCACGGGCTGACGGGTCGGCAACGGCGCTGCGACCTTCGTTTCCGCGACAGCGGGCACCGCCGTCGTGACCGGCTCGGTGGACGCGTAGCCGGCGAAGATGCCGGCGCCGGCGATCCCGCCCGCCGCAACGGCCGGGACGAGCCAGCGGCGCAGCCAGAAGGCGATATCTCTCCGCTGAGCGCCCGCCATCAGATCACCCTCGCGCCGCGGGCTGCGCCGCTCAGAAGCGCGCGCGTCGCCACCGCGACAACGGCGCCGGCAGCAATGAGGCAGACGAAGGCGACGACCGGAGCGAGCTCCCCGATCGCAATCAGCCAAGGAAGCGGGGCAGCAAGAGCGAGGTCAAGGTCGAAAAGCAGCTCCACCGCCCCTTGGTCGAAGGCGCCGAGGGCGAGCACTCGGCCGACGCTGAAGGCAGCCCACCCCAGCACCAGCGCCGCAACCAGATCGGCGACCAGCCAGCCGGCAAACCGGCGGCGGCGTGCCCGCGCTTCCTGTCGGCGTACCTGCGTCATGACGTGGACGACAAAGTCGGCCGGGAGAGGAAGCGGCTCGAGCCGGGCATAGAGGCGGTCAAGATCGTCCATCGGCTCGTCTGCCATCCTCTTATCTCTGGTCATTACCGTCACGCTGCCGCTCCCGTTTCAGTTTCACTCTCCTCGAGCGACATCGCCGAGAAGCCGGCGAAGCCGCACTTTGGCGCGCTGAAAGAGCGTCTTCACGGTGTTTTCCGGCATCCCCAGCGCCTCTCCCATCTCCTTGAACGTCAGGTCGGTGGTGTAGCGCAAGGCAACGACCTCGCGGTACTTCTGCGGCAGGCGCGTGATCGCGTCGCTCAGGAGGCGCTGCAGGTCGGCGCGCTCGACGATCGCCTCGGGGAGCGGCGCCTCATCCGGCACCAAATCGAGCGGGGCGTCCTCCTCCCCCGCATGCTCAAGATCGGAGAAGAGGAGCTGGCGACGGGCGCGCAGGAGGTCGATCGCCTTGTTGCGCGCGATCTGAAACAGCCACGGCCGGAGCGTTTGATCGAGCCGCGCGCTGGCAAGGTGCGTATACAGCTGCAGGAAGGTGGCCTGAGCGACATCTTTGGCGTCGTCGGCATTGCCCACGAAGCGGAAGGCAAAGTTATAGAGCGGCCGGCTGTAGCGGACCACCAACGCTTCAAAGGCGTCGAGGTCTCCCGCGAGAAAGTTCGCGGCGAGCGTCTCGTCGCTGAGCGCTGCATAGTCCACGACCCCGCTCACCCAGGCCGCCATCGCCGGCAGTGCCAGTTGAAGACCGATGTTGCATCGTACCGATCCCTGTGCCGTCATGCCTGCCCCTTCTCCCACCAGTATCACGCGCGAGGCGGCGAGCTGGTTGCAGCCCCTGTCTCGCGCGAGACAGTACACTCAGCGCAAGCAGTGCGAACGACTGACGCGAGGAACGACGTATGGACCCAGCATCGATTGTTCTTCTGATCCTCTTGGGTGTCTGGATGCTCGCTTTGTTTGTCGGGCTGCCCTATTTGCAGGCGCGGCGGCAGCGCCGGCTGATCCGTGAGCTCAGTCATGGCGACCCCGTCATCATCCTGAACGGCGTGCTTGGGAAGGTCCACCGGGTCGACGCGGGCATTATCGAAGTGGAAATCGCGCCGAAAACGCGCGTGCGCTGTCTTCCCAGCGCCATCAGTCGGACCTCGCGGACATAGCGATGGCGAGCGGCGCGCTCGCTACTGGAGCGAGTGACGCGACGCCTCCCGGCGGCGTGCTGCGGCCGTTTCAGCTTGCGCGCGATCTGCGGGGCGTGGTCCGGCTGATCGAGCGCGCATTCGCCGGAGAGGACGCCGACGACCGGCTGCTGCCGCAGGAGGTGCTTGCCCTGCAGCTTGCGGCTCCCTTCCTCAGGGCGGCAGGGGTCCTCCTTCCGGCAGCGCGCGACCTGTTCGCCGGCTTCGTCTGGGAGCAGGACGGGCAGATCGTCGGGAATGTCACGCTGGGACGGCTTGGAGGCGATGCCACGCGCTGGATGATCGGCAATGTCGCCGTCGACCCGGCCTATCGGCGCGCGGGTATCGCCCGCCGACTGACCACCGCCGCCCTGGCCGAAATCGAGCGCCGGGGCGGGCGCGTCACCATCCTCGATGTGCGGGCTGATAATGCGGCTGCCTACGCCCTCTACCGGTCGCTCGGCTTCATGCGCATCGACCAGACCCTCGAACTTCGGCGACCGGAACTGCGGGCGCCGCAATCCGGTCCGTCCTGCATCCGTCCGCTCCGCGCGCGGGAGTGGCGCGCGCTGGCAGCCCTGCTCGACGCGGCAGCGCCCGACCTCGTTCGACGCTTTACTCCGGTCCAGGAGCAGCAAGTGATGGCAACCACCCTTGCCGCCAGTCTCGGCATCGTCGGACGCCTGCTGACCGGCGTTCAGAGCACGATCCTCGTCGCTGAGCGCAACGGCCGCTTGGCCGGCGCCGCCGAGATCGAGATTCGAGGCAGGGGGACGGCGCACCGGCTCAAACTGACGATTCATCCCGCAGCGCGGGGCACTGTCGAGGAGGACCTAGTCGCCGGCGCGCTCGCCTTCCTGCCGACCGGCACAGTGCGCGCCGATGTCCGCGCGAGCGAAAGCGCGGCAGAAGCGGCGCTCTTCCGGGCCGGCTTCACCGCAGTTCGGACGCTCGACCGGCTCGCCTACGCTCACCCTTCCTGAGAGAGGAGCGATTTGCAGTTCGCCCTCTCGGGGGTGAGCTACAATCGCACGACGAGAGGGCAGCAGATGCAGGACCTTATCGGACGCAACATCGGCCCCTATCAGATTGTCGAACGACTGGGTCGCGGCGGCATGGCGTCCGTCTACAAAGCGGTCCAAGCGTCGCTCAACCGCAACGTCGCGCTGAAAGTGCTGCCCCCCTCGCTGGCGGCCGACCCGACCTTTGTCGAGCGGTTCCGCCGCGAGGCGAATGCAGCCGCCAGCTTGCAGCATCCCAATATCCTGCCGATTTACGACTTCGGGCAAGATGGGGAGACATTCTACATTGCGATGATGCTCGTGCTCGGCGGCACGCTGCGCGAGCGCATCGGTCGGCTGTCCCTTCCGCTTGCCTGCCGGATCGCCAGCCAGATCGCGGACGCGCTTGACTACGCCCATGCGCGCGGAATTGTCCACCGGGATGTCAAGCCGACCAACATCCTGATGGCGCGCGAGGACTGGGCAATGCTCGCCGACTTCGGGATCGCCCGGCTCGTTGAGGCGCAAGGGCTGACGAGCATCGGCACCGGGATCGGCACCCCAGAATACATGAGCCCCGAGCAGGCGCTCGGTCGGCCGGTCGACGGCAGGGCGGATATTTACTCGCTCGGCGTTGTGCTGTTCGAGATGGTCACCGGCCGCCAGCCGTTCAGCGGGCCGGACTCGTTCTCAATCGTGCGGCAGCACGTCGAGACGCCGCTGCCGAAAGCGAGCAGTGTCAATCCCCTCGTGCCGCCCGCGCACGTGGCGATCCCCGAGAAAGCGACCCAGAAATCCCCTGAGCAGCGCTACCAAACCGCCGCCGAGCTGAAAGCCGCTCTGGACCGGGTCGCGGCCAGCAGCGCGCTCCTGCCGCCTGAGCAGACTGCCCCCCTCGCGAGCGTGACCCCGCCGACGGTCGTTGCGCCGCCGGGCGGCGCGCCCCCCGGCGCCATGCCGCCGCCCGCCGTGGGGAGCACGCCGCCGCCCGCCAGCGCCGCTTCTCCGCGTCGGGGCGGGCCGAATTGGCTCCTGATCGGGATCGCGGCGGTCGTCTTGCTCCTCTGCGGCTGCGTCGGCGGCTTCGGCGCGCTCGTGGTGGCCGGCGCGCTTTTTTCGGAGCCGGAGCCTGTCGGGCTCGCCACCGCGACCGCCACGCGGCCCCCGGGCACCGCCACGCCGCGCACGCCAACGCCGGCGGCTGGGTCGCCGACGCGTCCGCCGAACACGCCAACCCGCGTTCCCCCTACGCCGACCACGATCCCAGTCGGGCGCGTGCTTTTTCAGGACAACATGGCCGCCAACGCCAACGGCTGGGACGTCGTGGACAATAACAACGTGCGGGCCTACTTCCGAGGCGGCCGATACATCATTGAGAACTTCTACCCGACAAGCACAAATTGGCAGACGACGCCGCGCAATCACCGCACCATCTACGCTTCGCTCGTGCTCGAGGCCGACCTAGAGAAGCTCGACGGGCCGGACGACAAAGGCTACGGGATCGGGTTCCGCCTCGTTGGGGTCGACGGCTACGACTTTCTCATACGCGGCAACGGTACCTATTCGCTCGGGCGTTACGTTGAGGCGCTGCAGCGGCAGAATCAAGCCGGCTACGACCTGATGATCGAGCCGACGCGTGCCCCGCCGGGAGTGATCAATCTTGGAAATGCCAAAAACCGGCTGAAAGTCGTCGCGCGGGGGAACAACATCACCCTCTACATCAACGATATCTGGGTAGCTGACGTCATCGAGACGAAGCCCGAAGCGCGGCGCGAGGGTACCTTTGGTATCGTTGTCGGCCAGAACCTGACGGTCGCAATAAGTGCCGTCCGCGTCTTCGAAACGCGCTAGCGCGCCGCTCCGTCGCTGCGCGTCGCAGCAGCTATCCGGCTCCCCGCGCGGATCCGGTCGACGCTCGGCGAGGCGCACTATTCGCCGCTGCCAGCGACCGAACGGCGGCGTCAGAGAGCGGCACGGTCCGCCGGCGACGGCGCGCTCGCGCTCCGACGGTGATCAGCTGACCGCCAGCATCCGCTCGATCGCGCGCCGCGCCGGGACAGCGATCTCCTCCGGGATCGTCACCTGCGGCTGCAAGTCGCGCAAGGCGTTGCGGAGCTTCGGCAAGGTGATCATCTTCATGTAGACACAGACGGCAGCGCGATCGGCGGGGAAGAAGCGCTTCGCTGGGTTCTCATGCTGCAGGCGGTGCAGCAGGCCAGTCTCCGTGGCGACAATGAAGTTCTTGGCAGCGCTGGCGCGCGCGTGGCGGATCATGCCGTCGGTCGACAGCATATAGGTGTTGTTGGGCAACATGCCCTGTCCGCGGGCCCACACCAGCGAACTGGTGCAGCCACACTCGGGATGGATGAGCAGCTCGGCATCCGGAGTGCTCTCCAGCAATTCCCGCACTTCTTCGGGGCGGATACCGGCATGAACATGGCACTCGCCCGGCCAAATCTCCATGTTCTTGCGGCCGGTGATCCGCTTCAGATAGTCGCCGAGGAACAGGTCGGGACAGAACAGGATCGGCGTCTCCTCGGGGATCGAACGGATCACCTTCTCGGCGTTGCTAGAGGTGCAGCAGATATCGGTCTCGGCTTTCACCGCTGCCGTTGTATTGACATAACTTACAACAACCGCCCCGGGATGCTGTGCCTTCCATTCCCGAAGCTGCTCTGCCGTTATCGAGTCGGCGAGCGAGCAGCCAGCGTTGGGATCCGGAATGATGACAATGCGGTCCGGATTGAGCAGCTTCGCCGTCTCTGCCATGAAATAGACGCCGCAGAGGACGATGACATCCGCCTTGACGCGGGTTGCCTCCCGCGCAAGGGCGAGCGAGTCGCCGACAAAATCGGCGAGGTCCTGAATCTGCGGGATTTGATAGTTGTGCGCCATGATGACGGCGTTGCGCTCTTTGCGGAGCTGCTGGATCTGGGCGATCAGCTCCTCCTCGGACTCCTGAACTGGCGGTGGAGCGATCTGAATCAGCGAGCTGACCATGCTGGCCTCTCCATGACGAAGTCGAGCGAAAAATCGAGCGCGGTCGCCGAGTGGGTCAGTGCCCCCATCGAGATGAAATCCGGCCGTGCGGCGGCGTAGCGGGCGATCGTCTCCAGCGAGATTCCTCCCGAGACCTCGGTCCAGACGTCTGCGCTGTCGCAGATCTCGATCGCGCGGCGGAGGTCGGCGGGATCCCAATTGTCGAGCAGAATGATGTCGGCGCCGGCGGCGAGCGCTTCGTCCAGCTCCGCGAAGGTGGTCACCTCGACTTCGATAAGCATTCCCGGCGGGGCACCTGCGCGGGCCGCCTGCACCGCCGCGGTGATCCCGCCCGCAGCCACGATATGGTTGTCCTTGATCAAGATGCCGTCATCGAGGCCGAAGCGGTGGTTGCGCGCCCCGCCGACCCGCGTCGCGTACTTCTCAAGGAGCCGCAATCCTGGCGTCGTCTTGCGCGTGTCGAGCAGAGTGACGTTATAGGGCGCGATGATCTCCGCCGCGCGGGCGGCGAGCGTGGCGATCCCCGACAAGCGCTGGAGATAGTTGAGCGCTGTCCGCTCCCCCGTCAGTAAGGCGCGCGCGCTGCCTTCGAGTTCGGCGACGGTACGCGGCCCGGGTGAGACGCTGCCCTCCTCGACGAGCCAAGCAATCGAGACCTCTCCTGGAACAAGCGCAAAGACCGCCTCGAAGACCGGCGCACCCGCGAGCACGCCGGGCGATTTCTGGATGAGCGAGGCGCGGGCGCGCATCTCAGCGGGCACGGTCAGGCGCGTCGTCAGGTCGCCTCGGCCCACGTCTTCGGCGAGCGCGCGCGCGACTTGGTCAGCAAGCCCCGGGAGGTCGGGCGACACCCGGCAGGGGCGCAGGACGGTGTCGATCATGGCCGCTCTGCCGCCGCCACCGGAGCGCGGACTGGGGCAAAATGGGGGGCACGCCCGCGCTGCTGAATAATGCGGCCGCGCCACCTCTCGACCGTCTCCGGAAAATCGTTCCGGTAATGCGCCCCCCGCGACTCGCGGCGGAGCCACGCGCCAAGCGCGATCCGCCGCGCCACGACGCCCGCCTCGTCTTCCGCAAGCCGGGCGAGCGCTTCGCTGAGACCCGCTTCGTTACGGATCACGCCGAGATTGCTGTCGAGCAGCGCTCCCAACGCCTCGCCGCTGACCCCCTGCTCCGGCGGCGCCGGCGGGTGGGCGTCCAATTCATAGCCGCGGTTGAGCGCCTCTTCGAACCCGCTTGGCGCAACCCCCTCGAGGGCCGCAAGCCCGGCGCGCCGGCCGAAGACGAGGCATTCGAGCAGCGAGTTCGACGCCAGCCGGTTCGCCCCGTGCACTCCCGTGCAGGCTACCTCACCCGCGACGTACAGCCCCGGCACGGTGGAGGCGCCATTCCGGTCCGACCACACCCCTCCCATCAGATAGTGCGCTGCCGGCGCGACAGGCAGCAGGTCGGTCGCGAGATCCAGCCCGATCGACGCGAGCAGAGAGACGAGGTTCGGGAAGCGAGCGCGGACGTGGTCCGGGTCGAGGTGACGGAGGGAGAGGAAGACCGGACCATCCTGGCGGGCATAATGGATCGCCCGCGCGACGACGTCGCGGGGAGCGAGCTCGGCGAGCGGATGCGCGAGCGGCCCCGCAGTCAAGAACCGGCGCCCATGAGCGTCGAGAAGATAGGCTCCCTCCCCGCGCAGCGCCTCGGTCAGCAAAAGCGCTTTGTGGCCCATCGCAGCGACCGGCAAGTCGAGCGCGGTGGGGTGGAACTGGACAAACTCGAGGTCGGCGAGCGCCGCGCCTGCCTGCCACGCGAGAGCGATGCCGCGGCCGTTGACCGTCTCAGGGTTCGTGCTCCGGCCGTAGAGACCGGCGCAGCCGCCCGTCGCGAGGACGACCGGCCCCTCCAGCACGCCGTCGATCCCATCCGGCCAGCGGAGCTCGACGCCGGTCACCCGCCCCGCTTTCACCTGCAGCGCAGCGACAGTCGGTCCTTCAAGCACCGAGATCTCAGCCGTAGCGAGAACCACGTTGGCGAGGGCGCGGACAATATGCCAGCCGGTGGCGCCGCCGCCGGCATGGATGATGCGCCGGCGATGGTGGCCCCCTTCGAGGCCGAGCGCGAGCGAGCCGTCTGGCTCTCGGTCGAAGGGGACGCCCGCAGCGATAAGGTCGGCGATGCGCGCTGCCGCCTCTTCTGCCATCAGGCGCGCCGCCTCTTCGTCAACCAGCCCGCCCCCGCACGCGAGCGTATCGCGCAGGTGCTGTTCGGGCGAGTCGTCCGCGCCGATGGCTGCGGCAACGCCGCCTTGCGCCCAGGGAGACGACCCCCCACCAATCGCATTTGTGATCAAGGTCACCTTGCCGCCCGCATTCGCCACTGCCAAGGCGGCGGTCATCCCCGCAGCGCCACCACCGACCACGATTACGCGTTCTGCCATGCCAACCTCACCGATCTACCACGGAAGCTCACGGTCGCGCGCCCCTTCGGGGTTGCCCACAAAGCGGTAACGCGCTGGCGGGCGGCCGCGCCGACGCAGCCGGGCAACCTCTCCCACCGGGAGCAGCTGCTTGCTCTCAAGCAGCGGACGGAACGCCTTCAAGACATTGCTGGTCGACAGCTTGCCAACCTTCGGACCGTAGAACGCCGCGTAAAGGTCGCGGAGCTCGGAGACGGCAAACGGATTGGGCAGCAGTTCAAAGGCTACCCAGGAGTAGCGCAGTTTTGAGCGCAAGCGCGTGATCCCGGTGCGAAGGATATCGGGATGATCCCAGCGCAGTTCCTCCCACGGGATGGAAGGGAGAGGACACCACCACGCTCGCGCTGCCGCTTCCGGGTTGACGATCACCAGGTCGTCCAGCCGCGCTAAGGCCAGATGCCCCACCGAGACGACACGCCCGCGGCTGTCGCGGTGAACGGCGCCAAACGTCGCCAGCTGGTCGAGATACCAATCCGCCGGGTCGTAGCCCGTTTTCCGCACAAGCGCACGGCGGGCGGCCGCTTCAAACGGCTCATCGACATGGACGAGCGCGCCAGGCAAGGCCCACGCGCCCGGCTCGCCCGTCAGAAGGACGTTCACGCGCTCGGCTGGCGTGCCGTCCCCCCCGGCGCGGTAGATAAAGACCACCACGTCGACTGCGATCGCCGCCGTCAGGTCACTCGTCAGGACCGGCGCGATTTCTGCTCTCATAGAGCAAAATTTACGCCGCGCAAATGTCCCTGTCAAGCGCGCTTCCCCGCCCGCCGCCGGGGGAGCGTCCGCCCCCCGGCGGTGTTGCGGAGCGCGTGGATCCCCCCGAAACAGGCCGGTATCATTGCAAAAAGACCGCTTCGTGCGCGAAGGTGGAATGCTCGCCCAACGCTCTCGACCGGCTACGCGATCAAGTCCCTATCTCGACGCGCTCAAGGAACGGGTCGTTGTCTTCGACGGAGCGATGGGCACCTCGATCCAGGCGCTCGAGTTATCGGCGGCCGATTTCGGCGGGCTCGAGGGGGCGAATGACTACCTCGTCATCACCCGCCCTGACGTGATCGAGACGATCCACCGCTCCTTTCTCGCAGCGGGAGCGGACGTCATCGAAACGAACACCTTCGGCGGCAACCGGCTGAAGCTGGCCGAATACGGGCTTGGCGACCGGGTGTACGAGGTGAATTTCCGGGCGGCGCAGCTGGCGCGGCGCGTCGCCGATGAATTCGCAACGCCGGAGCGGCCCCGCTTCGTCGCCGGCTCTCTTGGGCCGACCGGGATGCTGCCCTCGTCCGACGACCCGAGCCTCTCGGCCATCACGTTCGACGAACTGGCGGACATCTTTTACGAGCAGGCCCGTGCCCTCATCGAAGGCGGCTGCGACTTGCTGCTCGTCGAGACCGTGCAGGACCTCCTCGAAGCGAAGGCGGCGGTGGTCGGGATCGGACGCTACTTCCGGGACTCCGGCCGCTGGGTTCCGCTGCAGGTGCAGGTGACCCTCGACACCAATGGGCGGATGCTGCTCGGCACCGATATCGGCGCCGCGCTCACCACGCTTGAAGCGCTGCCGGTCGATGTGATCGGGCTGAACTGCTCGACCGGGCCGGATTACATGCGCGAGCCAGTGCGCTATCTCGCCGAGTTCTCGAGCCGGCCGATCTCGGTGATCCCGAATGCGGGGCTGCCGATTAACGTCAACGGCCGCGCCTGCTACCCGATGGAGCCGGCCCCGCTCGCAGAGACCCTGATCGAATTCGCCCGCGAGTTCGGCGTTAACGCGATCGGCGGCTGCTGCGGCACGACGCCAGAGCATATTCGGCTGCTCGCCGAGCTGGCGGCGGGGATCCGGCCGAAGCCGCGCCGAGCGCGCCCCGTGCCGGCCATCGCCTCGGCGATCAAGTCCGTCCCCCTCGACCAGGAGCCGCGCCCCCTTCTCATCGGCGAGCGCGTCAACACCCAGGGGTCGCGCCGCGTCAAGCGCCTCGTTCTCGCCGAGGATTACGACGGCCTCCTGACGATCGCCCGCGAGCAGGTCGAAGGCGGCGCCCATGCGCTCGATCTCTGCGTCGCCGTCACTGAGCGCTCCGACGAGGAGCAGCAGATGGTTGCTGCCGTCCGCAAGCTGCAGATGGGGGTCGATGCGCCGCTCATGATCGACACGACCGAAGCGAATGTCGTCGAAGCGGCGCTCAAGCACTACCCCGGGCGCGCGATCGTCAACTCGATCAACCTCGAAAATGGGCGCGCCCGGCTCGATGCCGTTCTGCCCCTCGTTCGGGAGTATGGCGCGGCTGTCGTTGCGCTCACCATCGATGAAGAGGGAATGGCGAAGACGGCAGAGCGCAAGCTCGCCATCGCCCGGCGCATCTATCAGATCGCGACCGAGGAGTATGAGATCCCGCCGGAGTGGCTGATCTTCGACCCGCTCACCTTCACGCTCGCCACCGGCGAAGAGGAATTCCGCCGCTCCGCGATCGCGACCCTCGAGGGGATCCGCGCTATCAAGACCTCCCTGCCCGGGGCGTACACCAGTCTCGGCATTTCCAATGTCTCCTTCGGCTTGAAGGCTGCAGCGCGGGCAGTGCTGAACAGCGTCTTTCTCTACCACGCGGTGCAGCATGGGCTCGATCTCGCGATGGTTCACCCCGCCGAGGTGACGCCCTACGCTGAGATCCCGCCCGAGGAGCGCGACCTAGCGGATGATCTCATCTTCGACCGCCGGCCCGACGCCCTCGCCCGGTTTATCGCTCATTTCGAGCACGCCGTCCCCGCTGCTGCCGCCTCGACGAGCGATCCCACCGCCGGGATGAGCGCCGAGGAGCGGATCCACTGGCAGATCCTGCACCGCAAGAAGGAAGGCATTGAGGCGCTGATCGACGAGGCCCTCACCCGGCGCTCGCCCGTCGCCGTGCTGAACGACATTCTCCTCCCCGCAATGAAAGACGTCGGCGATAAATTCGGCGCGGGCGAACTGATCCTGCCGTTTGTCCTACAGTCGGCTGAAGTGATGAAGCGGGCGGTCGCTCATCTCGAACAGTACCTTGAAAAGAAAGAGGGCGTGAGCAAGGGCAAGGTCGTTCTGGCGACTGTCTACGGGGATGTCCACGATATCGGCAAGAACCTCGTCGATACGATCCTGACCAACAACGGCTACACCGTCTACAACCTCGGCAAGCAGGTGCCGGTCAACACGATCATCGACCGCGCCGTCGAGGTCGGGGCCGACGCTATCGGGCTCTCCGCGCTCCTCGTCTCCACCTCGAAGCAGATGCCGCTCACCGTCAACGAACTCCACCGCCGCGGGCTGAAAATTCCGGTGTTGATCGGCGGCGCGTCGATCAACCGCGCGTTCGGACGCCGGATCCTGACGCTCGAGGACGGGACGAAGTACGAAGCGGGCGTCTTCTACTGCAAGGATGCCTTCGAAGGCCTCGAAGTGATGGATCAGCTGATGGACCCGGAGAGGCGGCCGGCGCTCCTCGAACAGATCCATCGCGAGGCTGCGCTCGCCGATGGACGTGCCGGCACAGTTGGGCTCGCGGGACCTGCCGTTCTCCGTCCTGATCTGCCTCGCTCGTCGGTGCGCCCGCTCGACCAGCCGCCGACACCGCCATTCTGGGGCTACCGCGTCGTGCGCAGCGTGCCGCTGGCAGAGGTGTGGCCGCTCCTCGACCTGAACACCCTCTTTCGGCTGCACTGGGGCGGCGCGAAAGCCAAGGGCGCAGCGTGGGACCGGCTGATCGCCGAGGAGTTCCAGCCGCTGCTGGCGACCCTCCAACAGCGCGCCGAAACGGAGGGCTGGCTCGCGCCGGCGGTCATCTACGGCTACTACCCCTGTCAAGCCGACGGCCAGCAGGTGATCGTCTACGACCCCGCAGACTGGTCTCGCGAACTCGGCCGCTTCACCTTTCCCCGCCAGCCGGACGAGCGCCATCTCTGCCTCGCCGACTATCTCGCCGAGCGCGAGAGCGGCCGCTACGACGTCCTGCCTCTTCAGATTGTCACCGCCGGCCGGCGGGCGTCTGACTACATCAATCACCTCCAGCAGGCGGGCAACTACAGCGACATGCTCTATATCCATGGGCTGAGCGTCCAAGTTGCCGAAGGCCTCGCCGAGTGGACGCACCGCCGGATCAAGGCGGAGCTCGGCCTCGGTCCGGAAACTGGCCGCCGCTACAGCTGGGGCTACCCCGCCTGCCCAGACCTGGCTGAGCAGGAGATCTTGTTCCGGATCCTCCCCGGCAGCGAGATCGGCGTCTCCCTCACTCCCGCCCATCAACTCGACCCGGAACAGTCGACCGCCGCGCTGGTCATCCATCATCCCGACGCCATCTACTTCGCGATCCGAGACGGGCGCTAGCCCAACGGGGACGCCGGCCACCCCGCCTTCCTGCCGCGCCTTCAGCGCAGGACGCTGGATACAATAGCTCCGAAATCACCGCGCGAGCGGAGGAGCCATGACCGACCGGATCGTCACCATGGAGTGCGCGATTTTCGAGCAGCGCGGTCCCATCGCCATCGTGACGCTCAACCGTCCGGAGGCGAGAAACGCGCTCAATACCGGGATGCACCGCGATGTCGTCTGGGCGTGGGACGAGATCAATAACAACCCCGAGATCCGCGTCGCTATCGTCACCGGAGCCGGGGATCGCGCCTTCTGCGCCGGGCGGGATATCAAGGAGTTTATCGAGTTCTACGGCGAGGGGAAGACAGAGAAGCTCCGGCCGATCGACGACCCGAATCATCCGATGTTCGGCAAGCTGTGCAACCACTACATTGTCCGCAAGCCGCTCATCGCCGCCATCAACGGCTACGCCGTCGGCGGCGGGCTCGAGATCGTCCAGATGTGCGACCTGCGCGTGATGGCCGACGACACCTACATCGCCGACCTGCACGCCAAAGTGAATGTCTTCGGGATGAACTGCCTCGCCTATGAGCTGCCGTGGCCAATTGCAAACTACCTCACGATGGCCAACGGCCGACTGACCGCCCAGGAATGCCTCCACTTCGGCTACGTCAACCGCGTGGTGCCCCGCGCCGAGCTGATGAAGGCCGCGCTTGAACTGGCCGAGATGGTACTGACGAGCGGTCCAGACTCCTTGCGTCACCTGAAGGAGGGGTCGATCCGCCGCCAGATCGAAAGCGGGAACCTCTTCACTGAGGAGTACCTCGAGAAGCGCCGCCAAGAGGCGCTTGAGCGCGTCAAGAACACCGCCGCCTCCCACGACCTGATGGAAGGTATGCGCGCCTTCGTCGAAAAGCGTGCCGCAACCTACGAGCGCCCCTCGTAACCGTTCCGCAGCGCCGACGGAGGCGGAACTGGTCGCTGCCTGGGCGAGCAGTCAGGTCGAGCAGCCGCTCCTCGACTCTGCCGGGCGGCGCCTCCAGGTCGTCTACCCCGGCCGCCGGTCGGGACTGCCGGGCCCCGACTTCCGCGACGCCATTCTCGCTGCCGAGGACGGGACGCTGCTGCGCGGCGACATTGAGCTTCACCTCCGCGCGGCCGATTGGTATCGCCACCGGCACGACCGCGATGCCGCCTACAACACCGTCGCGCTCCACCTCGTCGCGCTCGGTCCCCTAGCGCCCGTGCGCCTCGCGTCGGGAGCCCAGGTTCCGTCGGCGATTGTCCGCCCGCGCTCCCCCCGCCCGCTGGTCGCGGCTGGCCTGTCCGGCATTGTTTGTCCGAGCGGCGATCGTGACGCGGCTGCAGCGGCCGTCGACGCGGCGGGCGACGCCTGGCTCGCCGAGCGGGCGCTGCGCCTCGCGGGCCAGATCGATCTGCTCGGCGAGGACGATGCTGTCTGGAGAGCGCTCGCCGAGGCGATGGGCTACGGCGGCAACGGCCCCGGGTTCCTTGCGCTCGCAGAGGCGCTCCCGTGGGGCTATCTCAGCGGGATGATCGGACGCGGCGAGGAGGCGATCGAGCGCGTCACGGCGCTGCTGCTTGGGGCTGCCGGGCTTGCGCGCGACGGGAAGGAGCGTGCGCGCTGGCAGGAGCTTGGCGCACCCGCGCCCCTAAGCCCGATTCGATGGACGACGACCGCCGTCCGCCCGGCAAACCAGCCGGCAGCCCGCATTCGCGCGCTGGCACGGCTCGCAGTCACCTGCCACGGTGAGGGACCGGCGTCGTGGCTGCGGCGGCTTGCCGCGCTTCCGCCGCGCAGGGCGGCCGCCGCCATCGTCGCCGGCGCCGGCGGCGCGCTTGGTGCCGAGCGGGCGCGGACGATCGTGGTCAATGTGGCGCTGCCGCTTGCCGTCGTTGACGGAACGCTCACGCGCTTTCCCTCGCTGCCGCTGCTCCCCGAGAACGCCATCACCCGCGCGATGAGCGACCTCGTCTTCACCCCGGCAGGCCGCCGCGCTGTCACCGGCGCGCGGCGGCAGCAAGGACTGCTCTATCTCTATCGGCGCTGGTGCCGGGAGAAGAACTGCGCCGCCTGTTCCCTGGGGCAGCGGCTCGCCGGCGCGATGGAGGCCGAGTGAGCCTCTACGCGCCCGGCGCAACGGCGTCGACGCTAAGCGGCGCCGACGGCGCGGGGACGGCCGCGCGGGCAAGCAGCCGGTCGATGGCAGCGAAAACGACGGCGTCTGGCAGGAGCGCCCGCAGCCGCAGGAAGAGCTGCGCATCGGGACCGACCGGGATGCGGAAGGGCGCGCGCCGGTCGGTGAGCGCGCGGTAGATCGCCGCCGCGACTTTAGAGGGGGGGACGCCCCGCTCGGCGGCGCGCTCGAGGCGGGGGCGGAGCGCAGCAAGCGCCGGGGCGTACGGCGAGTCCGGCGGGATCGTCGCCGATTCGCGGTTCTGCACGAACGGGGTGAGGACAAATCCCGGCTCGATGACGACAACGCGGACGCCGAACGGCTTCGCCTCGGCGCGGAGCGCCTCCGAGAACGCTTCCAGCGCCCACTTGCTTGCGGCATACAGCCCGCCGAAGGGAGCGACAAGCCGGCCCTGGACCGAACTGACCTGCACGACAACCCCAGCTGAGCGGCGGAGGTGAGGGAGCGCTGCCCGCGTGAGCCGCCACGCTCCAAGCAGGTTTGTCTCCAGCACGCGTCGGACCTGCTCATCGGTTGTCAACTCGACAGGCCCGAAAAAGCCGATGCCGGCGTTATTGATGACGGCGTCGAGCCGGCCAGCCCGGGAAACGACCAGTTCGACCGCCTGGGCAACCGAGTCGGGGTCGTCGACCGCGAGCGGCACGACTTCGAGCGGCAGCGCGAGCCGGCGGCCGGTTTCGGCAAGGACGGCGGCACGCTCTGGCCGACGCGCCCCGGCGAAGACGCGATACCCACGCTTGGCGAGATAGTCGGCAGTCTCGCGGCCAATCCCGCTGCTTGCCCCGGAGATCAGTACAACGCGCATCATTCCTCCCCCGGTATGATAGCCCGGCACGCAGCCATCCCAGCCGCTAGAATCGTGGCGTGACACCGCCGCTCGTCGTGACCATGATCGCGGCCGCGCTGTTTCTTGCGGTCGAAACCGCGTTCCTCGTTGGGTACCTTCGCCGACGCGGCCGGCAGGCGCCCTCCGCCATCGCCGGTCGGTCCCATCCAGCACTCGAGCTGATCTGGGCGGTGCTGCCGCCGCTGCTGCTCGGGCTGCTGGTGATCCTGACGCTTCGCGTCGCGGCGGGCGCCGAGATCGCGCTGGCCGACCGCACTGCCAGCATCGGAGGAGGGTTCCGCCTATGACACCCTACCGCTGGCTGATCGTGGCATCTGCTCTCGCAACGTATCTCCTGATCGTCGTCGGGGGCATCGTCCGCGTGACGGGGTCCGGGCTGGGATGCCCCGATTGGCCGCTTTGCGAAGGCCAAGTCATTCCCCCGGCGCGGGTCGACGCCTGGATCGAAGTGTCCCACCGCGTCACCGCCCTCGCAATGTCGCTGATCAGTCTCGCGGCGCTGGTCGGCGCCTACTGGCCGCGGCGCCGTCCCGCCGCGCCGTGGCTGTCGGCCGCCGCTTTCCTGCTCATCCTTCAGATCCTCCTCGGTGCCATCGTCGTCCTGACCGAGCTGCCCGGCCTTGCGGTCAACCTGCATCTCCTCTTCGCGATGGTGATCCTCGCGCTGATCCTCGTCGGAGTAGTCGTCTCCCTGCCCGAGACGTGGCGCCCCCCCTCGACTGAGGCGGGACTGCGCCGGCTGACGCTCGGCACCGCGCTCGCTATGTTTCTGCTGATCGTCAGCGGCTCATACGTGTTCGGCTCGGGCACATCGCTTGCCTGCAGCGGTTGGCCGTTCTGCGAGAGCGGCATTCTTCCCAGCCGGCTGAGCGACTGGGTGAACTACTCCCATCGGCTGGTTGCGGCCGTCGTTGGGGTCGCCGTCTTTTGGACCTGCTGGCGCGTTTGGCGCCATCGCGACCGCGCGCCGGCGCTGGGCTGGACCGCGGCGGCCACCGTCGTCTTGTTCCTTCTTCAGGTCGCAGTGGGCGCCTTCGTGGTGATCGAGCGGCTGAACGGGCCTTGGCCGGGGCTCCACCTCGCGCTTGCTGCCGCAGTCTGGACGACATTTGTCCTGATGACCGCTTTCGTCGCGCTGCCGCGGACATCGGGAGCTCCCGCACCGAGCGCCGCCCCTGCCCGGCTCCAACCGACGACATGATCCGCCGCTATCTTCCGCTGACGAAGCCGGTCGTCGTTCTGCTCCTGCTCTGCACGACCGTCATGACCATGCTCTTCGCCGCCGGCGAGCTTCCGAGCTGGCCGACCATCCTCGCGACGATCATCGGCGGGGCGTTCGCAGCCGGCGGTGCAAACGCGGTCAATTGCTTCTTCGACCGCGACATCGACTCGCTGATGGCGCGGACGCGACGCCGGCCGACTGCCAGCGGCGTTGTTGCCCCGAACCGGGCGCTCGGGTTTGGTCTCGCCTTGATCGCCCTCGCCGTCCTCCTGCTTGGCGTTGCCGTCAACTGGCTGACTGCCCTCCTCGGGCTGAGCGGGGCGCTGCTGTACATCGTGGTCTATACGCTCCTTCTGAAACGGGCGACCATCCATAACATCGTCATCGGCGGAGCGGCAGGCGCTATCCCGCCGCTCGTCGGGTGGGCGGCCGCAACCGGACGGGTCGACCTGCCGGCGTGGTATCTGTTCGCCATCATCTTCTTCTGGACCCCGCCCCACTTCTGGGCGCTCGCCCTCATGACGAAGCGAGACTATGCTGCCGCGGGCGTGCCGATGCTGCCCGTCGTGCGCGGCGACGACGAGACGCGCCGCCAAATCGTGCTCTACGCGATCCTTCTCCTGCCGGTGACGATGCTGCTGTTCGGCGGCGGCACAATGGGCTGGCTTTACCTCACCGCCGCCGTGCTCTTGACGGTCGTCTTCATCTGGTATGCCGTCATGCTCTACCGGGAGAAGACGACGCGGCGCGCGCGCGCGCTCTTCACCTACTCGAACAACTATCTGGCGCTCCTCTTTGCGGCGATGGCGGTTGACCGGCTCCTTACGCGCTAAGCCGGCTTCTCGCCGGGTCGCGCTCCCCGGCCAAGAACAGGATAGTGCGCCGGCAAGCCGGGCCGGACATCAGCTTGGATCCCAAACGGGGGGATGGGATACCGCACGCCGTTTGCGGCAAGCTGCTGGAGCCCGTCGATCAAAGGCGGGAGATACCGCGGCGGCAGCGCAAGCAGGAGCTCGTCATCGGCGACGCCGCCGAAACGCCGCTCGGCGTAGCACGGGATCGACAGGCTTGGCTCGCCCGTCGCCAGCGCGCGGCCCCAAGAGTCGGCGCAGGCCGTTTCGCCGACAGCACTCCATTCGAACTTTCGGTAGCCCCGATATTGGAGACCGTTGATCAGCAGGATCATCTGGCCGGGCGTCGCGTAGATGAGACAGATATCCGGCGGGTCGAGCAGCCCACGCGCAAGAGGCGAAACGACGAGCGCCCGATACCGCCCATAGGGCACCGTGGTAAGCGCGCGCTGGTGGGCGGCTGAGTCGGCGGGAGTGGCATACCAGACCCCGGTCAGGAACGCGCCCGCCTGAAACTGCTCATCTTGCGGGTGCAGCCCCACCACTGCCCCGCACTGCTGAAGCGCGAGGTCGTCGGCTGTGATGCCGACTGTCCAGCCGAGCCGCGCCGCTTGGCCGACGATCTGATCGAGCGTGTGGCGCGCTTTCGGACGGCGCACTCCCGGCATCGCGGCCAACGCGGCCTCGTCACTGAACAGCTTCATGCCGATAGGCAGGGTTTTGAGACGCAGCAGCCGGGTCAACGCCTCGACGAGAGCCGGCCAATCGAACGTCGTGTCGCTCATCGGTTGCGCTCCTTCTGTCGGCCTCATTAGGCATGCCAAAGACGATCGGTTGGATCTAGACTAATTGGGGCTCCCGTCCGGTACGCTTGTCGGACGGAGGCGATCCAATGCGCGCGTTTTGGGAATGGTACAACCGGCACTACCTTGCCAATCTGATCGTTTCGACAGGAATCTTTCTGCTCCAACTGATCCACCTCTACTGGCTGACGGGATACATCGTCGACAACCTGTTCGGCTGGCGGATCCTCTTCATCCCGGAAAGCAGCCCGTTCTACGCCATCCCGGATTATCTGGAAATTCCGACCCTTGTCTCGGTCTCGCTGCTCTATCTCAACCAGCTCCGTTCGGCGATCCACTGGCGGCCGCTGCTTTATCTGCTGCTGCTCAATACTCAATATATCCACATCTTCTGGATCACCGATGAGTTGGTGGTGAAAGCGTTTGCGGAGCAGTCGATTGTCACCTGGAACGGCTGGGTAGCGTGGATTGCGATCGCCATCGACTACCTTGAAGTACCGGTCATCATCGACACCCTCCGCCAAGTCTGGAACGAGCGGGCGACGATCCTTGCGAAGCTGCGCGGTGTCGACGTTGGCGAACTGACCCCAGCGGCCGACTAAGTCTGGTAGTATTGGGGGAAGCGCCGGCGCCTGAGACGACGAGTCGGAGAGACCGCCGGCGCGTCGCAAGGAGTGCTGACGATGCCCCACACTCACCGTTCATCGGCGGAGAAGGGCAAGCCCAACACGGTGAAGGTGACGCCGGCAACGGAGAACTACCTGCAGGCCATCTATGCGCTGACGGCGGAACGGAAGACGTTGATCGGCGCGCGCCTCGCCGAGCACTTGCGCGTCTCTCCGCCTTCGATCACTCAGACCTTACAGCGGCTCGCAAAGGCGGGCTATGTCCAACTGATCGATCGTGGCGACCGCAAAGAGATTGTCCTCACCGAGGCCGGACGCGCGATCGGGGAAGCGGCGACCCGCAAACATCGGCTGATCGAACGCTGGCTGCAGGGCGAACTGCGCCTCAGCTCTACTGAAGCGCACGAAGCTGCGCACGCCTTCGAAGCAGGGTTCGACGAGAAGCTCCTCGACCGCCTCTTCGAGTCGATCGGGCGACCGACGCACTGCCCGCACGGCAATCCAATCCCGGGCAGCGGCGCGGAGATGGACTACAGCGGCCTCTATCTCAGCGAAGTGTCGCCGGGGGAGCGCGTTTGGCTGGCACGGATCACAGAGGAAGCCGAGGCGGACCTCGATCTGTTGGAATATCTTGAACGGAACGGCGTGAAGCCGGGGACCCCCCTCGATATCATCGCCGTCGACCAGAAAACTGGCGCGGTGACCGCTCGCACCGAAAGCGGAAGGGAGATCCGCCTCGAGCAGCGGTCGGCGGCGCTGATCTACGTCCGGCGCGACGAGAATGCGCCTCCGGCGTAGAGCGGCTTCGCCGCCAGCAGCGCGCGGATCCAGCGCTCGAGAAGCTCAAACCCGAGGATCTTGCGTGGCGCCAACGCCAGTTCCATTGCCAGCCTCGCTTTGCTCACCTTTAGCTCGCATCTTAATCAAGATTAATCTCTCCTGTCAACTCTCGCTCTCCGCGGGGACACGCCGCCCTTCGGCAGCGCACCGAGCGTCGTGATGGGGCTGCAGAGATCCTCGCTTGGTGCCGAAAGACGTCGATGCAGAGGCAACGTTGCCTGCACTTGGGGCGGAGATGCTCCCTTTCGCGCCTGCCAGCCCTATACTTGTCGCCAATCCCTCAGCAAGACGAGGGAGGATGCGCTACGCTACTTGAGGGAGTTCCGTGAGGCTCGTCCTCGTCGACGATCACCAGCTTGTTCGCGCGGGGCTTGCTGGCCTGTTCCGCGAGCAGAAGGCGTTCGATGTCGTCGGCGAGGCGTCAAACTGCGCTGAGGCGATCGCCAAGATACGCCAAGCCCGGCCAGATATCGTCCTTCTCGATCTTCGGCTCGCGGACTGCGACAGTCTCGACCTGCTCCGCCAAATCCGGCGGGAGTTTCCCGCTGTCCGGGTCGTTGTTCTCAGCGATGAGATCGACGACGATCAGCTCGTCGCCGTGCTCGTCGCGGGCGCCAGCGGCTACATTCCCAAGAGCACGGAGTTCGCCGCGCTGGTGAAGTCACTGCACGGCGTCGCCGCCGGCGAGGTCGCGCTCTCGCGGGCATTGACAACCCGCCTGACGCTCAAGCTTCAGCAACTGCAGAGCGTGAAAACCGGGTCGCCCCCGCCGCCGCGCCCGCCCGACCCCTTGTTGGAGCGGCTGAGCGAGCGTGAGCGCGTCATCCTTGCCTATCTCGCTAAGGGGGCAGCAAACAAGGAGATCGCCCGCAGCCTCCATATCTCCGAGCACACCGTCCGCACGCATGTGACGAACCTGCTCAGCAAGCTCGGGTTCACGAACCGGGTCCAAGCGGCGGCGTTCGCAGTCCAAAATGACTGCACCCTTCCGGAGACGCTGCGAGGCACCTAAACGGCGGGGACGAGCGCGGTGCCGCCCGGCTCTCTCATCGTGGTCAGCGCGACGCGCCGTCCCTCTCCTCTCTGCGCCGAGGAGCAGCACGTGCGGCAGCGCCGGCGTTGCCCTGCTGGTCGAAGCGCGCCGGGTCAACCGCGGTTCTTGCGGCGCGAGGACGCGCACGCGCCCCGATCACCCGCCGCGCCATTGCCGCAACACCGCTCCGCTGTCACTCGGGTGAAGCGGCTGGCTCCGAGGAGGACGACGGCGAGCTGGCGGATCCAGCGCTGCTGAGGAAGTCGAGTCGGATTGCTGCTGCCGCCGCCTGAACGCGATTCTCAAGCCCGAGCTTGGCAAGGATATTGGTGACGTGAGTACGGACAGTATGCTCCGACAGCCCCAGCGCTCGCGCAATCTGACGGTTGGATGCGCCGCGCGTAATCAGCGCCAGCACCTCCCGTTCCCGCGGCGAGAGGCGTTCGAGCCGAGCGCGCGGCACGCTCCGTTCAAGCGCTCCCTCGGCGCGCAGCTGGAACGCCGCATCGCGCAAGCGGTTCACGAGCCGAGCCGTCAGCGCCCGCGACAGCGCTGCTTCGCCGGCAACGACCCATTCGAGCGAAGTGACAAGCGAGGAGATGTCCGCGCTCTTGATGACATAGCCGCTGGCACCCGCCATGACTGCCCGGAGGAGGTCGTTGTCGTCCTCAGACATTGTCAGGACGACCACTTTGGCTGTCGGCCGCAGCCGGCGGATCTCGGCGATGATCGCCACGCCGTCGGCTCCCCCGAGATACAGCTCAAGGAGGACGACATCCGGTTCGAGGGAAGCGACCTGCGCGAGCGCTTCTTCTGCAGTCGCAGCGCCCCCCACCACCGCCAGCCGCGGATGGTCTTCCAAGAGCTGAGCGAGCGCCTGTCGCGTGCGGGGCTGATCATCAACGATGAGAACCCGGGCGCGATCGCCCTCCGGCGCGCGCGGAGCAGCAGCGCTCTCATCTCGAGGCATTGCGAATTCCTCCATGGGATTGCGAGTCCGCGTGCGCTTCCCTCCCCCTCCGAGACCCCAAGCGACGGCGGCCACGCGGCGCCGCACTGTGCGGCCGAACCGAGACGCTCCCATCCGCTGCCGGCCTCTCGTCTCCAGCGACGGCTGGAGGAGGGCGGCGCGCTCCTCGCGGACGATCGTCTGCGCCATAGGCCGGACGCCGGAATGGGCACGAGCGTCGGGGCGCCCCACGCAGCGGAGTGATTCGCCGCCTCCTCTGTCAGTCCCCGCGCGCCGCGCCGCCCTGTCAGCGCGAAGGAGGCTCGGCACCGCTTTCCCCTCGGCGCGGGGACTGCCGTTCCGCTTCGCGGAGATCCGTCGGCTCGTGACGAGCACGCAGAGGAGCGCCCAGCGGCCAGGCCGCGATGGCCAGCCCCGCGATCCGCCGACGGACCGCGGCACGGCGAGCCGGCGCCTTTTTGCGCCCTTCCCTCCGAACTGCCGCCCGCAGCCGCTCCGCCGAGACGGCACAGCCAGCTCCGAGGCGGCCATTAGGGATCGGCCACGCTCGCTGCCCCCGCCGGCTCGTGGACTGCCGGCGGTGCGGGAGGCGCCTCTCTCGCGCGCGGGGTCGGGCAGCGCTATGGACTGTTCTTCGGCGACGCCAGCAGATGCCTGTCACCCTCCAGATCATGCCGACTACCTGTTCCCGCCGCGCCGGCGAGCGCAGCCTCTTCGCGCGCAGGAAGCCACGCGCGAGGGTCGCTACCGCGCCGAGGCCTAGGGAAAAACACGCGCCTCGCGGGCCCCGTCTGCCGTGCCCACGCGTTACCGCGCAGTTCCTCGGCGCGATCTTCTTCGCTCCCTCTCGTCGCGTCAATTCGTAGAAGCGCCTACTGCATTTGTCGTTCGCGCGACAAGCAGCGCTCTCCTGACATGATTGGCCAGTGGAAAGGCAGAAGCGGGCAGCGATTTTGACGCGCTGTCGCGACGCTGGGAAGCCAGATGAAGGCAGAGCGCTGGTTTGCCTCGGCGCCGCCGAGAGCCCCCATCGTTGCCCGCTTGCTGAAAGCATGGCCCAGCACAACCGGAGAGATACCTCCCGAGAGGGGGATGCGATACCGACGCGTGCTTATGACGCCCCACGCGGGGGCATCGTGCCGCAGAGCGCGCCGCAAAGCGATTGAGGAGAGGATACGCAAAGTGTCGTACCTCGTTCTACGGTCTTCTCGTCGTAAGAGATGACAGAAGAACGGCGATCCTGAGGATGAAACCGGCGCCCCAGATCTCTATAGTCGGCGGTGACGAGGCAATATGCCGAAGGACCGAGCAGTCGCCCAGGCCACCATGAAAGTTCCTGCCGGAACAACGACCGAGCAGCGGGTGCTGCTCGTCTATCGGGACGCGCTCCTTCGCGACGTCGCTTATCACCTGCTCCGCTCGGCGAACGGCGCGATGGTCGTGCACACCTGCCATCTTCGAGAATTCCAGCCGACAGCGCTAACCGAGCACCGCCCGACCGTCATCGTTGCCGACCAGATGCCCACCGACTTGATCACCGCCCTGCTCGGCCCCGAGGGGAACCTGCAGCCGAGCATGCGCGTTGTACTTATTAGCTTAAATCGCGACGACCTATGCATTCTCGAAGTGCGCAAGCGCCAGCCTGCCGGCGTCGACCTGTTCTTGGATGCAGTGTGCGGCTGGACTGCCGCTGATGCTGGAGGGCAGGGTGAGGAATACTCTCTTGCCGCTCGTCGCAGCAAGAAGGAGAGTTCATAACATGAACCGACCAACCGTCTCTGTCATCATCCCTGCGCTCAACGAGGCAGAGAACCTCCCCTACGTCCTCCGCGATATTCCGACCGAGGAGGTCGACGAAGTCATCCTCGTTGACGGTCACTCCACCGACGATACCGTCGCGGTGGCGCGAGCGATCATGCCAGATATTCGGGTGATCGAGCAGCCCGGCAAGGGGAAGGGTGACGCTCTCCGCGCTGGATTCGAAGCCGCAACTGGCGATATTGTCGTCGCGATCGACGCGGACGGCTCGACTGACCCGCGTGAAATCCCAGTGTTCGTCGGCGCGCTGCTGGCCGGCGCGGACTATGTCAAAGGGTCGCGGTTTCTCCAAGGGGGCGGCACGGCCGACATGCCGCTCTATCGCCAGCAGGGCAATTGGGGCCTGACGATGCTCGTCCGGCTGCTGTTCGGCGGAAAGTATACCGACCTCTGCTACGGCTACAACGCGTTCTGGCGGCGCGTCCTGCCGCTGCTCGCCCTCGATGCAGACGGCTTTGAGATCGAGACCCTCATGAATATTCGCGCGCTCCGCGCAGGGCTGAAGGTCGCCGAAGTGCCCAGCTTCGAAGCGCCCCGCATCCATGGCGAAGGGCGGCTGCGCGCGTTCCCAGACGGCTGGCGCGTGCTGAAGACCATCCTTCGCGAGCGGTTTTGCCCGACAGTAGATGTCCGACGGGTCGACCGCGTCTTCGGGAAGCGGGAACGCGCTCTGCTCGCGCAGGCGTGCGAAGCCGCTGCCGACCCGGGAACCACTCTCGCTGAAAGCAGGGCCAGCTCACCGCTGAAGCCGGCTGCTCCTGTCACCCGACCAGCCGCGTGACCGCCCTGACCCCTGCCGAGGGGAGCGGTTTCGCTGTCGTTATCTGCACCTACACCGAACAGCGCCGAGATCTGCTCCTCGCCGCTCTCGCCTCCGTCCAAGCGCAGACGCTGCCGCCCGATGAAATCGTCGTCGTTGCCGACGGCAATGAGCGACTGTTCGCGCGTCTTCAAGCGATCGTCGACGGCGCCCGCGTGATCCGCAATCCCGGTCCTCCCGGCCTCTCTGGCGCCCGCAACGCCGGAGTTGCCGCCACCACCGCTCCGCTCGTCGCGTTTCTCGACGATGACGCTGTCGCCGAGCCGACGTGGCTTGAGCGCTTGGCAGCTGCCTACGCTGCCGATGCGCGCATCATCGGCGTCGGCGGCGCAGTCGCGCCCCGCTGGCTCGGCCAGCCGCCCTCGTGGCTGCCGGCGGAATTTCTGTGGACCATCGGCTGCAGCTACCGCGGGCTGCCAACCGCAAGCTGTCCTGTTCGGAACGTCATCGGCGCGAACATGTCGTTTCGGCGCTGGGCAATTCTCGCTGTCGGCGGCTTCAACCACGCTATCGGTCAGATTGGCCCCAGTATGCAGCGTGGCGACGACACCGAGCTCTGTATCCGCTTGACGCAGCGTCTTCCTCGCGCGACGATTCTCTACGAACCATCAGCACTGATTCGCCACGCTGTTCCACCCGAGCGGACAACGATGCAGTATTTCCTCCGGCGCTGTTATACCGAAGGACTGGCGAAAGCGCACCTCGCCCGGCTCGTGGGCGCACAGTCTGCGCTCGCGGAGGAGCGCCGCTACGCGCTCGTCACCGTGCCGCGCGCCATCGTGCGCGAGCTTGTGAGCGGGCGGGCTGAGGGAGTGCAGCGCGCCGCTGCGATCGGCCTCGGTCTTGTCGTCACGGCGCTCGGATATCTTCAGGGGAGGATTGAGCACCTCATCTAACACGACCTCCCGTCGGCGGGTCGTGATGGCAGCAGCACGCTACCTTCCGCTCATGGGGGGAATCGAGACCCACGTTCACGAAGTGGGCACCCGCCTCGCCCGCCGCGGCTGGGAGGTGACCGTCCTTACCTCCCTTCCGCCTGGCAATGGTCCGGCTGAGGAGGAGCGCGAAGGGCTGCGGATCGTTCGGCTTCCCATCCGCGCTTTCGCCAACTCCGATTTCTATGTGGTGCCCGACATCGCGCGCCGGATCGCCGCTGGCGGCTGGGATCTCGTTCATGTCCAAGGCTGCCACACCGCCGTTCCTCCGTTCGCGATGCTCGGCGCGCAGCGAGGCGGGCTGCCGTATGTTGTCACCTTCCACACCGGCGGCCACTCCCAAGCGTGGCGCAATCGAATCCGCGCCCTGCAATGGTGGCTCCTCCGTCCGCTCTTTGCCGGTGCGCGCAAGCTGATTGGCGTCTCCCGCTTCGAGGCGACCTTCTTTCAGCGCCTGCTGCGGCTTCCTGCCGCGCAGTTCACCGTCATCCCGAACGGCGGTCTCCTGCCGCCGCCGCCAGGCCGTCCTCCTTTCGACGATGATGGGCTCATCATCGCCTCCGTCGGCCGGCTTGAGCGCTACAAGGGGCATCATCGCGTAATCGCCGCCCTGCCGGCCATGCTCCGCTGCCAGCCGAATGCGCGGGTCTGGGTCGTCGGCGCCGGACCCTACGAAGGGGCGCTGCGCGCGCTCGCCGAGCGGGAGGGCGTGGCGGACCGGGTGCGTATCTTCGCGGTGCCGCCAGCCGACCGCGCCGCAATGAGTGCCGTCTATGCTCGAGCCGACGTGGTCGCCCTGCTGAGCGACTATGAAGCGCATCCGGTCGCCGTGATGGAGGCCTTAGCGCTCCGGCGCCCCGTGGTGGTGATGCGGACGTCGGGTCTCGCCGAGATCGCCGAGGAAGGCTTGGCCGGGGCAGTCGACCGGCGCAGCTCGCCGGAGGAGATCGCGGAGACGCTGCTTGCGCAAGTCGGCAAGCCTCCTCCTCCCTACGAGCTGCCGACTTGGGACCGCTGCGTTCAGCAGCTTGAGCTGGTCTATTTCGAGGCGTTGGCAGCGCGCTGATGCGTATCCTGATGCTCGCCCAGTTCTACCCTCCGGTCATCGGTGGTGAAGAGCGTCACGTCCGCGCGCTGGCGCAGGGGCTTGCGGCGCGCGGCCATGAGGTGGTCGTCGCCACGACGGCGCTGACAGAAGGCGCTGCCTCCGAGCGGGATGGAGCCGTTCGGGTCGAGCGGCTGCGCGGAACGGTGCATCGGCTTCCGCGTCTTTTCTCAGACGAGCGCCGTCACGCTCCTCCCGCTCCTGACCCCGAGATGACGCGCGCCTTGCGCCGGCTCGTCGGCGAATTTCGCCCTCAGGTCGTTCACGCCCATAACTGGATGGTCCATTCGTACGTGCCGCTCAAGCGCCGCGACGGCCCGCCGCTGGTGCTGAGCCTGCACGACTACAGCTTGATCTGCGCCAAGAAGCGGCTGATGTACCGCGGCCAGCCGTGCCACGGCCCCGCGCTGCGGAAATGCCTTGGCTGCGCCGCCGAGCATTACGGCCCCCTCAAGGGCGCCGTGACGACACTCGCGCTCCGGCTCGCGCTGCCAGTAGAGGCGCGCTGCGTCGATCTCTTCCTGCCCGTAAGCAGGGCTGTGGCCGCCAGCAGCCGCCTCGCCGAACAACGGCTACCGTTCGAGGTGGTGCCCAACTTCGTCCCAGACGACGTCGCGCGCGTCGATGATCCGCATTCTGACTATCTCAGCCGCTTACCATCGTCTCCCTATTTGCTGTATGTTGGCGACCTGAGCGACGACAAAGGGGTAAACGGATTGCTCACTGCCTATGCTCAGCTTGAATCCCCGCCGCCGCTCGTCTTGATCGGCCGCCGGACGCCGACACTGACCGCGCCGATCCCGCCAGGGGCGGTGATTGAGGAGTCGTGGCCGCACGGAGCGGTGATGGCAGCGCGCCGCAATGCGCTTCTCGCCGTCGTCCCCTCCATCTGGCCCGACCCCTGTCCCACCACCGCCCTTGAAGCGATGGCCTGCGGCCAAGCGGTCGTCGCTTCGGCAACGGGCGGCTTGACTGATATCGTCGTCGACGGCGAGACCGGTCTCCTTGTTCCTCCTGCCGACCCTGCCGCGCTGCGCGACGCGCTGCGCCGCCTGCTTCACGACCCAGCGCTGCGCGAGCAGCTCGGACGCGCGGGATTGCGCCGCGTTCGTTCCTTTCAAGCGGGGACAGTGGTGCCGCGGGTCGAGGCAATCTACCGCCGACTTTGCCAAGAGACCGGACAGTCGAGCGCCACCGCGAGCCGGGAAGAGGAGTGGTCCGAGTAGTCCCGCGAGGCGTGACGGCGAACTCCCGCACTGGGCATGCGTCTCCCCGCCTCTTCCCTGCCCTCTGGACCGCCATTCCGCCGCTTGTCAGGCCGGCGACAGGAGAGCGCGCTGTTCCCGCTGCTCCGGCAGGGCTCGGGGTTGCCTCCCTCGTTGTTATTGCGGGAAGCGCGCTCTGCTTGATCGCCGCCGCCTATAGCCTCGCCCGGTGGGGATCGCCGGTCGCCCTCCCTCTCTACTGGGCGGGGATCATCGCCATCATCGTTCCTCCGACCGCCTACTTAGCCTCATCGTATCCTCGCCGCCGTGACCGCCTACTCACCGTCGGGCTGCTCTACGTTGCGCTGTTCGCGGTGAAGGCGCTGCATAGCCCGTTGGAGTTGACGTTCTTCGATGAACTGCTCCACTGGCGCACCGCGCTCGACATCATCGGGACGGGGGAACTGTTCCACGAGAATGCGCTTCTGCCGGCGAGCCCGCTCTTTCCCGGCTTGGAGATCATCGTTAGCGCTTTAGTAACGCTCGGCGAGATCCCGCTTCTGCTCGCGGGATTTCTCGTCGTGGCAGCGGCGCGGGTTCTGCTTGCGCTTGCACTCTTCCTCTTCTTCGAGACAGTCGGGCGCTCAGTGCGGGTCGCGGGCGTTGCCGTCGCCCTCTATGCCGGCAACCCAAACTTTGTCTACTTCGGCTCGCAGTTCGCCTACGAGACCCTCGCCCTTCCGCTCGCTGTGTTCGCGCTTTTCCTCATCGCGCGCGCGACGCGCCGACAGCTCCCCCTGTGGCGGCATTGGGTCGTGCTAGTGGCGACGCTCGCCGCAGTCACCGTTACCCATCACGTCACCTCCTACGTGCTGCTGATTTTCTTGGTCTTCTGGAGCACGCTCGCGATCGTCCTTCCTGCCGACGCCTCAGCCCGAAAAGAGGGAGGCCCCGCCCCGCTTCGCCGATGGGCCGGTCGGCTCCTGCCGAGCCTGAGCGCGCAACGGCTGGTGATCTTCCCCACTCTCACGCTCGGCTGCTTGATCGTCCTCTGGACCGTGTTCGTCGCCACCGTGACGGTCGACTATGTCGCTGCGCCGGTGACGCGCGGCATTCAGGATGTTGTCCGGCTCGCAAGCGGCGAAGCGCCGGCGCGCCAGCTGTTCCGCGCTGCAAGCGGGGAGACAGCGCCGCTGTTCGACCAAGCGCTGGGATACAGCGGGGTTCTTCTCGTCCTCCTCACGCTGCCGGTCGGGCTGTGGGTCCTGTGGCGCCGAGAGCCGATTGATGCGCTGATCCTCGCCCTCGCCGCACCTGCGCTCGGCTACCCCGCAACGTTAGTCCTCCGCCTCGTGAATGTCGGGTCGGAGCTTGCCAGCCGGGCAGTCGCTTTTCTCTTCGTCGGGATTGCGTTTGTGATCGCGCTTGGGCTGGTCTGGAGCCGGTGGCTCCGCTGGACCGGCAGCGCTCGGCCGTGGCTAGTGACCGGCGTCGTGGCGGTCATTTTCGCGAGCGGCCTCGTGGTCGGCTGGCCGTACTGGGCCCGCCTGCCGGGCCCCTACCTCGTTTCGGCAGATACGCGCTCGATCGAGGCCGAAGGGCGAGCCGCGGCTCAGTGGACGCGCGAGGCGCTCGGCCGGGACAACCGAATGGCCGCCGACCGGATCAATCGGCTGCTCCAGAATGCCTACGGCGAACAGCGGATCGTGCACGGCCTTGCCGACGGCGTGGAGCTCGCGCCGGTCTTCCAGTCGGAGCAGTTCGGCCCGCGGGAGATCGAGCTGCTCCGGCGCGGGCGTGTGCGCTATCTGCTCGTGGACCGCCGGCTGAGCACCGCCCTTCCCGTGCTCGGGATGTATTTCGACCCGACCGAACCGGGCGCCTTCGGCTATGTCCAGCCGATCAGTCGGGCAGCGTTGGCAAAGCTCGACGGCTTGTTTGGTATCGACAAGATTTACGACAGCGGCAACATTGCCATCTACGATCTGCAGTCGGTGATCGGTGGCTAGTCTCTGGGGTACGCTCGGCATCCTCGCAGCGCTCCTCCTGCTGATCGGGCGCGGCATCCCCGTCGTCGCCGCCCTTGCCACGCTCACTGCGCTTGCTGCGCTCGCTGCCCTGCTCGGTCTCGCTGCCTTCCCGCCGACCCTGTTCGAGTGGTGGGAGCGCTTCGCTGCCTCGCTCGCCCTCGTCTTCGTCGCGCTCATCCTCGGCGGGCTTCTCCTCTCGGCAGCAGGGTTCCCTCTTGATGGGCTGATGTGGCTCGGTCTAATAGCGCTCATGCTCATGCTGATATGGCTGACCACTGTGCAGGCGCCACCACCAGGACCCCAAGCAGCAGCCGGTCCTCGCGTCGCACGGCAGCGACCAAAAAGCTCGCGGATATGGCTGATCGCGGGGATCGCGCTCATCCAGGCAACCTTGGCAGCCGGTCTCGGCGTTGCGGGCGCGCTCACTGCACCCCAAACAACCTTCACGCAGCTGTCCTTGAGCCGCCCTCCTTTTGCGGGCGAGGTTGTCGTTAGTCTCGCGAACCACGAGGGCGCAGCCGAAACCTACCGTGTTGACGTGCTGATCGACGGCCGAGTAGCAGCACGGTGGTCGCCGGTACCCCTCGAAAACGGCGCACGCTGGACCGGCCGCGTTCTGCTTCCCGACGCTTGGCAGGCAGTGACTGCTCAGGTCTACCGGCCGCCCAACGCGACCACGCCATATCGGCAGACGGTGCTCTGGAACCGGGAGCCGGCATGAGCAGCGCGCCGCGAACGGTCGTCGCGCGGACGCGCGCCGCCTTCAGTTCGACTGCCAATCGCGCGGTTCTCCGCACTGCTTTCTCGATGGTCGGCACGACCGCCATCACCTCGCTCCTCGGCTTCGCCTTCTGGACGGTTGCGGCGCGATCGTTCCTACCGGCGGAGGTCGGGATTGCCGCAACGGCCGTCTCTGCGATGACCCTCCTCGCGAACATCGGCATGGTCGGGCTGGGAACGATGCTGATCGCCGAACTGCCGCGCCAGCCCGGCCGGGAACCGGCGCTCATCGCGAGCGCCGCTGTTGCTGCCGGCATTGTCGCGTTCGCGCTCGGGTCGCTCGCCGGCGCAGCCGCCGGCGTTTTCGTCGCAGACCTGCAGATGCTCGCGACGAGCCTTCCCCTCAATCTGCTGTTCAGCCTGGGCGTGGCAGTGACGGCGATGACGCTGGTGCTCGATCAAGCCTTTCTTGGGCTTCTCCTCGGCTCGGTGCAGGTGTGGCGCAACACCATTTTCAGCCTTGCCAAACTGCTCTTCGTTCCGCTTGCCGGCAGCCTCCTGCCCGGGGCAAACGGCATGACGATCTACGCCCTCTGGCTGGCAGGCAATCTGGTATCGGTCGGGTATGTCGCGGCTGTGCTCGTCCGCCGCTTCCCCTCCGCGCGGCTCCTCGCCTGGCCCTCGCTCGGCTGGGTTTGGCGATCCCGCAGCGGCGCATTCGACCACAATACCCTCAATCTGTCGCTGCAGCTGTGGTATTACCTGCTTCCCTTAGTCGCAACGGCGCTCATCTCCGCGGAAGCCGCCGCGTACTTCTACATCGCGATCATGATCGCGAACTTCGTCAGCATGCCGCCGTTTGCGCTCACAATGGGGATTTTTGCCGTCGGGGCACGGACCCCCCAGCTGATCGGGCAGCGCACGCGCTTTACCATCCCCCTCGCCGCCGCGCTCGGAGGAGCAGCGAACCTCGTCCTCCTCGTTGCCGCTGAGCCGCTGCTCACCCTCTTCGGTCCGGGCTATGCCGATGGCGCGCTGCCGAGCCTCCGCATTCTCGCTCTTGGGGTCTTTCCGCTCATCGTCAAAGACCACTATGTCGCCATTTGCCGGGTCGAAGGACGGGTGCGAGAAGCAGCGCGGGTGATGGTCATCGGCGGGGCCGGCGAGATCGCGCTCGCGGCCCTCGGCGCGCTCCTAGCTGGCCTGCCGGGAGTAGCGCTTGGCTGGCTGAGTGCGGTCACCCTCGAAGCGATTTTCACCGCGCCGATTGTCCTTCGCGCCGTCACGCAGGCGCGGAGCGCACCCCAGCCGACCGCCTAGCCGTCCGCACGCGAAGGGGACGAGAAGGTCTTCACCCGATCGCTCAGCCAGCTCCACCCGGTCAGCAACACTCGCCGGACTAGGCACTGCTCATGCGGCTGGCCAATCGCCTGACAGGCAGCCGCGATCGCTCGCCCGACCGCCGTGGCAGCAGCCGGCTCCTCCCGCGGCGAGATGGCCGAGCGGCGCACCCCGGGCTGGACGGTGCCGCCGGCATAGCGGGCGATCACCTGCATTTGGGGCTGGTCGCGCCCATTCAGCGGGTCCAGCCCCAGCTCCCGCGGCGTCCCCCACAACGGCCCCGCCGCCCACGCCACCGCCCCCACCACCCGCTCCTCGCTATCCACCACCCGCAGAAAATTGTCCAGCACCGTCAGCCACCGCTCATCCCGGTCCACCACCCCATACTCCGTGATTATCCCCAGCACCCCATGCGCCCGCAGCCACTCCACAAACGGCCGCACCCGCTCCACCCCTATCTCCGGATACGCCCCCCCCGCCTCATACCCATACCGGTGAAACCCCGGCGCCTCCCCGTCAAAATACACATGCGCCGCATACAGCACCTTCCCCACCGGGTCTTCCACCAGCAGCTCCTCGTTGTACTCCCGCCACGTGTTCGCCTTCTGCCAGTGATACCCCGGCACCAGCACCCACGCCTGCCGGTCCACCCGCCGCACCCCCTCCACCCCCGCCTGCGCCAGCACCTTCCACGTCGCGCTTCCCCCCGGCAGGTCCCCCGGCTCGTTCATCAGCTCATACCCATACAGCCCCGGATGCCCCACCAACGCCCCCGCCAGCTTCGCCCACACATCCGCAAACTGCGCCCCATCCGCCACCGTCAGCTTCCGCCCATAATAGGCCCCAAAGTTGTGCAGCTCCACAATCACCTGCTGCTGCCGGCTCGCCGCATCATCCAGCACCCGCCGCAGCTCCGCCACATCTACCGCCGACAGCGGCCCAAACGC